>JBCCHN010000010.1:0-77805 GCA_039028695.1 Pseudomonadota bacterium
GACGATGGAAGAAGTAAAAACTCGCAAAAAAATTGTCAGCGTGTTTGGTACGCGCCCTGAAGCCATCAAAATGGTGCCGATTTTGCGCGAGCTGGGAAGGCGACCCGGCGAATTTGAGAGCGTCGTCATAAACACCGCCCAGCACACGGACCTGCTCCAGCCTCTGTTGGACTATTTCGAAGCCCATATCGATCACGATTTGGGCGTATTGCGTCCGGGCCAAAGCCTGGACCAGCTTTTGGCTCGTCTGCTTCAAGCTCTGGATCCTATCTTGGATGACGTCGGACCTGACGCGATCTTGGTCCAGGGCGATACCACCTCAGCACTCGCCGGCGCCTTGGCAGCCCATCACCGGCAAGTGCCGGTTGCTCATATCGAGGCGGGCCTCAGGTCCGGCAATCGTTTTAGCCCTTTCCCTGAGGAGATGAACCGGCGCCTGATCACGCAGCTGACAAGTTTCCACATGGCCGCCACGCAAATGAATGTGGAGAATTTGCACCACGACGGCGTGGCGGCGGAGCAGATTTTTCTGACCGGTAATCCGGTTGTGGATGCCATGAACTCGGTGCTGGCCGATATTGCCGTCTCGGCACCGGTAAAAAAGTTGATCGACAGTTTGGAGGGAAAGCGCCTTTTGGTGCTGACCACTCACCGACGTGAGAGTTTCGGGGACGTGATGTCGGGGA
This sequence comes from Pseudomonadota bacterium, assembly GCA_039028695.1. Lineage (GTDB taxonomy): Bacteria > Pseudomonadota > Alphaproteobacteria > Kiloniellales > Kiloniellaceae > JANQKX01. Next base: position 687 of record JBCCHN010000010.1, read on the forward strand.
ATATGCGCGTGCTCAGGGACTTTGTGCAGGCACATCCCGACATGGCTTTGGTTTTTCCGGTGCATCCCAATCCGCATGTGCGGGCTGAATGTGATGCGATCTTTCAACATGGCTCGCAGATTCATTTGGTCGATCCCATGATCTATCCGGACTTTTTGCACCTCTTGTCCAAGGCGTGGTTGATTGTCTCCGACTCAGGCGGCGTGCAAGAGGAAGCACCGACCTTGGGCAAGGCCTTGCTTGTGCTGCGAGAAAATACCGAACGGCCTGAGGTGCTGGCCTGCGGTGCCGGCAAACTGGTCGGGGGAGACCCGAAGGTCCTGGCCTGTATGTTGGACGAGATTGCTGCCGATCAGTCTTGGCTAAATGCCGTTAAGCAGATTGAAAACCCGTTCGGACAGGGCGACGCGGCCGAGCGCATTGTCGACGCGCTGTTCAAGGTTCTTCGCTAGATCGCGGCCAAAGAGCACTGAATCTAAGGACCAGCACGCCACCCCTTGCGGGGTCAGGCGGAAAAACCCGAGAGCGCTATCCCGCTTTGGCAAGGGGGAAATGTCGACCGCCTCTTTCCCACTGGGTGGCATTGGCAATGAGGTCATCAAGGGTCGACTGCTTTGCCTTCCACGACAATACATCCATAGCCTTGCGCGCATCCGCGACCAGGATCGGCGGGTCTCCGGGGCGTCGGTCCGCTTCTACATGGGGTACGGGCTTGCCGGTCACCCGCTGGACGCACTCGATGATCTCGCGAACGGAGTATCCGTTTCCGGTGCCCAGGTTGATGGCGGTTGAGGCGCCGCCCGACATCAAGTGGTCTAAAGCGGCAACATGGGCACTGGCTAGATCCGCAACGTGAATATAGTCGCGGATGGCGGTGCCATCGGGCGTGTCATAGTCGGTCCCAAAAATAGTAAGCTTGTCCCGAATGCCTAGGGCCGCATGAATCACCAAGGGGATGAGGTGAGTTTCCGGATCATGGCATTCCCCAATCTCACCCTCCGGGTCCGCGCCGGATGCATTAAAGTATCGCAAGGCGGCATAGCTGGTCCCGTGGGCATGGGCATGGTCCGCCAAAACCTGTTCGACCATCAGCTTGCTGTGACCATAGGGATTGATGGGCTTGAGGGGATGGTCTTCGGGGATAGGCGTGAACTCAGGATCCCCATAGACCGCGGCCGTGCTGGAAAACACGATGGTTTTCAGGTCGTTCTGCCGCATGGCTTCCAGGAGAGCCAAGGACCCGGTGACATTCTGATGATAGTAAAGGCCAGGTTCGTTGACTGATTCACCGGCGGCGATGTAACCGCCGAAATGGACCACCGCTTCTGGCCGATGAGCCTTGATGACCTGGTCGATCCGCTCTTGGTCTAGGAGATCACCGATTTCCAACGGACCCCATTGCACCGCGGCGCGAAAGCCGTGGACCAGGTTGTCGTAGACGATGGGCTGGTGTCCGGCGTTGGCGAGAGCCTTGCAGGTGTGGCTGCCTACATAACCGGCGCCACCGGTAACGAGAATACGTGCCATAAGTTGTTCAAGCCTTTTTTTCTAACAGATTCCGGGTTGTCCAGCCCGTGCCATGATAGCCTCGATTGTCCCCTAGACTCCCTTAATTTTCTTTTAGTTTCCAGACCAAGCTCTACTTCGCATAGGGCCTTTGCCGCTGCCAGAAGCTAAACTTATTCCCGATTTTTTTGAATTGGTTCAGGGCGATCCGCCGCACTTCCTCTTGAGTGGAGACCGCGAACCAATCATTGGCCAATAAGCGGTCGCAAATGGGCTCATATCCCAGTATGGGCAGTAAATCGCAGGTAATGCCCTCGAAAATCTCAATTTCCCGCTGGGTTAGCTTATTGCGCCAGGCATCGGTTCGGTCTTTTGCAGGATTGCTTCCCACCAGTTTGTGATGATTATGGGTAAACTTGGGAAGTTTCAGCCCGGAAGAGGTGAGCATGCCGGACTCGAAATCCACGCCGACAAACTGGGAAATTTGGGCCATCGTGGCTTCCGGGTCGCTAACCAGGTCTTCAAAGCGCACATGCATCAAGTCGTTCGGCCCCAGATAGGCGCCGGCAGCGTAGCCTTGCACCACCCGGCGCATCCAAAAGCGGGTGGCGCTTAAGATCTCGTTTGGCCCCCAATCCAAGGGCATGAGGGAAGCCGCGACGGCGCGTCCATCCCGGACGATGTGAATGAATTTGGCCTCGGGAAAGTGTTGCTTGAGCCGCCAGACAAAACGTACGTGGCCGGGCTGGTGGTCTACCCAGATCTTGGCGTCAGCACGATCATGAGCTGCGCCGTAGCGCTTCATGAGCCAATGAATGGCGTTGGCATAAACCGGCTCCAGTGAGGCTGAGTCAGGCCGCTCCGACCCTAAGTCGTATTCCCACAAGCGAAAGCGCCAATGCTGGTCGACCTTGTCGATCACCTCGGCTAGATCGACGGGATGTCGCGGATCCAAAGAAGGCATCAAGTCCACGATAAAGTGGCTCTCCGGGGCACAAATGATTTTGGAGTGGCCGCCCAACATGGAGCCGAGCAAGGTGGAGCCGCTTCTCTGGCATCCGACGACAAAAACGGGGCGAATTGAATCAGACATTGTGTGCGGTGTCCTGGCCGGGGCTGATGAATACTATAAAGGGTTCGCTTCCCTGGATAAAAGACTTGGTAACATGAAAACATTACCGAAAAGCAAGCGCTTAGACGGTTCGATCTGGAAGGTCATTCTATATCCGATCGCAGGCAAAAAAGGGTAAGGTCCTTCGCGAAAATTTTAAATAAAAACAATAAGTTAAATGATGGGAAAATACTCCTGATTGCATGGGAATTTAGCATTATGTTAACGTCTGAATTTGCATATTAAGAAATCGTAATAATCAAATATCAGGTTGCGTCGGCAGATTCACATAGTAGGACATTTATCTCTACTAGTGCCATTCCTCGTATAGGCGAGGTCTGGGGTTCTCCGACAAGCGCCGAAGAGAGTGAGAATGAGCGTTAACGAAGTATCTCTCAAACAGCCTAGTTCCTTGACCAGCGACTTAATCGGCGATTTTGCGGGCGACGGGAATGGTGAAGGACTCTCAGCCGATCCCTCGTCCTGGTTTGACCGCCAGTCTCTTTCCGAGAAGGTCGCCGCGACGTCTGTTCTTCAATTTGGCAAAGACCACAGTGTGGCGAACCCGTCGGCCGTTGGCCTTGAGGGAGCCTACGACTTCGCCGCTTTGGTGCCCGACTTAACGGCTGCCGATCGAACAGGTTCGGAAAATGATAATTCTTCATCTCCGATCTCATCTACATCAATGTCCGATGGTGGCTTGGGCTCCTTGAATATCGGCGCTGAGGAGGGGGATCTTTTTGACCTCTTGTCTGCGACGGACTATGCCGATGTCACCTCCTTTACGCTTGCTGGCCATGACAAGGGAGGTCAGGCGTCCGATCAAGATCTCGACGTCGGCTTTGTTGCGCGAGACAGTCAAGTTGGCTTGGCGGACCAGGTCCAACTGACGCCACTCGATCGGCTGGACGCAACTTCCCAAGGTAGCCCTGTGGAGCCGGTTATAGGGGAAATAAGGGCGGTGCCGGATCAGGTTTCATTCTCCCTGGAGCAAGGCGCCCTTCAAACGACTGGAGAGGAGGGTGCGGCATCCCTTTCCGACCAACAACCGGCAGCGAGTATGGAGCATGGCGGCTATTGCGGCTGTTGCGGCTGTGGCTTAAGCCAGCCGCAGGCGGAAATCCTTGCCGCACTGTCGAATAACGGGGACACACCAGAGTCGGCTGAATTTGTTGCTCAGGGTAACAAGTGGGGCGACGGTGGTATGGGCACCACCGGCGGCGTGGTGACCTGGAGCTTTATGCCGGGTTCTATCGCGATCGACTTCAACACCTCGACCTCGGTTGACATGGATCAGATCATGCCCAACGGGTACGAGGCGACAATTGCCTCTGCCTTTGACGCCTGGGCTTCGGTTGCAGACATCAAATTCCTCGCGGTGCTCGATGATGGCGGGGCCGAGGAAAACCCGCAGGCCGCCGATATACGCGTGACCGGCGAAAACCAAGGGACTGGCGGTATCCTGGCCGAAGCCTATTTCCCGAAATTTGGCGATATCCACTACAATTCGAATGTAAACTGGGGCAATACTCAGCTTTATCGGACCTCCTTGCATGAGATCGGGCATTCCATTGGCCTCAGGCATGAAACCAATGTGCCCTCGATCATGGCACCCATCGATAACCCGTCGATCAACGAACTTCAGGCCGACGATATTGCTGGGGCTCGTGCAATTTACGGTGCGGACCCTAACGGGGGCTCTCAACTCGCCTCGTTGGATTACGATCTTCCCAATGATCAGGTGAACTTGGAAATCAATCGGGATGTCCAGGCCGCATCGGGCACCAACAATGTTAACCTAACCGGCAATGGTTTGAACAATTTGCTCGGTGGCAGCAATGGCAAAAATACCATTTCCGGCGGGGGCGGACGTGATGACATTTCCGGCTATGGTGGCAATGACCGCTTGCTGGGCGGCGGTAGCGGTGATGATCTCGATGGCGGTTCCGGTAACGACATTCTAGAAGGTGGCTCGGGCGCTGATAATCTGCTCGGTGGATCGGGAAATGACGACCTCTATGGCGGAAGCGGCAATGACCAGCTTCGCGGCGGCGGCGAAAATGATGACCTTCGTGGCGACGAGGGAAATGACCTTCTGCGTGGCCAGAGTCAAAATGACGAATTGCGGGGTGGGGAGGGCAACGACGACCTCTTTGGCGGATCCGGTCGGGACGAGCTCAGAGGGAATGATGGAGATGACGAACTCTTTGGCGAAAAGGGCAAGGACCGGCTGTATGGTGGTTCGGGCAATGACGATCTAGATGGTGGCGATAGCGACGACAGCTTATGGGGCGGTAGCGGGTCAGATACTCTTGTTGGAGGAGCCGGAAATGACGAGATGCGTGGCGGCGGTAGCGGCGACGACATTGACGGCAACGAAGGGAATGACCTCTTGATTGGCGGAAGCGGCGCCGATCAGCTGGTTGGTGGAACCCAGGGCGATACTCTAAGAGGTGGCGGAGGTGCCGACAGGCTTCTGGGCGGCAAGGGCGACGACCGGCTCAACGGTGGCACCGGCAATGACACCTTAACCGGCAACGGTGGCGCGGATACGTTCGTTTTTGATAACAATACCGGCTCCGATACCATTACGGATTTCGTTAGCTTAAAAGACGTGCTGGATGTGAGAGACTATAATTTCAACTCGGGCGCCGATGTCTTGGCGGCAACCAGTAATTCGGGCGGGAATGCAGTTATCCGGCTGGACAGCAATAATGACGTAACACTTGAAGGTGTTACCAAAAATCAACTGGACGCGAACGACTTTATTGTCTGATTAAGCTCATAAAGCCTAGCGGAGCTGATCCAGGACCGAAAAAAGCGCATCCAGACTGGCGGCGCCCAGCTTGCGGCAGCGTTCCGGCGACCATCCAACCCGGGTGTCCGGGGTGATCGCGCTGTCCTTAAAGGGCTGCTCCAATGTCATGGCAAGGCAATCGAAGGTTTCCGCAATGGCATTTCCCGCCATGGAAAGGTTGCCACTCTTCGGCCGATTTCTCCCATAGCCTTTTTCACTTTGGAAATCGGGGCAGGCACGTCGCAAAGCAGCTTGAAAAGCCAGGTTTAGGTTTTCCAGGCGCTGACTATGCGAGGGGATGCCTTCGGTGCCGGCGATGAAATTGTATGGCAGAGCTTCATCCCCGTGGACATCGAGAAGGAAATCGACGCTGGTTTCCTTCATCTTGTTCAAGACATGAAAAACTTCTGGGCTCCGGTCCAAGGTCGGGGCATCCCATTCCCGGTTGAGGTTGGCACCGGCTGCGTTGGTGCGGAGGTGGCCGCGCCGACTTCCGTCCGGGTTCATGTTGGGGACGATGTAAAAGACCGCCTTTTCCAAAAGGGCTCGGGCGATGGGGTCATGGGTCTGCAAGAGCCGGTCCAAGAAACCTTCCATCCACCACTCGGCCATGGTCTCACCTGGATGTTGCCGGGCAATGAGCCAACAGATTTTCCGGCCTTGCGCTTCACCGCTGGCGACTTCCAAAAGATCCAGGTCCTGGCCGTCTAAGGTATTCCCAAGCATCGAAAGGCGAACACGGGGATCATCTAGGCAATCCGCGATGAGATCTGCATGGCGCTCCATGGAATAGGGTGCGAAATAAGCATAGTAAACGGAGTCTCGTTGGGGGCAGTGGCTGATGGTCAGAGTCTCCCCGTCAAAGCTGGTGGGGACCCTAAACCAGTCATCCCGGTCATAGGACGCTGCTGCTTGGTAGCCCTCCCATCCGGCCGTATAGGCGGCACCACCTGCATTGACAATCTTAAGCTGGCAGTCCTGGTCGGCGGCACCGGTGAGACGGAAATAGAACCATTGGTAAAAGTCTGAATTATGGTCTTTGAGGATTTCCAACTGAATGTCTTGGGGTGACGTAATGCGGCGGCACGAGATATTGCCGCCGTCAAAGGAGCTTGAAATTTTCATGGACGCTTCACCGCTGTAAATAAATGCCTTAGGTCATCATACCCCTCGGCCCTGTCATGCGATAGGGGCTTTTCCTCTTACGAACCCATCCCTTTAATCTTCCGGCGCCACGGCTTGGCGGTTTCTTTTTCGATTGGAACGTTGGCGCTTTTCCTCCAGACGTCTGGCTTTTGCCGCCGGCCCCGGTTTGGTTTTCTTGCGCGGGGGCGGTGGTTTTTCTGCTCGTTGGACCAAGTTGATCAGTCGGTCCAACGCGTCTTCCCGGTTACGGTCTTGCGTGCGAAAACGTCGCGCATCAATGGTAAGTAGGCCGGCCTCACTCATGCGTTGACCCGCCAGACGTTTCAGTCGGGCCTTTTGCGCCTGGTTCAAGTTCAGACAGGCGCCCACGTTGAAGCGAAGCTGCACCGCGCTGGCCACCTTGTTGACATTTTGCCCACCCGGTCCCGAAGCGCGGATGAACTTAATCTGGATCAGCTTCTCATCCAGCCATAAGGTCTCGCTAACCTTGATCATGCATCACTTTAGCCCGACCCGAGGCACTTGTGGAGGTATGAGACTCAGGGGAGTTGTCTGAAAAATGACTTATTCGGCTGCGGTGCTTTGCGCAGACCTTACATGACCCACCATGACTTCGTTGCCGGGGCGCGGATCGTGGGGCACATTCAAGGCAAGCAACAGCGAGCACAGTGCCATGGCACTTCCGGATAAAAACACCGCCGCGGGAGACACGAGCCAGAGCATCCCAAAAGACACGGGTATGATCACGGCGGCGATATGGTTGATGCTAAAACCCACACCGGCCGTTGCCGCGATATCGGCCGGGTTGGCGATTTTCTGAAAATAGGTTTTGATTGCGATGGCCAGCGCAAAAAACATGTGGTCCACCAAATAGAGGGCCGCAGCGACCGCCGCGCTTTCCACAAAGGCATAGGCGGTAAAGACACCGATCAAGCCGATGTATTCCAAGACCAAGGCCCGCCGCTCGCCCCATCGCCCAATCCAACGGCCGATAATCGGCGCAAGCCATACGTTGATGGCCGCGTTTACCAAGAACAATAAAGCGATTTGGCCGACACCAAAGCCAAACTTTTCCACCATCAAAAACCCGGCGAATACGATGAATATTTGCCGCCGGGCACCGCTCATAAAGGTCAGGGCGTAATAGAGCCAATAGCGTTTGCGCAGCACCATGTGGCGGTGTTGACGGACTTTTTCGTCATAGATCGGGTAGGCGGACCAGCACAACAGGGCCAAGACCATAGTGGCGCCCCCGCCCAGCAGGTAAATCCATTTGAATTCCAGTGCAAAGAGATCGCTGGCCAGCCAAATGAGGCCAAAGGTGACGATCGAAATAAAGGACCCCACTGCGATGATACGGCCCAAAACCTCAGGCGCCCGACTTTTTTCGACCCATTGCAAAGAAAGGGAAACTTGCAGGGTTTCATAGTAATGATAGCCGACGGACATGATCATCGTGGTTACGTAGAGCCCGAAAATCGTCGGGAAAAACCCGGTGATGGCCGTGCCGAAACCCAACAACAAGAGAGATAAAAAGGCCAGGCGCTGTTCGCGGATGAACAAGAGGAAAAAAACGACAGCAAAAGCAAGGAACCCCGGCACTTCTCGCAAGGATTGGAGGATGCCCATCTCCGCGCCGGTAAAGGCGGCCCGCTCGATGGCAAAGTTGTTCAGAAGGGCTTGCCAAGTAGCAAAGCTAAGCGGGACCGCTGCGGCCATGAGCAAAAGTAGGACCTCGGGCCGTCGCCACCCTTCTGAGAGATATCCACGCCAAATTGACATGTCCGCTTATTTAGCGTGTATATTCTTGCCGGTCTCACCATATACTGACAAATAATGTTGAAAAACGGACAAAACGATAAAACCATCATGGCGGACATGCCGACCGGCCTGACCGAGCTGGCCCAAGAGCGGGATATTTGGGGCCCGGACGGCTTTTTGACCGATCCCATCGGCGATCACCCGGACCAGGCTCATCCTGTCTTGGCCTATGCGAGGGACCGAACGGTTCCCTTTCACATTCCCAACCATTCCCATTTTCGCGGTCAGCTCCTCTATGCCTCCAAAGGCATGATGTCGGTTCACACCTGCGATGGCCGTTGGCTAGTGCCGCCCTCTCAAGCCGTGTGGGTGCCGCCGGGCACCGAGCACGAGGTCTCCTCGAATGGTTTGTTGGCCATGCGCAGCCTCTACCTGCACCCGGGCGTTTGCTCCAGTTTGCCCGCTCGCTGTTGCGTGCTGACCGTGCCCGCCTTGTTGCGAGAACTTATTTTGCGGGCGGTCACCTTGCCCACTTTTTATGAGGAAAAAAGCCACCAAGCCCGCCTCTTAGCGGTTATTCCGGGCGAGCTGGAGGCTTTAACGCCCGAGCCTCTTTATCTGCCCCTACCCCAGGATCCGCGCCTGAAGGTGGTGACCGATTTCCTCGGCAGTCAACCCGGCGATAAACGGGATTTAAGCGCCTGGGCCATCAAAGCAGGGGCCAGCGATCGCACACTGGCGCGCCTTTTTGTTAAGGAAACCGGGATGACATTCGGCGCCTGGCGTCAGCGGCAGCGTCTATTACTCGCCATCGCGCGCCTAGCGGAAAAAGTTCCCGTGACCACCATTGCCTACGATTTAGGCTATAATAGCCCGAGCGCCTTTATCGCCATGTTCACCAAGGCACTTGGCACCACACCCAGTCGCTATTTGGAAAGGCATAGTGCGGATGAGCGATGATTTCAAAGAAAAAATCGATGCTGTGCTGCATTTTTGGTTCGAGGAGTGTCGGCCGGAACAGTGGTACAAAAAGGACACGGTTTTCGATGCTCATGTCGAGGAACGCCTAGGGGGACATCATGCCGCTGCCGCAAAGGGAGACTATGATGCCTGGAAAGAGACCGCGCGCGGTGCCTTGGCACTCACCATTCTATTGGATCAAGTGCCACGCAACATTTTTCGCGATGAGGCACGGGCCTTTGCAACCGACGCCATGGCCCGTTCTGTTGTTCGCGATGCGTTGAGTCGTGGGTTGGATGCCCAACTATCTCAGATCGAGCGCTGTTTTTTGTACCTGCCGTTAGAGCACAGCGAGGATCTGGCGGATCAGGAGGACACTTGCCGCCTCATGAAAGCTCTGGACGAATACCCTGCGTTTTATGACTACGCCTTGGCTCATCACCGGATTATCGATCGCTTCGGTCGCTTTCCTCACCGCAATGATATCTTGGGTCGATCCAGTACGGCCGAGGAAACTGAATTTCTCTCCCAGCCGGACTCGTCCTTTTGAGCGAGGCCTGATGGGAATGTTTGCAAAATTACCTGGCATTGGAGTCGCCCCTGTGATATGCGCTTTAACCGTTGGTGTGGTTTTTCAGTAACACCCGGCGTGCCCGTGAAAGGCAGTATGCATGTTTGATGTGGAGACTTTGCGACGACGACCGTGACCTTTCGCTTCCCGGTGGGGGAGCCGTCATGCCGTTGACAAACTTCTCATCAATTCTCCGGACCTATGGCCGGAACACTGCGGGCCCACAAAAAATGTCCTTCAAAATTCTCCCGGAAAGGCCGCAAGACGCGGTCCTCATCGACCCCCTGCTGGATCGGGCTTTCGGGTTCGACCGCAAGCAAAAAACCGTGTACCGCTTGCGCGAAGCTATCGAACCCGTGGCGGCTCTCTCTTTCTCGGCCATCGGGGACGATGGCGGATTTTTGGCCTCAATCCGCTATTGGCCGGTTGTCGCAAATCAAGATCCCGGATTGCTTTTGGGGCCACTAGCCGTGGAGCCGGCGCTTCAGGGCCAAGGTATTGGGCGGGCGCTGGTCGGACATTCCCTCAATGTGGCCCGCGACCTTGGCCATGGCTTTTGTGTCATCGTGGGGGATCCGGAGTATTATCGGCCTTTCGGCTTTAGCAATGCCTCCGCGTGTGGCCTCATTTTGCCAGGGCCGGTCGATGCGGAGCGCTTCCTGGTCGCTGAGTTAGCGCCGGACGCCCTTGAGGGCGTGTCGGGCGTGATCGCCAAGTCCATGGAACCGCAACGCCATGTTGGCTGAGGTGTTTCCCTTAGGCCCGCTTTTCAGTTTTAACCGCTGCAGAACTATTGCTGTTATGTCTCCCATGGGTTAGGGCTCAGCAATGTTCGATCTGACGATTGACTTGACGACCCTTGCCTTTGTTGTAGGCGGTGCTTTTCTCGCTGGTTTCACCACGGGATTTGCCGGCTTTGGGACCGGCCTTGTCGCCTCGGGATTTTGGTTTCATGTCTTGCCGGCTGGTATGGTCCCGCCGCTGGTCGTGTTGGCGTCGGTGGCTGGTCAATTTATCAGTCTGATCACGCTGCGCCGTTCGTTCAATTGGCCTCGGGCACTGCCGTTCTTGCTCGGTGGCGTAATCGGTGTCCCTTTTGGCGTGGCCCTATTGGCGGTGGCCTCTCCCGGCGTTTTACGCGCATCAATCGGTGTGTTTTTAATCCTCTACGCGACCTTTCAGCTTTTCGCAAAGTGGCAGGGTAAACTCGGGGGATGGGGTGGCCGACCGGTGGATGGCCTGATTGGAGTGGGCGGTGGTTTCCTAGGGGGCTTTTCGGGCCTTTCCGGACCGCTGCCGCTTATATGGTTGCAGCTTCGCGGCGGTCCTAGCGAGAGTCAGCGAACCATCTATCAGCCCTTTAATTTGTTGATCCTGACCTTTACCAGCGCGGCCATGGCCCTGGCCGGACAGGTGGACAAAGGTGTGCTCGATCTGGCCCTTATATCCTTACCGGCCACGATTTTTGGTGCTTGGATTGGTGCCCGCGTCTATGGCGCGACCTCTGAAGCGGCATTTCAGCGCTTGGTCCTCGGCTTGTTATTGCTGTCAGGGGCGGTCCTGCTTTCTCAAGTCTTCGGTTTGGCTTAAGCCTAATGATGCCGCGGACGTAACTGTCCGTTTCGCGCGCATGCCCCGATGAAATTGCAGATCAAGCGCTCTGCGTGAACCAGCGTGAGATTGCCCACATCGTGCCTGGGCGCAATTTCGACCAGATCCATACCGACGATGGATCCTTTTCGGGAAAGTCCGTGGATGAGCTGATGAATCTGCATCCAGTCTAGGCCGCCAGGTGTTGGTGACATGACACCCGGCATGATAGCGGGGTCTAGGCCGTCCGCGTCAATAGTTAGGTAAAAAGGACCGCCGTCGCCGATTTGAGATAAGACCCAATCCATACCCCGCCTGTGCATCTCGTAAGCGGTGATAATCTTGCCGCCGTGGCGGCGGGCCTCCTTCACCTCATCCGTCACCAAGCTACCAATGCCGCGGATGCCAATTTGGACGATTTGATCGATCCAGGCCATTTCGGATGCGCGCCTTATGGGGCTGCGAAAGCCTTCCCGCACCCCCTTTGATTCGTCCCGCCAGTCCAAATGAGCATCTACGTGAACCAGAGTGATCGGCCTATTTAAACACTTTGTGGCCCGCAGGACTGGAATGGTCACGCCGTGATCTCCGCCCAGTGTGACAACTGTGGCGCCCCTCTCAAAAATCATATTCGCGACGGTTGTTGCGCGCCGATAGTGCACCTGCGGATCAGAAGGATCCGCGGTAACGTTGCCGCAGTCGACGACTGTTATGGCCTGATTGTTCAGAAGGGGACCGTCCAAATCCCAATCGAAACGCTCGCGACTGTAAGGACTTTGATCCGAATTGCACCGAAGCCTGTCCGGCGCCAGACTTTGATCGTTGGGCGCTCCCTTCGAGTCGTAGGGTAAGCCAAAAGGAACACCCAGGATCGCAATATCCGCCTTAAGGTCTTCCACGTTTAGGGCCAAGGGAAAATTTAGAAAGGTATATCCGGGCTCCTGCGGCGCTTGCGTCAGCATCTGGGTCATAGGATTATCCCTTTCTTCAATGGAACCTGGCTTGACTAAATTTGAATTCATATAAGACTGGCAACGGTGGAAAATGAGCGCCTCAGCCCTTTTTTGACTTTAGCCGATCAGAAGGCCGATGTTGGAACTTGGAGAGAACTTTCGCAACCATTGGATCTATGACTGGGCAAACGCCGAGGATCTTCGGGTAATCCAGCGAGACCGCGATAACACTTTACGTCAGGCGCATAATCACCCGGCTCTTCTGGCGATCGAATCAGCACAGGGATCCCATGTTGTAGACCGATCGGGCCGACGCTATTTGGATCTGCATGGCAATAACTGCCATCACATCGGACATCGTCACCCACTGGTTATCGAGGCACTTGTTCGCCAGCTCGGCCAACTGTCTTTTAATACGCGTGGCTTTACCAATTCATCGTTTGTCGCGCTGGCCGAACGCCTGGCCTCCCTTTGGCCTGGGAGGGACGGGCGGGTTTTCCTGACACCGGGCGGCGCGGCCGCGGTCGAATTGGCACTCTCTCTCGCGCGTGTGCATAGTGGCCGTCACAAGATCATTGCCTTTGAAGATTGCTATCACGGTCAGAGCCTTGGGGCCATGAGCCTTGCCACGCCTGATCATCACGGCTCGCCGCGCCTTGGCCCTTTGCTGCCCGGCGTCTTCCATGTTCCTTCTTACAAACCGTCCAAGAATTCGGCTGCGGAAACCTTCAACGACCCGGCTCTGGCGGCGCGCCGTTCAATGGAAAAAATCACGGAAAGCATGGAGCAAAACAGTGATATCGCCTGCTTAATCGGCGAGACCATCGCAAACGGGGGTTATCATCCGCCACCTTGGTTCTGGCCTGAGGTGGAGGCTCTGTGTAGGCAGCATTCCGTGCTGCTGATCTTGGACGAAATCCCGACAGGACTGGGTAAGACCGGAGCCTTTTTCAATAGCAGCCATTTTTCTTTGACACCGGATATTACGGTAATTGGAAAAGCGCTCGGCGGTGCGGCGATGCCGGTGGCGGCCGTGGTCGCGAGCGCGGAACTGGACAGTGCGCCCGAGTTAGGGCTCGGCTACTATACTCATGAAAAAAATCCCCTAATGGCTTGTGCCGCCCTCACCACGATCGGCATCATTCAAGACGAAAAATTGCCTGAACGTTCCCTTTCTCTCGGTGCCGAATTACTAGAAGATTTAAAAGCAATTCAAAATCGATATGGTGACCTTGTTCGGATGGTTCGCGGAACCGGGCTTATTTTAAGCTTGGATTTCGCTGAGGGTTTGAACAGAGGGTTCAACGAGCCTAGTCCGGCTCAAAGGGTCTTTTATCGCTGTCTGGAAAAAGGCTTGATCCTCAATTATGCGGGGGCCGGGCCGACCGTCGCACTGTCTTTCCCGCTGAATGTTGATCGAGCCGATGCGAATTGGGCTCTTGAGGTCCTGGCGGACAGTTTCGCCGAGGTCGCGCTTGACCGACCGTAGGAGGATTTATTTGCCTTCCCGGTACCAGGTGCTCAATGTTAACGCCAGTAATAGCGCCAAAACCAATAAAGCGGGCAATAAGGGTACACTCTTGGCGCCTGCTACTTCATAGGCCTCTTGCGCGGCGATGCCGATCCAATTGGGACCTGAGGAATCCCGGTCGGCGCGAACTTTACGAACACTCGGCAAGGTTCGGTCCGCGAGAGGATAAATGCTGCCCCGGCTGGCCTGGGCAAGGGGACGCAGCTTCGTGGCGCTGGAGCGTAAGTCCCTATACTCAAGAGGATTGGGCGGACCGGCCACGGCCAGGGCCGTGCGCGCATCGTCTTCCACCCGATAAAGACCGAATTCCTCGGCGGGCAATGCCCCGGTGGCGCGGCCATCGTCACGAGCCGGCAGGGCCAGCGGTACGATCTGTCCAGACGGTGTGGTGATCCGCACTTCGCTCGCCTCGCCGGACAGGGAGCGGCGTTCGATTTTCAGTTGGCCATCCTCCACCCGGGCAATGAGTTCTTCCTCTTCAAGGTCCGGCTCTTTCATCAGCCAGTGGGCAATACGGCGCAGCAATTCAGCCTGCGGCCCGCCGCCTTCAAATCCCCGCGACCAGAGCCACATGTGGTCGCTCATGATCTGAGCAACCCGGCCCTCGCCCACCCGATCCAAAATAATTAAGGGCCGCTCCTGCACTCCACTCATCACCACCGTACCGCTGCGTCCATGGCCATCCACCTGGCGAAACCATCGGCCCCAGGTCGGCCCACTGTCGCCTCGGTTGCGGCCGGTCAGGTCCGCTGTGACGGGATGACGACCACCCAATTCCGTCACGATAGGTTGGAATCCCTCCTCAAAGATCTCCCCGCTGGGCTCGCCGGGCATGACCCGCCCCAAGGGCGAACGGAAGAGGGAGAGGGGCGTCGCAAAGGTCGGTCCCACGGCTTCCAAAAAGGCGCCACCGTCCTCGACATATTGAGCAATGTTATCCAGGTAAATGGTGGGCAGGACACCACGGCGCCGATAGCGGTCGAAGATCACCAGATCGAATTCGTCCAGCTTAACTTCAAAAAGCTCGCGTGTGGGAAAGGCAATTAGGGAGAGTTCACGGATCGGTGTGCCGTCTTGCTTTTCCGGCGGTCGTAGGATGGTGAAGTGTACCAGGTCGACCGCCGGGTCGGATTTTAGAATATTGCGCCATGCCCGTTCACCGGCGTGGGGTTCGCCGGATACCAACAATACTCGCAAGCGCTCGCGCACGCCATTGACCACCACCGCGGCTCGATTGTTGATCAAGCTCAATTCTTGCGGACCCTCGGACACCTCCAACTCCAAAACACTGGGCCCGCGCCGATCCAGCTCAAATTCCACTTCCTGTTCCTGTCCGAGCGCGATTTCGATCTCCCGAATAACCTCTCCGTCCTGACGCAGGGTCAGTTGGGCAATCCCAATCCCGCTGGGTGCGGCGGCGTTCTCCGGCGCCAGGTCTTGAGCCAAGACAGTCAGGCTTTGGGGCTTGCCCACAATGCCGAAGGTTGGTGCCTTGGTTACCGCCAGCACTCGGTCACCTTCGCCGGCCTCACCCGTGAGCAAGAGGTGCAAGGGCCCGCCTATTCCCAGATCGCTATAGTTTTCAGGGACATCGTGGATTTGCCCATCGCTGACCACGATCAGTCCGGCAATGCGCTGGCGTGGCAGGTCGGCCATGGCACGTTTTATTGTCTCAAAAAGGGCCGTTCCTTTATCTTCGGCAAGGGTGGTCCCATTCGGGGTCAAGCTGTCTTGCGAGCGACCGCCGCGGACCACGCGCAGGTCCGTGTCCGGCAAGGTTTCGATTTGCTCTATTAGATGGGGCACCACTGTCGCGGTTTGTTCGCCGCGCGGTGGGATGTTCTGGCTTTGGCTTTCGTCCACGACCAGCACCACCATGTCGCTCAAAGCGCGACGTTCTTCCTCGATCAAGGACGGATTGGCCAAGATTGCCAGCAGCAAGGCCAATAACAGGCCCCGTAATCCCCAACCGGGCGCGCTGCGAAAGGCTCCGATCAGAACCAAAAGGACGGCTAGGCCGGCCAGCACCCCCAAGGCGGCCCATGGCAGGAAAGGGGCCCAATTGAGAGACAAGGCGCTCATTGTCCCAGTCTTTCCAGAATAAAGGGAATGTGCACCTGGTCGGCTTTGTAGTTACCGGTCAAGGCATGCATGACCAAGTTAACGCCGAAACGGTAGGCGAATTCCCGTTGGTGGGGGCCGCCCGGTACCAAGACGTTGACCGGCTGACCGACCGAATTCACGGCCCAGGCACTGGCCCAATCGTTGGCCCCGATGACGACAGATGTGACACCATCGTTGCTAGCGTTTTCGCCGCTTTCCACCCAAAGGGTGCCGCCTGTATAGCGGCCGGGGTAATCTTGGAGCAGGTAAAAGGCCTTGGTCAGAACGTGATCTGGCGGGACGGGTTCCAGGTTGGGAATATCCAGACCTTCGGCGATGCGCTGCAGGTTTTGACTGCCCTCACTGGATTGGCCCAGGATCTGCGAGCCCGCCGAGGGGTCCCGCAAATCGAACAAGATCGTGCCACCATTTTTAAGATAATCGTTCACCTTGTCCTTGGCTCTATCACTCAACAAGGGCTGTTCTGGCGTCACTGGCCAGTAAAGCAGGGGAAAAAAGGAAAGGTCGTCCTGTTCCAAATCAACCGGCAGGGGAGGGCCTGGCTCCACCGACGTACGCCGCTGCAACACCAGGGTGAGGCCGAACAAACCGGCCCGGCTGACATCGTCGATGTGAGAAACATCGGTCACCACATAAGCCAATCGGGGCACCAGGGTCGCTTCCAGGGCGCGCCGATCCTCATAGTCGGAGACGCCACTGCTGGACTGAGCCATGGCCGGTCCGGCGGTCAAAAGGCTGGTCGCTATAAGACCGGCACTTAGGGATGCCGAGAATACCATAAGGCTTGTCGTGGCGGAGAGGGGGCCACGGCCAATGGGTAAGTGACCACGCAAAAGCAAGGAAATGAAAAAATCCACCAATAACAGGGCAAAAGCTGCCAGCAAGAGCCAAGGTTTAAGATCCAGCTCGCGAACCTGGTCATAGGGGCTTTGCAAAATACCGTCTGGCAGTCCGGTAAGGGGCGCCAGGGAAAGCTCTTCTTGACCCAGATTGCGCGCCACCCGTTGCTCTTTGGAGCCGTAGTAGCCCGGCGGATGCCGCGGGCCAAGAGGTGTTTCTAACGATAGGGCCGAAGAGCTTGCGTCGGCGGCAGCGTCTTCCCCCGCTTGGTCGCCATCTTCACGATCGCTTTCCAACACCCAGGGTAAAACTTCAGGGGCTGGCGCGGTAAGCCGGCCAAAGCCGTCCAGGGTGGCGATAGGCGCCAGACTTTCCTGACCCTGCCCTGCGACGCCCTGACTAACGTTCAACACTCGTTCCAGCATCTCCACAAACAAACCGGCGATGGGCAACTCGGACCATTCCGTATTGGCGCTAATGTGGAACAAAACCGTCCAGCCATCACCCTCTTTGGCGGCCGTTACCAAGGGCGTGCCGTCGCTGAGTTTAGCCCAGGTCTTTTCCGCGAGGTCCAGGGAGGGTTCGGCCAAGACCTGCCGCTTGATCACCACCTCTTCGGGTACGGCGAGATTCGCAAAGGGGCTTTGGGGCTCAAAAGGCGCCAATTGAGCCGGCGAATCCCAGGTCAAAACACCCCCTAAGACCCGGTCGCCGCCGCGCAACTGTACGGGCAAAAGGGAACTTGCCTCAGCTTGCGCCAAGTTCGGACCGGCGAAGCGCAGCAACAGGCCGCCATTTCGGACCCAAGGGGCAATTAGGCTTTCTTCGGCAGGTGACAAGGGATTGGCCCCGTCGGATACGACCAGAACCGCGAGGTCGCGGGCCAATAGCTCTTCCACGCTGCCTTTGCGCAATTCGGTAAAGGGCTCAAGGGCGCGGCTTAGGTAGTAATCCTCACTCAACAGGGGCTGGGGGCTGCTGTCAGATTTTGGGCCGACCAATCCCACCGGCCGTCGCCGCCAGCGTTCGTCGATTAGCAAGGTGGCACCGGCACTTTCCTCTCCGGCGATGCGTATGGCCGTGATTCGGTTCCGCAATTCCGCGGGCAAATCCAATGACACGGTGCCGATCGCCTCGCCTGTTTCAAATTGCAAGGGTACCTGGGCGATGGTTTCCCCGTCATCACCGGTAGCCCGCAAGGTTATAAGACCCGGCCCCTCGGTCCAGGCCCGTTGCGCACGTAAGACCAGCTCACCGCCCAAGCTGCGGGGCGGCAAAAGCAGGTGAGCCAATCCAGCTTCTTGGGGCGCCATCAGGTTGGTAGGGCCGAGCCGGAGCAATTGGTTGGCCAGATCTGCGTCCAGATCGCTGATGGTTGATGATTTAAGGCCATCGGATAGCCACACCACCTGTACCTGCTCGTCGAGGGAGATCTCCGACAATTGAGCGGACAGGGAGGCTCTATCGCTGGGCCATGGGTGGGGTGCTAAAGCGGCCAACTGACGGCGAGCCTCGCCGGCGGGCAGCTTCGGACTGGCAATTGGGGGGCGTGCGTCTGATTGATTCTGATTGTTGGTTGGATTTTGCTGCGACGTCATCGATGCGATCGTGGGGGCGGTGGTTATCAGAATCACCTCGCGATTTTCCCGCTCTGCCTGACCTAGGACCCGGTCGGCTTCCGCTTTAACATCCGGCCAGCTTTGTGCCGCACTCCATCCATTGTCGATGATCAGTAGCAAGGGGCCCTTACCCGCCAACCTATCGCTGGGATTAAGCAGCGGCTGAGCCAACCCGATGATAATCAAGGCGACGATCAGCAGACGCAGCAATAACAGCCACCAGGGTGTCCGGGCGGGTGTTTCCTCGGGTGTATTTAATCCGGTCAGCAGTCGGATGGCCGGAAAGGAAAAGCGTTTCGCTGCAGGCGGCGTCAATCGTAAAAGCAGCCAAATAAGGGGTAGCCCGGCCAAGGCCAGCAGGATCCACGGTTGGGCAAATGCAAAAAGGCCAAGGTTCCACATTGCCGCTACCCCGTCACCGAGTGGCTCAAGGCGCTAAAGAGGGCCAGAAGGGCGTTTTGAGCCGGTTGGTCGCAGCGGTGGAAGTCATAGCCCCATCCCAGGCTTCGGGTGAGGTTACGTAGGCCGTCGCGTTGCCGGGTCAATCTGGCGACATAGTCCGGGCGAACCTTTTCAACTTTGGCCAAGAGCCAAGGCGTTTCGCCTTCCAAGCCCTCGAAGCGGACCCGACCCTGATAGGGCAGGGCCTCTTCTGCAGGATCGAGAATCTGCAAAATATGCCCTTTGACACCGGCGCTGGCATAGCCGCGCACGACTTGCTCGATCTCGGGCAAGGGGTCAAGGAAATCGCCGATAAAGACCACTTGGCCATGACGGGGCAGGGGGCGGATGGGTGGCAAGCTGTTGTCGCTGGTGCCTGCCAACTCGATTTGATGGGCCAAACGCGATAGGACGGCGCGGCTGCTTGCGGGCCGGTCGCCGGTCTCCAGAAGAGCAACATGCTCGCCGCCGCGGATCAGTAGATCGGCAAGAGCCAAGGTCAAAAGATCGGCACGACCCCGCTTGTCGGGAAATTTTTTCGACGAGCGCCAAGACATGGAGGCGGAGGTGTCGCGCCACAACCAAGTCGATTGTGCCGCCTCCCATTCCATCTCTCGGACGAAAACCCGATCCCGTTTAGCGGTTTGGCGCCAGTCTATGGATTGGGGTTGGTCGCCCATGTCGTAGGGTCGGAACTGCCAGAATGTCTCGCCTTGTCCCACGCGCCGACGCCCGTGCACTCCCTGGGCCACCGTTGAGGCCACCCGCTGAGCCTCGACCAATAAAGGGGGTAATCGCGCCGACAGTTTTTCGGCCCGTTGCCTCAAGGTAAAGGCGGCTGATTCACTCATAAAGAACTTGTCATCCTAGAGCTTATTTGCGTCTGCACCTCCGCCCTTTCTACTCAAAAGGCGCGGTCAGCCGGGCAATGATGTCGTCAAGGGTAATGCCGTCGGCCCGGGCGGCAAAGTTAAGGTTCATGCGGTGCCTCAAGACCGGACCGGCCAAGGCGACCACATCGTCGATGGAGGGCGCTAAACGGCCATCGATGAGGGCCCGGGCTCGAACCGCCAACATCAGGGCCTGGCTGGCCCGTGGCCCAGGTCCCCAAGCGACGCTGTCTCGGACTTCGGGATGATCGCTGCTATCCGGGCGACCGTTGCGCACGATGGTCAAGATGGCCTCCACCACGGTCTCGCCCACGGGAATGCGCCGAACCAGGCGCTGGGCGCCCATCAATTCGTCGGCTTTCATTACCTGCAATGCATCTGAAGAGGTGACCCCCGTGGTGGCAATCAGCATCTGGCGTTCCGCCTCTAGATCCGGATAGGTAACATCGATCTGCAGTAAAAAACGGTCGAGTTGGGCTTCGGGCAGGGGATAGGTGCCCTCCTGTTCCAAGGGGTTTTGGGTTGCCAGCACATGGAAGGGCCGCGGCAAGTCATGGCTTTGACCGGCGACTGTGACTCGCCGTTCCTGCATGGCCTGGAGCAAGGCCGATTGGGTTCGCGGGCTGGCCCGGTTAATTTCATCCGCCATCAACAGCTGGCAAAACACCGGCCCAGGAATGAAGCGGAAGGACCGTTGACCGCCGTCGCTTTCCTCCAGCACTTCCGAGCCGAGAATATCGGCCGGCATCAAATCGGGGGTGCATTGCACTCTTTTGTCTTCCAGGCCAAAAACCTCGCCCAAGGTTTCGACCAAACGGGTCTTGGCGAGGCCCGGCACGCCGATCAGTAAGGCGTGCCCGCCGGCCAAAAGCGAGATCAGGGTCTGATCGACCACATCCTGCTGACCGAAGATGACCCGACCGATGCTATCGCGCACATTTTGCAGCCTGTGGCCCAACTGTTCGATATCCGAGGCCAGCTCGCTAACCGAGCCGACGTCGCTGGGGACTTGAGGGGTGATTGTCACGGGGTCTCGCTTTCTATTTCCTTATGAGCACCATAAGCATATTTAGCTATTGTGGCGGCATTAGGCTAACCATGTGGCCGGCGCACCAGGAGAATGGCAATGACGGATAAAAAGCCAACGCCCAAGCACTCGGCGACTCTAACTCAAAAGATAGGGAATCCTTTACCTTTTGGCGAGTCGCATGACTTGGGAGCCTTACCGCCTGTTCATGATTTCGATTTTCGCATCGACCGGCAGGGGGAATGGTACTACCGAGGATCGCTTATTAAGCGCAAAGCCTTGGTAAAACTCTTTTCGACCATCCTTAAGCGCGATGACCACGGTGTTTATTGGCTGCAAACCCCCGTGGAAAAAGCCAAGGTGCATGTCGAAGACGCCCCCTTTACCGCCGTTGAATTTTTCGTGAGGGAGGAAGATGGCCGTCAGGTCGCCGGTTTCCGCACCAATCTTGATCACCACGTTGAGCTGGGCCCCGATCATCCCTTGCGGCTTGGCAGCGGCCCTCGCGATGGAGAACCGCGCCCCTACGTTCTGATTCGACCCCGCTTGGAAGCCCTGGTCACACGCCCAGCCTATTACCAAATGGCCAACGCGGCCATTGAAGAAAGATTTGAAGGAAGGCAAACTTTTGGAATAAGGAGCCAGGGGATGTTTTTTCCCCTGGACTAAAAACTATTTCGACTAGGTGACGTTTTGCGACGGGTATCGTTTTGCGAGATTATAAAGGCAGGCTCTCTTGACCCTCGATGATGTCCTTGAGTGCTTACGGTCGGCCCGGCCGCCGGGCCAAAGGACTTCGCCCAAGAGCCCAACGGAATTGGCTCAAGGGGCGGTCAGTTCGCCCTCATCCGGCGCCGGCACCCGCGGTGATCATGATCTCAATCCGGATTTTTATGACCCCAAGCGCCCTTTAAAGGGCGCGGCCGTCCTTGTGCCTCTGGTGGTTCGCACGGAGGGATTGACCGTGTTGCTGACTAAACGCACCAGCCATCTCCAGCATCATCCCGGCCAGATCTCCTTCCCCGGCGGTGGCATAGATCCGGTTGACGAAGACGCCAAGGCCGCCGCATTGCGTGAGACGGAGGAGGAGATCGGCCTGGACCGCAGGCGAATTGACCTGGTTGGGCGGCTCGACACTTACCTGACCCGGACAGGCTTTGAGATCTATCCCTTGATTGGGATTGTTACGCCCCCCTTTACCTTGACGCCAGATACCTTTGAGGTGGCGGAGATTATCGAAGTTCCTCTGCCGTTTTTCCTCGAGCCGGACAATCGGGTGCACCATAGCCGGGTTTTTGAGGGCAAAGAGCGCTACTACTATGCCTATCCCTATGGCGACCATTACATTTGGGGCGCCACGGCCGGTATGCTGAACAACCTGGTTGAGTTGCTGAGCGGGGCAAAAGGTCAGCGAAGTTAAAGGGTCGGCCGAAACGGGATCGACAGGATCAAAAGGTGATGGATGCGAATCGGACACTAGAGCTTCAAGATTGGATGATCGCCGATGGGACGGTGGCGGTGATGAAGGCTTTGGGCGCCGGATCGCTGGATGTGCGATTTGTTGGCGGCTGTGTCCGGGATGCCATCCTTGAAAAACCCATAAAGGATGTGGACATCGCCACACCGGATCCTCCGGAAACCGTTATGAAAAAGTTGCAGGCCGCCGGCGTGAAAGCAATCCCCACCGGATTGGCCCACGGCACCATTACGGCGGTGGCTGATGGGCAAAATTTTGAAATCACCACCCTGCGCCAGGACCTGGCCTGCGACGGTCGCCATGCCAAGGTGGTCTTTACTGACGATTGGCGAGCCGATGCTGCGCGCCGGGACCTTACCATCAATGCCCTTTCCATGAGCCCTTCTGGGACGATTTACGACTATTTTGGCGGATTAGAGGACTTGTGGGTGGGGCGCGTTCGCTTTGTGGGTGATCCTCGCGCGCGCATTGCGGAGGATTACCTGCGCTTGCTGCGCTTTTTCCGTTTTCACGCCCATTACGGGCGGGGCGCTCCAGATCCGGCAGCTTTGAGCGCGGCCACCGATCTTAAGTCAAATTTGGGCCATCTCTCTGGCGAGCGGGTGCGTGAGGAACTCCTGCGTCTTTTGGCCGCGCGCGACCCTTTGCCAATGCTCCACATCATGGCCGAGCGGCAGGTCTTATCAAACATTCTGCCAGGTCAGAGTGACTTATCTCGCCTAGGCGATCTGGTTCAGCTCGATGTCGAAGGCTTGGCCACAAGCGATAGCCTGCTCCGATTGGCAGCGCTATCACCCAAGGGCGATCCGGCATTCCACGCTGATCGGTTAAAACTCAGCAATGCCCAGGCTCGTCGTTTGAGTGAAATCTCGTCTCACGCGCTGGCGGTTAATGAAGACCTGGGACCCAGTCTTTATCGCCGCGGGGCTGAAGCTGTGCGGGATTCGTGGCTCTTGGATTGGGCGGCCCACCCCCTTTCCCATCAAAAAAAGGCCCGCCTGGCGGGCCTTGCTCAAATCGAGTCCTGGCAGCCCAAGGCCTTTCCCCTGACCGGCGCGGACCTGCTCGAAAGGGGGCTGGCGCCCGGCCCGGAAGTGGGGGATCTCTTACGTCAAATTGAGGACTGGTGGATTGCGGCCGAATTTGTCCCAGACCGGCCGGCCTGTCTCGCCGAGTTGGACAAACGCCTCCGGACGTAGGTTGCGTCGTTGGCGCCCTATGGCCATGCGGCCTCCGGGGGCAGAGACATGAGAATTGCCTCCACATTTCCGCCGGTCTTCAGGCCGAATTGAGTTCCCCTGTCGTAAAGCAGATTAAACTCCGCATAGCGCCCTCGGCGCACCAATTGGTGTTGCCGCTGCTCGTCGGTCCATGGTTCTTCAAAGTGCTGCCGCACCAGGTCGGGATAGACCTCGAGAAAGGCCTTGCCCACATCCTGGGTGAAGGCAAAATCCTGGTCCCAGTCACCGCTGTCCAAATAGTCGTAAAAAATGCCTCCGATGCCCCGGGGCTCCTTGCGGTGCGGCAAATAAAAATACTCATCGCACCACGCCTTGAAGCGTGGGTAGTAGTCCGGGTCGTGCTTGTCGCAGGCCGCTTTAAAGGCTCCATGGAACCGGGCCGTGTCGTCATCATTGGGGACCATGGGGGTCAGATCGCCGCCGCCCCCGAACCAGCTTTTGCCCGTGACGATATGACGCGTATTCATATGCACCGCCGGCACCCGCGGTGAGCGCAGGTGGGCAACCAGAGAAATTCCGCTGGCCCAAAAGCTTTGATTTTCCTCTGTTCCGGGAATCTTTTTGGCAAAGTCTGCTTCAAAGGTGCCATGAACCGTCGAGACGTTCACGCCCACCTTTTCGAAGACCCTGCCGTGCATGATAGACATGACGCCGCCGCCGCCATCCGGCCGGTTCCAGGCCTTGCGCTGGAATTTACCCGGTGCCACGTGGGAAAATCGATCCGCGTTGGGTCCGGAAAGTTCATGCTCCAAGGCCTCGAAGGCGCGGCAGATTTGATCCCTCAGATCCTCGAACCAGGCCCGAGCCTGGGTTTTTTGCTCTTCAATCCTATTGGTCATGAACGTGGTCGATCCACTCAAGGTTTAGGTCCTGGAAAAGCCGCCGGTTTGCCGCAAGGCCTCGCCGGCCACCATGGCAGCAGCCTGGGCCACATTGATCGAGCGCAGTCCCTCTTTCAAAGGAATTCTGATCCGGGCATCGGCCAGATCGTGCACCTCCTGTGGTACCCCCGCGCTCTCTCGTCCCAATAAGAGCCGGTCGCCATTTCTAAACGAAAAGTCACAATAGCTCTGATCACCCTTCGTGGTCAGCAAGACCAGGCGGGTGTTTTGACTCTTATGGTCGGCGCAATAGGCCTGCCAGGACCTGTGACGGGTCAGATCCAGATGCTCATAGTAGTCCATGGCCGCCCGCCGCAGGCGTTTATCGTCCAAAACAAAGCCGCAGGGCTCAATGATATCCACAGGCAAGGCCAAGCAGGCGGCCAGGCGCATCATCGTCCCGCAGTTCTGTGGAATATCAGGCTGATAGAGAACCAGCCGCATCCAAATCTCCTTTTTCAGTCACATTTTGAGAGCCGAACGATCTCCAACGTTGCGCGGGGAGCAATAGTCCTCCTTTTAGGGTGCTGCAAGGCTCATGGTGACCAGGAATCTGCCAAGTTATTCCCGGCAGTGACGGCCGGTGAGGCCGCCTCAGAGACAAAAAAAGCGCATGCCGCGGCGCGAATTATGATGCATGGGGCTTTGCCTTTATGGCGATTTTCCTCTATACCGCTCAGTTAGATAAGCTTATTGGGTCATCGCAGCGCTACCGTGCCATAGATACGGGCTTTTCTTTTAGCGGGTCGGGTGTATTCCGACAAAGAAAAGTGAGGGGGGGTATCGGGCGATGCCAAAAGAGGACTCTTTAGGGGAAGGGAGCTATGGCGGATAGTGCGAATACGGCGCCGACGGCCGGTCATGATGATGACGGCGGCACGCGGCGCGATTTTCTCTATTTGACAGTTGGTGCCATGGGCGCCATTGGTGCGGCGGTTACAATTTGGCCTTTGGTGGACTCCATGAATCCGTCGGCCGATGTCTTGGCATTGGCCTCGACTGAAGTTGACCTTTCGCCCATGAGCGAAGGTCAGCGCATCACCATCACCTGGCGCGGCAAGCCGGTCTTTGTGGACCGACGCACGGCTGATCAGATCAAGATGGCCGAAGAAGTGCCGATCGACCAACTGCCCGATCCCCAATTGGACGAGGCACGGGTGCAAAAGCCCGAATGGCTGGTTTTGATCGGCGTGTGCACCCACTTGGGCTGTATCCCCTTGGGTCAGAAAACGGGTCAGCCGCGCGGCGAGTTCGGTGGCTGGTTCTGCCCCTGTCATGGGTCTCACTACGATACCTCCGGGCGAATTCGCAAAGGTCCCGCTCCGGCCAATATGGCCGTGCCGCCTTATGAGTTCCTAGGCGACGAACTTATTCGGATCGGTTGAGGGGGACTGAGACATGATGAATAACCCAGTGGTCAAGTGGATCGACCATCGGCTTCCCATCATCACAATGATGAACAAGGAGCTGAACGAGTATCCGACACCCCGCAACCTGAATTATTGGTGGAACTTCGGTTCCTTGGCCGGCATTGTTTTGGTGATCATGATCCTGACGGGGATCATCTTAGCCATGCAGTACACAGCCCACGTGGACTACGCTTTTGATTCGGTCGAGCGTATCATGCGCGATGTGAACTATGGCTGGATGATCCGCTATATTCACGCCAACGGCGCCTCCTTCTTTTTCATTGTGGTCTATATCCACATTTTCCGGGGCCTTTATTACGGCTCTTACAAGGCCCCCCGGGAAATCCTGTGGATGATCGGTGTTCTCATTCTCCTGCTTATGATGGCCACTGCTTTTATGGGCTACGTGCTGCCTTGGGGCCAGATGAGCTTCTGGGGCGCCACGGTGATCACCAACCTCTTCTCCGCCATTCCGCTGGTCGGCGATACCATCGTCACCTGGTTGTGGGGTGGCTTTTCTGTCGATAACCCAACCCTAAACCGCTTTTTCGCCCTGCATTACTTGATGCCCTTCGTGCTTGTCGGTGTGGTGATCTTGCATCTTTGGGCGTTGCATCGCTTTGGTTCGAATAATCCCATCGGCATCGATGCCAAGGGGCCCCAGGATAAAATCCCCTTCAATCCTTATTACACCGTCAAGGATGCTTTTGGGCTGGGTGTTTTCCTGTTGTTCTTTGCGGGCTTTGTGTTCTTCGCACCGAATTACTTGGGTCATCCGGACAACTACATCCCCGCCAATCCCCTCTCCACGCCAGCCCATATCGTGCCGGAATGGTACTTCCTGCCGTTCTATGCGATCCTGCGGGCGATCCCGGACAAGCTGGGCGGCGTTATCGCGATGTTCGCGGCCATCGCAATTCTCTTCGTGCTCCCGTGGCTTGATCGCTCGCCTGTGCGAAGCGGCAAATTCCGCCCGGTGTTCCGGATCTTTTTCTGGCTCTTGTTCATCGATTGCCTGATCCTCGGCTACTGCGGTGCCAAGCCGGCCGAAGGCCAATGGCTCTGGTACAGTCGTATCGCAACCTTCTGGTATTTCCTCCACTTCCTCGTGATCATTCCGTTATTGGGGATCATGGAACGACCTAGAACCTTACCCAGTTCGATTAGCCAACCGGTTCTCGAACAGCCGGCCGAGTGAGGGGGAAGAATCCGATGAAAAAGTTCTTAGCACCCGCCCTCGGCGTCGCATTGACCATGGGCCTGGTCGCTGCCTCTCCCTCTGTTTCCCAGGCAGCAGAAGGGGTGGCCATTCCGAGCCATTCCTGGTCTTTCAGCGGCCCCTTCGGGCATTATGACAAGATCCAGCTCCAGCGGGGCTTCCAGGTTTACCGTGAAGTCTGCGCCGGTTGTCACGGCATCAAATACATTGCCTTTCGAAACCTTGCCGCCCTCGGCTATTCCGAGGATGAAATCAAGGCCATGGCGTCGGACTATCTCATTGAGGACGGTCCCGATGACGATGGGGAAATGTTCGAGCGCGCGGGCAAGCCCTCGGATCTCTTCCCGGATCCTTTCCCCAATGAAAAAGCCGCCGCTGCGGCTAATGGGGGCGCGGCTCCGCCCGATCTTTCCCTGATCGCCAAGGCCCGTGCCGGTGGCCCCGACTATACCTATGCGCTCATGATCGGCTACGAAGATCCGCCGGCGGATTTCGAGTTGCTGGAAGGCTTAAATTACAACAAGTATTTCCCCGGCCATCAAATCGCCATGCCATCGCCGCTCTATGAAGACGCGGTCACCTACGAGGACGGAACGGCAGCGACGATCGAACAGATGTCCGAGGACGTGACGGCCTTTCTCATGTGGACGGCCGAGCCCACAATGGAGCAACGTAAGGAAACCGGCATCAAAGTGATGATGTTCCTGATCATCTTCACGATCATACTCTATATCGCCAAACGTAAGATCTGGGCGGATATTCACTAATTTGATCGCATCTGCGATAAAGAGAGGCCGCTTGGGTAAGGCGGCCTCTTTTCTTTTGGGAGTGCGCAAGGTATGGCGGAAATGTCTCAGGATTCGGTGATTGGCGTCATCGGTGGCAGTGGACTTTACGAGATAGATGGCCTAACGGATTTGGAATGGCGGGCCGTCGAATCGTCCTTCGGTAAGCCGTCCGATGACCTTCTTTTTGGTTCTTTGGGTGGGCAAAGGGTGGTTTTTTTGCCCCGTCACGGACGGGGGCATCGGGTGCCGCCCAGCGACGTCAACTATCGCGCCAATATCGATGCCATGAAGCGGGCGGGGGTCACCGAAATAATTTCGGTCTCGGCGGTCGGGTCGCTTAAAGAAGAGCTCGCCCCCGGCACCTTCGTCCTGGTGGACCAGTTCATTGATCGCACCTTTGCCCGCAAGAAAAGCTTCTTCGGCGAAGGCATGGTGGCGCATGTTTCCGTGGCTGATCCGGTTTGCGCGCGCTTAGGCGGCCATTTGCAGGCTGCTGCGGCCGAGGTGGGAATAGAAATGGTGGTTGGCGGCACGTACTTGGCGATGGAAGGACCCCAGTTCTCCAGCAAGGCGGAATCCGCCCTCTATCGCTCCTGGAACTGCGACGTGATCGGCATGACCAATATGCCCGAGGCCAAGCTCGCCCGTGAGGCCGAGATTTGTTACGCGACCGTTGCGATGGTCACCGACTATGATTGTTGGCATCCTCACCATGATGACGTCACAGTGCAGCAAATCATTGAGACTCTCATGGCTAACGCCGCCAAGGCACGCACCCTGGTTGCTCAGATTATTCCCAAGCTGGCAGGCCGTCAGGATTGCTGCATTATGGGCTGTCAAGAGGTGTTGGACACTGCCCTCATCACCGCGCCCGAGGCCCGCGATCCGGTCCTTTTGCAAAAGCTGGACGCGATCTTGGCGCGGGTTCAGTCGACTACCTAATAGGCGGAGAGGGGCATTATGAAGGTCAACGGCAAGCCCATGCGCAGCATCGCCCTGGCATCCGATGGTTGGGCGGTGGAGATCATCGATCAGACCCAACTACCGCACGCTTTTGAAGTGGTGCGGCTGGAGGACTGGCCTGCCGCCGCCCATGCCATTCGAGCCATGCTGGTTCGGGGTGCACCCCTCATTGGTGCAACCGCCGCTTACGGCTTGGCCTTAGCCATGCGATCGGACCCATCGGATGACGCTTTGAAATCCGTGTCCAAGAGCCTCTTCGAAACCCGGCCCACGGCGGTCAATCTGCGATGGGCCCTTGAGCGTATGGAGGATCATCTCAAGACTCTGGCCCCCCAAGACCGTTGTGAGGCAGCCTATATGATGGCGGGTGAGATTGCTGATGAGGATGTGTCCCTGTGCCGCGCCATTGGCGAGAACGGTCTAAAGCTCATCCAATTGGTCGCCGATCGCAAACCAGGCGAGACGGTGAACCTTTTGACTCATTGCAACGCGGGCTGGCTGGCCACGGTGGATTGGGGCACGGCCTTGGCGCCCATCTATATGGCGCACGATGCGGGCCTGCCGGTCCATGTGTGGGTCGATGAAACCCGGCCGCGGAACCAAGGGGCGGGCCTCACGGCTTGGGAGCTTTCGCAGCATGGCGTATCTCATACGGTCATTGCGGATAATGCAGGCGGCCACCTGATGCAACACGGCCAGGTGGACCTTTGCATCACCGGGACGGACCGAACCACCGCACATGGGGACGTCTGCAACAAGATCGGCACCTATTTGAAGGCCTTGGCGGCCGATGCCAATAACGTACCCTTTTATGTCGCCTTGCCTGGCCCCACCATCGACTGGCGTATCGGCGACGGGGTAAAGGAAATACCCATCGAGCAGCGAGACGGCCTGGAAATCTCGCAGGTTTCCGGCATGACCGCCGATGGAGCCGTGACCTCGGTGCGGGTGACGCCATCTGAAAGCCCGGTCGCCAACTATGCCTTTGATGTGACACCCGCCGATCTTGTCAGCGGCCTGATCACCGAGCGCGGGGTTTGTCCGGCAAGTCGCGAAGGTCTTTTAAGTCTTTACCCGGAAGAGCGCGACCAAGCCCGCTAAGGAGGTCTCGGTGAAGTTCCTAAAGGCCCGCAAAGCCTTGATCGAAACCGCCCTGCGGATGAACGCTTCGGGTATCAATCAGGGTACATCCGGCAACCTGAGCCAGCGGGTGCCGGCGGGGCTCTTGATCACCCCGTCCGGCGTGCCCTATGGGGAGATGGCACCGGCTGATGTTGTATTCATGGATATGGCCGGAACCTGGCAGTGCGAGCGCCAAGGCCGCCGGCCGTCTAGCGAGTGGCGTTTTCATCTGGATATCCTGACCGCCCGGCCGGAAGTCAATGCCATCGTTCACTGCCATTCGCAAAAGGCCACCGCACTGGCTTGTCTGCGCCAAGGCATACCGGCCTTTCACTACATGGTCGCCATTGCTGGCGGCGACGATATTCGCTGCGCGCCCTATGAGACCTTTGGCAGTCAAGCCCTCTCCCAGGCCGCATTGGATGCGCTTGCGGACCGCTGGGCCTGTCTTTTGGCCAATCATGGGCAGATTGCGCTGGGCCGGGATCTGCGCCAGGCGCTGGCACTTGCCATTGAAGTCGAGGTGCTGGCGGAGCAATTTTGCACAGCGCAATCTTTGCAGATGTATCTGGGCCGTCCAAAAATTTTGTCAAAAAAGGAAATGGTCAAAGTTTTGGCAAAATTCCAGGCGGGCGCAGGTTATGCGAGTGATGCCAGCGATAATCCAAAAAGGAAAAACCCATGATCCCGGGACTATGCGGTGTCGATCACGCTCTGGTGGGTGTACGTGACCTGGAGGGTGCACGTACAGCCTTCCAGCGTCTTGGCTTCACGATCACGCCGCGCGGTCGGCACATCGGTTGGGGAACGGCCAATTACTGTGTCATGTTCCAAGAAGACTATCTGGAGCTCTTGGGCATCTTGGACTCGAACCAGTTCACCAATAACCTGGACCGATTTTTGGCCAAGCGGGAGGGGCTTCTCGGCCTGGCCTTTGCGTCCCGGGATGTGACGGCCTTACGAGAAAGCCTCGCCGACCAAGATATCCCCAGCGACGGGCCGAAGGATTTGAAGCGGATTCTAGAACTACCGGGTGGGGAAGCCTTGCCGGCTTTTAGTCTGCTCTATCCGAGCCCCGGCACAACGCCGGGCCTTTCGGCCTTTGTGTGCCAGCACCTGACCCGCGATCTGGTTTGGCAGCCCCATTGGACCAAACACCTCAATGGGGCCGTCGGCCTTCACGAGCTGGTCACGGTGGTCGATGATCCCGGCGGACTGGCCCTGGACTACGCGCGCCTGTTCGGAGAAGACCAGGTGGCGGTCAGCGACGGTCTGGTCCGGGTGCAAGCCGGCGCCTGCCAGTTGATTTTCGTTTTGCCGGCCGGCCTGACCGATCTTTATCCTGCGGATCTGGCATTGCAAAAGGTGGAAGAGCCTTGGATGGCGGGTCTGACAATCGGGGTATCGGCGATCGACACCACCGCCGGCCACCTAAGGTCCCAGGGAATTGATCTGCTGGAAACGAGAGCCGGTCGTCTTCTGGTGCCGCCCGAACAAGCTTGTGGTGTTCTTCTGGAATTTGTCGAGGCTTAAGCGACCAGGGCGTGGTCGACCAAAAGAGCCGCCGCCTTTTTTGCCTGGGCGGCTGCCGGGGCTTGGCTGTTGACTTGCTTGGTGACAATGGCGCCGTCGCTCAACAGCATAAGGTGGGCGGCCAGTTCGCCCGGCCGTTTGGCACCGGCTTGTCGCGCCAATTCCGATAGGGACTCGTAGAGTCGGCGTTTGTGGGCGGCGGCGCGCGCGTGGATCGGATCAGAGGGTGTGGGGTATTCAGCGGCCGCATTGATAAAAAGGCAGCCTCTAAAGTCGTCCCGCTGGAACCATTCTTCCAGAGCATCAAACAGGGCTAAGAGTTGATCCCGCGCGGCGCCCGGATGCTGATGCATGCGCCGGTTCAGCCACTGAAAAAACTGACCGTCCCGTCTATCCAGGACCGCCAGGATTAAATCGTCCTTAGATTTGAAATGATTGTAGAGAGTCATCTTAGCCACGCCCGCCTGACTCAAAATCTTATCAATGCCCGTTGCGTGATAACCTTCGGCCTGGAACATGTCCAGGGCCTGATCAACCAGATGATCGCGCCGTTTCGATGCCATTTTCGCCTCAATGCAGACAGACCAATTTGTCTACTCATTGCAGAGCCTGGCGAGTCGTTTCAAGGGGTTGTTCCTACCCCTTTTTTTAAGTTGAAATTTTTTGCAGGTGCGCTTGGTCAGGGATGGGGAAACAGGCTCTCCGTTCGCCCGGTCAAGCGATAGGCTAAAAGACCGACCCATTCTTTGGCAGCCAAATCCAATTCGATCAGGTTAACACTCACGTTCGGTCGAATAATGAGACCATCGGCTATAGTCAGGTGATCGACCGGATAGGGATGAACGGACCAGCCTGCTTTGCGAAACACGCCCATGGCCCGTGGGATATGGTAGGCCGAGGTGACCAGGAGCCAATTTTCTTCAATGGCGGTCTTTGCGACTTTTGCCGCCTGGCCGGGGTGCTCTGCAGTAGACCGGGAGACGTTGTCGAAAACCATCTCAACCCCATCCAAGCCCCACTCCGATTGCAGCCCGGCAACGGCGTCCGCGTCACCGGTTCCCGCGATCACCACCTCCGCGTCGGGATATTGCCGCGTCAAATGATGCAAAGCCAAAATACGATCCACTGAAGCACCGAAAGTCGCCATGCCTCGGCTTTTGCTAACTCGCGCGTCATAGGCGCCGCCCAAGACGATAATACCCTCCGGTGCGATCTGCCGGTCTGACACGAAGCGGTTCTCCAAAGGGAGCAACAGGAGTTGGCCAATCGGAAGTAATCCGGCAATTGCCAATACAAGACCGGCGACACTCGCCAGGGCCCGACCGAAGCGGCGCCATCGGGTCCATAGGAGGATCAGCCCCAACCCCAGAAGAAGAAGTAAGATCTTGCTCGGTTGAATTAGGATCCAGATTGCTTTTGAGAGGGAAAAGAAGAGGTCGTCCATGTGGATTTCAGGGGCCCGCCGTTAAGAGAGACTCGATCCTTACACGTTGAAGCGGAAGTGATAAACATCCCCATCTTGTGTGATATAGTCCCGGCCCTCGACCCGTAGTTTGCCCGCATCCTTAGCGCCTTGTTCTCCGTCACAAACGAGGAAATCTCTATAGGTGATGGTCTCTGCCCGGATAAATCCTTTTTCGAAGTCCGTGTGGATGACGCCGGCGGCTTGGGGGGCCGTGGCATGACGACGTACGGTCCAGGCCCGGGCCTCCTTGGGTCCCACGGTAAAAAAGGTGATCAAATCCAATAGCGCGTAACCGGCCTGAATGACCCGGCTTAGGCCCGATTCCTGAAGCCCCAGGTGGTCTAGAAATTCCGCCTTTTCCGCCGGATCGGTGAGGCCGGCGACCTCCGCTTCAATGGCGGCCGATACCACCACGATAGCCGCACCTGCGGCCGCAGCGTGTTCGGCGACCTTGTCTGAATGGCTGTTTCCCGTTGCCGCGTTTTCCTCTTCCACATTCGCGGCATAGAGCACGGGTTTCGCGGTGAGCAACTGCAACTGCCTGAAGGCCCGGACCAGATCCTTGGGCGGAGTGAGGCGCCGGGCCGGGATGCCAGCTTGTAGGGCTTCATTGGCTAGCTCGAGGGCGGCCAATTTCCCCTTGGCCTCCTTATCCCCGCCTTTGGCCTTTTTGCCTGTCGAAACCAACTGTTTTTCCACCGAGTCTAGGTCGGCCAACAGCAACTCGGTTTCCACGGTTTCCGCGTCCCTGATCGGGTCGACCGATCCATCCACGTGGGTAATATCCCCTTCAAAGCAGCGCAGTACGTGGACGATGGCGTCCACTTCACGGATGTTGGCGAGGAATTGGTTGCCCAGGCCTTCCCCCTTCGAGGCACCGCGTACCAGCCCGGCAATGTCGACGAACTCCAAAAAGGTGGGGATGATCTTCGCGGATTTACCGATGCGGGCCAGATCGTCCAAGCGAGGATCGGGCACCGGCACCCGGCCCACATTGGGCTCGATGGTGCAAAAGGGATAGTTGGCCGCGGCCGCGGCCGCCGTCTCCGTGAGGGCATTAAAAAGGGTGGACTTGCCCACATTGGGCAGTCCCACGATGCCACAGTTAAATCCCATCGCGCCTAGCCCTCACTCTCCATCTTCCTTTTTGATATGCGATTTGGTTTGACCGGCTGTGGGCCAAAGGCTGCCCAACTTGCCGGTTAGGGCGTCCAGAGGCCCGCCCTTGCTCCGACCACCGGAGCTATCCTGGGCGGCCTTAGAGCCCAACGAGGGCGCCGCTCCCGCTTCTGTTTGCGCCGCTGGTTTGGTTGGTTTTTCCCTGGGCGGTGCCAAGGTTTGGGCAATTTTGGACATGAAGGTCGAGCTGTCGCCTTCGACCAGTCGCGGTAGTTCCTGAGCAATGCCATCGATCAGCTTATCGAGCCAGACATCGTCGGCTTTGGCAAAATCATGCAGGACATAGCCGTGCACCAGGTCCTTCTCACCCGGGTGGCCGATGCCCAGTCGAACCCGCCAATAGTCCTTGCCCAAGTGGGCGTCGATGGACCGCAGCCCGTTGTGCCCCCCATGACCACCGCCTTTTTTGACCCGCAGCTTGCCCGGCGCCAAATCCAGGTCGTCGTGCAGGACGATCAGGTCTTCGGTGGAGAGTTTAAAAAAGGCGACTGCCTCCCTTAAGGATTCGCCCGAACGATTCATAAAGGTATCGGGCTTAAGGCAAAGGACCTTTTCAGCTCCAATTCGCCCTTCCGATACCTGAGCACGAAAGCGCGACCGCCAGGGCCCAAAGGCGTGGCGGCGGACAATCTCATCCACCGCCATAAAGCCAATGTTGTGGCGGTTATGGGCATACTTAGGCCCAGGATTTCCCAGACCGGCGAGCAGCAACATGTCCCGATGCTCCCCTTTTTTGGGCCCCTGGGGTCAGCCACCAAGAGCCCGCGGGGCAGGTTTTAACCCTCGTCTGAGTTTTCGGACGGCGCTTCCTCAGCCTCTTCTCCGGCCGGAGCATCGCCCAGACCCTCGATTTCAGCGTCCGGATCGTCCTCACCGGGCTCTTCTTCAACGTGAACCACGGGGGCCGCGATGGTGGCGATGGTAAAGTCCCGATCTGTAATGGTCGGCTCGACCCCGTCAGGTAGGTTCACCATCGAGATGTGTACGCCGTCACCCACTTCCAAGCCGCTCAGGTCGATCTCGATTTGGGGCGGAATGGCGTCGGCCCGACAGTTCAAATCCAGTTCGTGACGCACAACGTTCAAAACGCCGCCGCCCACCAGGCCCGGGCATTCTTCCTCGTTGGTGAAGACCACCGGAACCGCAACCGTGACCGCCGTGGTGGCTGATACCCGCAGAAAGTCGATATGAAGGGGCACATCGCTCACCGGATGGAACTGAACGTCGCGCGCCAGCACCCGATCCTTCTTGCCATCTAGATCAATATCGAACAGGCGGGCGTAAAAGCCCGGTTGGCGCAGTTGCCGAAACAGCTCCTTGCGCTCCAAGGTAATCATGGCAGGGGCTTTTTTGGATCCATAAACCACGCCAGGCACACGGCCCTCGCGGCGTGCGGCACGGGCTGACCCCTTTCCGGCCCGGTCACGCGCCTCGGCGGGAAGCACAGTGATGTCACTCATCGTTTTCTCCTCAAACGTAAAAACCGGCGCGCAATATGCCCGCCGATGTAAAAAGGCCCGGCCTCCAGGGGTGCCGGCGCCCCGTGTGACGACAATCCTTACGGATTTGCCGCCATTTCAAACAAGCTCGATACCGAGCGTTCGTCACTAATGCGCCGCATGGCATCGCCCAACAGGGGGGCGATGGACAGTTGGCGAATGTTCTGCGCCAGGCGAACCGCCTCGGTCGCCTGGATTGAATCGGTCATTACCAGCTCTTCCAAGGGCGATGCCGACACACGGGCCACAGCGCCGCCGGAAAGAACACCGTGTGTCACATAGGCGCTGACCGATGTGGCGCCCGCATCCATTAAGGCCGCTGCAGCGTTGCACAGAGTACCCGCCGAATCCACGATATCGTCCACCAGGATGCAGCGTCTACCTTTGACGTCGCCAATGATGTTCATAACTTCGGACACACCGGCGCGTTCGCGGCGCTTATCAATGATTGCGAGGTCCGCGTCAAGTCGTTTGGCAATGGCGCGGGCCCGAACCACGCCGCCCACGTCCGGCGATACGATGGTGAGCTCGTCCCCATTGCTGTTTTCCAGGATATCTTTGGTAAAAACCGGTGCCGCGAAAAGGTTGTCTGTAGGGATGTCAAAAAAACCTTGGATCTGTCCGGCGTGGAGATCCAAGGTCAAGACCCGGTCGGCGCCGGCCGCGGTGATCAGATTGGCGACCAATTTTGCCGAGATGGGTGTTCGTGGCGCCGATTTTCGGTCCTGCCGGGCATAGCCGTAATAGGGAAGCACGGCGGTAATGCGCCGGGCCGAGCTGCGCATGAGTGCATCCATGGCAACCAGTAATTCCATCAAATTGTCGTTGGCGGGATAAGAGGTGGATTGGATCAGAAAAACATCCTCGCCCCGGACGTTTTCGTTGATTTCCACGAAGACTTCCATATCGGAAAACCGCCGAACGCTGGCTTTCGTGAGGGGAAGATTTAGGAATGCGGAAATCGCCTCGGCCAGAGGCCGATTGCTGTTGCCGGTCAGGATTTTCATGCCATCTCCAAGCGCGACCTTGTTATTTCGGAACGGTTGGTCCGAGCCGATCAAGGACCCCACAAACGCCTCTTTTTCTTAGCCGCGCGGACCATATCAATGTGACATGGCCCTGTAAACGGCCGAGAGGTATCCGCCCGAAACTTTGGCCTCATTGAGGCTTTTTCAGCCTATCGCCTCCCACTTGCCGCATGAAATAGGGCCAAACTCCGGCCTCAAGCGGCGGCTCCAAAGCGTACCAGCCCGGCGACTCCAGGGGCCGATCGCTCAAGATCACAGCGCCGGGTAAAACCACCTGGTCGATTAAGGGGGCCAGTTTAGCCGCCAGTTGGGCATCAGCCGCCCTGTCCCTAGATCCGATATCCGCATGGACCAGGGCGGCTGGCCCGGCCTTCGCCTCAAATCCCACCAGGGTCTCCAAGAAGTCCCCCAGGATCAACTGATTCGGACTGGGGCGGCAATGCTCGGGGGCGTGCATTACTAGATCAAAGGCAAAAATCGAGCGGTTAGGAAAAAGCCGTCGTAAGTGATCAAAGGTGCGGCCCTTGCCAAGCCCCAGGTCTAAGATCGGACCCTCCAGATCGGCGACAAGACGAGCGGCCAGGTCCAAGCAGGCCTTTTGACTGCGAAAGCGGGCGATGAGCTTTTCCAGCTCGCTGCCAGGGAATTCCTGTTGCATCTTGTCTTTTAAAGATCCTGGCTGGCCTGTTCGATAACTTGGTGAATGCCGGCTGCGGCGCCGATGGAAATTTGCCGTGCCGTTTGCACCCAATCCCGGGTCAAGGCGTCATGACTTACTAGGCTTTGCTGCTCGATTTGACCTACTTCGCTGCCGTCTTCGGCTTGGCGCAGGGTCCATACCAAGGTGAGCAGTTGTTCGCCGTCTTGGGTTGGGCTCAGGTCTGCCAAGCCCTGAATCATTAACACCTCTTCACCGCCCGCCTCGACCACCGGATAGCCGGTCAAGCGCAGTTCCTGTGTCAAGGCCCGTCCCAGATGGTCTTGGGGGTCGTCCAAGCCGCCCAATAGGGGAAGGATCGCCAAGTCCAGGGGACTAACCGCGGCACGGGGCGGATCGATCTGGGCTACTGGATCTTGCACCATAGCGGCGATTTTGGGGGCGGCTTCCTCGGCCAACTGAGCCAGCACGTCGGGGTGAGCGCTGTCCCATAGACCGGCTGGCAACTGGCCCTCGCTGCGATGGATTCCCGCGATTCCCCCCTTCGCATCCCGTAATTCCCACAGAACCGACAGCCGCTCGTTCTCTTCGGCCGCGACGACCTGGACGTGACCGTGCAAGGTCATGCTCGAGGTATTTCGGGACAATGTCGAGGCGGGCACATCCAATCTTTGCAGTGCACTGGCCATGGCACCGGCCACCGCGCCTTCTGTTTGCGGTCGATCGCCGGTCACGGGCTGGACAAAAATGCCGGCAGGAGCCTTGATTTCCAGCAAGGGATTAGTCGCCCCGTCGTGCTGAAAGGGGCGGGGCAAGTCTCCACAGGCGCCAAACCAAGGCGCCGACAGCAGCAGCAGGATCACATGAGCACGCAACTCGCCACCAGTCCCAAAAAGCAAAACATCAAAAAGATGATCAGGTGAGGCATGACCGGCTGATCCATTGAATTTTGCTCATTCTAAACTAACGCCCATTGGGCACCCTCCGTTA
The DNA here is from genome assembly GCA_039028695.1 of Pseudomonadota bacterium. Lineage (GTDB taxonomy): Bacteria > Pseudomonadota > Alphaproteobacteria > Kiloniellales > Kiloniellaceae > JANQKX01. Next base: position 39,006 of record JBCCHN010000010.1, read on the forward strand.
AACCACCGCCAAATCCAGCGACGCCTTGGAAAGGGGGTCCGGGCCGTTCTCCGTCACCACCGATGTGCGCCCTAGGGACATGCCCAGGCCGGCATCGCTATCAAACAGGATCATATGGCAAAAGATCGTCATGCCCGGCCTTATCTCAACCGGGTTATCGTGAAACAGCATCGGCCAGTCCATCCAGTTGGGCGCAAAGGTGGTGCCCAGAGAATAGCCGCAGGCATTCATGCGATGTTCCTGAAAGCCGGCCTTGTCCATGGTCTCGGCATGAGCGTCGAAGGCGCTGCCGAAGGTCTCGCCCGGCCGCAGACGATCTTCTACCGCGAGCAGGGCGTCTTGGGCCAGCGCATGCATTTGCTTTTGCCGCTCAGGTACAGACCCGACCACCATGGTGCGCATCATGGCGGCATGATAATGCCGGTAGGCGCCTGCCCATTCCAGGGTAAGTTGGTCCTGCGGATCCAGGTGGCGCCGACCACTGAAATAACGGCAAAGTAAGGCACCGGGCCCCGATCCGATGATGAACTCATTGCCGGGGTAATCGCCGCCGCCACGAAAGATGGCGCCCTGCATGTCGGCCAGGATGTCCCCTTCAAAGGCGCCGGGTGCGGCACTCTCCAACGCGGCCTGCCAGGCGGCGTCGGCCAATTCGCCCGCCTTGCGGGCATAGGCGACCTCGGCTGGGCTTTTGACCACGCGGTGGCGGGAAAGCAAATATGACGCATCCGCCAAGTCGCAAAAGCCCGCCAAGGACTTTTCCAGGTGCTTACCGTTGCGGGCTGTCAGGCCATAGGCTTCGTATTCGACGCCGAGGCGCTTACCCGCGCAGCCCAGGTCCTCAAGCATTTCCCTTAGGTTCAGGCCCGGCCGGGCATCCGGCCCATCCACCCAGACACGGATGTCCTCCACGCAGGAGGTCAACTGGGCCTGGCGTAAATCAGGAGCCCGGGTGAGCAGGGCCATGCGGCCGTCTTGCGCCAAATAGAGGCACTGGAAAAAGACGTAGCCGAAGGTGTCGTAGCCGGTCAGGTAAAACATCGATTCCTGACGGAACATCAACAGGCCGGCCATGTTCTTGGCCGCCAATTCTTGGCAAACCTTCTCCCGGCGGCCGGCCAGCTCTTCCTGGCTAAAGTGCAACATCATAGTGAACTCGTCTTCCTTACTTTTAATCGGGGATTCAGCGCCTTAAATCAGGGTTTCAGTGCGATCGCTGACAGGCCCCGTCCGTAATCCGGTTCCTTTTTATGACAACTCCGTCGATAGCTGAAAAAGCAGCCTTCCTCGGCGTAGGTATCCTCGGGTCTTACCTCGATCTCACTAACTCCGGAGCGCCGCAAACAGCTCTCTACATAGCCTTTTATATCGAACTGAAAATGACCATCCCTGGGGGAGCGTTCAAAAAATCTCTCATGGCTGACATCTTGATCCAGAAAGGGTGCCGGGAATTCCGGGCCGACTTCGTAGGATGTCTGTTCGATGGATGGCCCGATTGCCGCGACAACTCTTTTGCGCATTGCGCCCAGGCTTTCCATAGCCCCGATGGTGGCTTCCACAACACCATCGAGGGCTCCTTTCCAGCCCGCATGGGCCGCGCCAACGACCCCGGCTTCGCCATCCGCGAACAGCACGGGCACGCAGTCGGCCGTTAGAATGCCCAAGGCCAGGCCAGGGGTTCGCGTCACCATGGCATCGGCTTGCGGCGCTTCTTCGCGGCGCCAAGGTTCTGTGACCTCCACCACGTCTGGCGAATGGACCTGATAGACGGTCAAAAGGTATTCCGAAGCCAAACCCAAATCCGCGGCGATCCGAGCCCGGTTCTCTGCCACGTTATGCGCCTGGTCGTCAGATCCAAAACCGCAATTCAGCGAACCATATAGACCTTCGCTCACGCCCCCTTGGCGCGTGAAAAAGCCGTGGCTGATGATCGGGTGCTTCGAAAGATTTTTAGCGGTCAACATGGGCTGAAAAAGGCAAAGCAATCAAAAATCCGGACGTCAGTCTCGGCCATCAAAGGTGAAAAGGGAAATCTCGTCAAATCTAATTTGCCCCCCGCTCTAATTGGGCCCCGCTCTAATTGGCCACCGACCCAAATCCGGCTACCTCTTGCAGCTGGGGGCTGGTGATGGCCAATACCTTGAAGAGGTCGCCCATTTGATCCGGGGCGGTCAGGCGGTCAAGCGCGCTTTGGATGTCGCTGGCTTGGTCGGGTGTGGCCGTTGCCATTAGCCGTTCGGCCCGCTGCCTGATGCCCAATTGAGCGAGGAAGGTCCCTTGGGTCGTCGGCCCGTGGATCTGCACTGTGTCCTGACCCGCCGCAAGCTTATCCGCCGCAACCTTGTTTAACCGGGCAAAATTCACATGAGCCGATAAGTCCGCGCTGCCGGGCGCCGCCAACACGGGATGATAGGAGTGCCGCCGCACGGCCTGCAAGCTGCTCTGTCCGCTGGACGCCACGTAACCGTAATCGATAAAGAGCGCCGCACCCGGAACCTCTCGCAGGCGCCCGGCCATCTCCGCAACATGGGCCTCGGCCGCCGCACAGCTTTCAATGATGCAGCCCACTTCGGCAATGCTCTGATCTGCCGACAGGAGCTTTCCAATCAAGGGATCCGTCGGGCCTTGCACAAAACCCAATTCGTCTCCTTTGGGGGAGAGGCCAATCAAACGCTCTCGCCAACCGTCCTCGGTTTGCTCGAATTGCCGGATCGGCAGGGCGTCGAGAAACTCATTGGCAATGAGGAAGGTGGGGGCCTCCGGCACCTGCCCCAAAGACTCGTACCATGCAATTCTCTGGGACGGCAAAAGTCCCGCTAGCTTTTCTTCCTGCTTGCGCCTTAAGGCCGGGCTCACCTCCACGAGCGCGAGCTTCAGTGTCTGTAAAAAATTCGGTGCCAATCGAGCGGCGCGCAAGGCATCCGCCATCAGCGTACCACGCCCCGGTCCCAGCTCTATCAACTGCAGGTCTCGAGGGCAGCCGAGGCGCTGCCAGCAGTCGACGCACCACAGACCAATAAGTTCCCCGAACATCTGGCTGATTTCAGGCGCCGTGGTGAAGTCGCCCGTCACGCCGAAAGGGTCTTGGCTCGCACTTTGGCCCGTATTTTGACCCATGTAGTAGCCGTGCTCTCCACCGACCAGCACCTGGCTCATATAGTTGGCCACCGTGATTGGCCCATGCCGGCGGATGTGGCGGGCCAAGGTCTGGAACGCGGGGCCTAGGCTGTCCGGCGCGACCATAGGATCAAGAAAATGCCAATCAAGACCATAGGCACGGTTAAGATCTGCCCCATGGTGATTGTTGATACAATGAAGCCCAAGTGATCGTCCGGTTCTCGAAAGGCCTCGACGGCGACCCGCGATAATCCGTAGCCCAGCATGAAGATCCCCGACAACAATCCCGTTCGCTGCAAGGCTCCCCGTTGGGCCGCCAGGAACAAGATCAAGAACAGCAGCAAGCCTTCCAGCACAGCCTCGTAGAGCTGACTTGGGTGACGGGCAAAGGCGCCGCCGCCAGGAAACACCATGACCCAGGGCAGGTTTTGATCCTCGGCCACCCGACCGTAGAGTTCCCCGTTGATGAAGTTGGCGATACGACCCAAAAAAAGCCCGATGGGCGCCGCGCACCCGACGATATCCGAGAGGGTGAAAAAGGATACACCTCGGCTGCGCGCGAAGAACAGCATGGCCAGGAACACGCCCAACATGCCGCCGTGAAAACTCATCCCGCCTTCCCATAGGCGCACGATTTCGCCGGGATGGTCGAGGAAGTGCAGGGGCTTATAAAAAAGCACATAGCCCAGCCGGCCACCTAGCACCACGCCCAGAGTGGCCCACAGCAAAAGGTCATCAAAGGCCTCAGGCTTTAGGCGAGCCGGCGGTTTCAGCGCCAGCCATCGACAATACCGCCAGGCCAGCAGGAGACCCACGATGTAGGCGAGGGAGTACCAGCGGATCGCCAAAGGGCCCAACTGCAGTGCAATAGGGTCGATGTTGGGATAGGCCATGGCGGCGATCATCAAGGTTGGGTTTTCCATGAGGGATAATAAGCTTCGGTCGAGAGGAAGGGTTGATAGGCTTGGATTTTTGCGTGGTCTCTTTCGGGCCTTTATAGGTGGCTGTCCGGCGCATGAGCAAGGACGCGATTGGTTTCCGTCGTATAGCTCTGACGGCTCTTCTTTCGCATTGACCGCACCCGTGACTCCCGGCTCTTTTGCCTCTATATGATGACAGATTCGCTAAGCCAAAAAATGCTTCAAGGACCATTATGCAATCACAAAATCGTTTGTTGGAGGATTTAGCCAAGGTGGCCGGGAGTGCCATGGGAGTGGCTGCGGGTATGCGCGGTGAGGTGGAGGCGCGTCTGCGCGATCAATTTGCCCGAATCCTGGATCAAATGGAGCTGGTCTCGCGGGAAGAATTCGAAGCCGTCCAGGCGATCGCCAATAAAGCGCGCGAAGAGCAAGAGGTTTTGTCTGAAAGACTGGCGGCCCTGGAAAAGGCCCTCGCCGAGGCCCAGCGGAGCGCTGGCCCCGCTAAGTCACCTCACTCCAAATCAAGCAGCAAGAAAGCGGCGCCAAGAGCGAAAAAGCCCAGTTCCCCAAAGTCCCCCTGAACTTGGGGTCCCTTATTGTGCAGGGCTTTTATCCACAAGAATTTTCGTGATCGCGCCACCATAACGAATTCACCGGTTGCAGAGCGGATTCGAAACTGGCACCCTACATGTGGTGGTCACTGCTACCGAATTTCCCATATGTCGCATGTTATGCCATATATTGAGGTTGGGGTGTCAGCAAGGTCCACCCCTGGCTGCGTTCGGGTTGCCAGGTCTTACAGGTCCGGGTTCAGCACCTTGGCGGGGCGGAGATCCCGCCTCCTATTCGTGTGCAGCAATCCGACGACAAATGGGGGGCGGCCATATGGCGCTGGTAGATTTATCGGGGGAATCCGAACTTTCGATAAACCCGCTTGATATCCTGGAGGAATTAATTACCGCTAACGATTGGCGGTTTGAACGTCACAACGATAGCGAATTGACTGTCGAGATGGCGGGGCAATGGTGCACTTATCATATGTACTTCGTTTGGCAGGACGATCTCTCGGCCATCTTTTTTTCCTGCCACTTCGATGTGCGCGTCGTCGAGGCGCAGCGGCCCCGGGTCTACGAACTGGTGGGCCGGGTGAACGAGCGCCTTTGGTTGGGTCACTTCGACCTTCTGGCCGAACAAGAGACCACCATTTACCGGCAAACCATTCCCATGCGGGGCCAGCGCGAGGTCTCGGCGGAGCAGCTTGAGGACCTGGTGGATACCGCTATGTTCGAGTGCGAACGCTTTTATCCCGCCCTTCAGTCGGTGGTTTGGAGCGGCCTCAGCGTGCCCGATGCCCTGGCGGCGGCCATCATGGACACGGTTGGAGAAGCCTAATGGTGCCCGACACCGACGCGCCCGGCCTGGATGTGGGTGAGGGGTTGCTGCTCATTGGCTGTGGCAAGATGGGCGGTGCTTTGCTTCAGGGCTGGCTGGCCCAGGGCCTTGACCCCACCAAGGCGGTGGTGATCGAGCCCAACCCTGAAGCACTGTTGGGTATGGGCAGCAAGACCTTACGTCATATTACCGATACCCAGATGCCACCCGGCGATTTCATGCCATCCGTGGTCGTTTTTGCGGTCAAACCCCAGATGATGGGGGCCGCCTTGCCCCTTTACCGGGCTTATGTCCGTGAAGCTTGCGTTTTTTTGTCGGTGGCGGCGGGGACCACGATTGCTTCCATGACGGCCGCTTTGGGCGATAATGCGGCGGTTGTGCGTGCCATGCCCAACACGCCGGCCGCGGTAGGTCGAGGTATGACTGTCTTGGCCGCCAACGCCAACGCCTCGACCGGCCAACGGGATCTCTGCCAAGCCTTGATGGCTGGAGTGGGCCGAACCGACTGGGTGGATGACGAGGCCCTCATGGACCCAGTGACCGGCGTGTCTGGCAGTGGGCCGGCCTATGTTTTTTGGTTCGTGGAATGCCTGGCCCAAGCCGGTGTTGACGCAGGTCTGCCGACCGAGCTGGCCATGACCTTAGCCCGCCAAACCGTCGCCGGTGCCGGCGAGTTGCTCTACCAGTCCCCCGAGGCGGCGGGTCAGCTGCGCCAGAATGTGACCTCACCGGCCGGGACAACTTATGAAGCCTTGCAGGTCTTGATGGCTGAAGACGGCTTACAGCCCCTGATGTCACGCGCCGTGGCGGCGGCGACCCGCCGCAGCCGCGAATTGGCCGGGTAAGGGCCGCCTGATTGGATAGTCTTCATCCCAGCGCGCAAAAAGTCCAAGAGGCGCTCCGTGCCCAGGGGTTGGAATGTATCGTCCGGGAGTTTCCCGAGGGCACCCGCACTTCGGAGGATGCGGCCAAGGCAGCCGGCTGCGCCTTGGGTCAGATCGCCAAGTCTCTCATCTTTCGGGGTAAATCCTCGAATCGGCCCGTTATGGTGATTGCCAGTGGGGTGAATCGGGTCGACGAACGCGCGGTGGGCCGCCTGCTGGGAGAAAAGATCGGTCGCGCGGATCCGGATTTTGTCCGCAAAAACACGGGCTTTGCCATCGGTGGTGTTCCTGCCGTGGCACACTTGGTGCCGCCGGTCGCCTTTATTGATGAGGATTTGTTGCAATACGATCAGGTGTGGTCCGCTGCCGGCACGCCCAACGCGGTTTTTCCCCTAAGCCCGGATCAGTTGGTCCACTTGACCGGTGGACAGGTCGCTTCGCTCAAAAAAGCCTAAAGAGGCGGCAAACTCTCGATCGAACACCGCGACCATCGCCTTAATGTAATTGTATCCAGGTCCTGGAAGCGGCCTTCCTAACGCCTTATTTAAAGGATACGCCTTAAGGCATCCGAAAATGGGAGAGCGAAAATGGCAAAAAAACCTGCGACTGGATCGGGTGGTTCCAAGCGCCGGACAAAGGCGGACGCAACAGTCGACCATGGCCGCACCGTCATTGAGGCGGCACTGCGCCTTGCAGCGTCGCGCGGTTGGCGGGATTTGTCCTTGCTTGATATCGCTGACGAGGCTGGTCTTTCCCTGGCCGAGGTTTATGCACTTTATCCATCCAAACAGGCGGTCCTTGGCGGGTTTTCCCGCTTGATTGATCAAGAGGTTCTCTCCGGTGATGACGTGGATGGACGGGATGAATCGGCCCGGGATCGACTCTTCGAGGTACTCATGCGTCGCTTTGATGCATTGCAGCCCCATCGAGATGGCGTCAGCCGAATCCTGGCAGCGGTATCGTGCGATCCATTTGCAGCACTTTGCGGAGCCAAAAGCTTGCGCCGGTCCATGGCCACCATGCTGGAGGCCGCCGGCTTGTCCGCTTCGGGCTGTCGAGGCATGCTGCGGGTAAAGGGCCTGTCGGCTATTTATTTGTCGAGCCTAAAAGTCTGGCTAAAGGACGAAAGCCAGGACATGGCCAAAACCATGGCGGCTTTGGACAAAAAGCTGAACCAGGCAGACGGTCTCGTTCGACGCTGTCAGGACATTGGGAGCAAATCTGCGAAACCTGAGGATGCCGGTCAAGCGGCCTAACGGGACTAGGGCATTTTTTGGCGTTCGTCTGCCGGGCCTTAAACCGGGTTATGCTTTAATGTACGCCGCTTAACGGCTGAATGACGTCGCAGCGAGCCGCGCCAGCCCTTCTTCCCTCTTCGTACCATCGATTGACGCAAACGATCGGCGCTATGCCTTGGCCGGGCCGGCCGCTTGCTAAATGGTGCCGCGATGGGAATAGGACTCTACGCCACAGCATTGCTGTGCTAGAAGAAACCGTCACTCCGCAAGAGAAACCCGAACCCATTTGATCCCATCGTCAATCGACGCGCTTTCCGACAATAGGTTTTTCGGCAATGCTGACCAGTTTGCCAAACATTTTGACCCTATCCCGGATTGTTCTTATTCCGGTTCTTTTGGTGCTGATTTACCTGGACACGTCGTTGTTTCGTTGGCTCGCCCTGGCGGGCTATACCATTGCCTGTCTGACAGATTTCTTCGACGGCTACCTGGCCCGGCATATGAACGACATTTCGCCCTTGGGCCGCTTTTTGGACCCCATAGCCGATAAGCTTCTTATTGCCTCTTTGCTCATCATGCTGACCCATACCGATCAGATTGATGGGCTGGTGGTGGTCCCGGCGCTCATCATCTTGTGTCGCGAGATCTTGGTGTCCGGATTGCGGGAATTCCTTGCCGAGATCAAAGTCAGCGTTCCGGTGAGCAGCCTCGCCAAGTGGAAAACCCTCATCCAAATGTTGGCCATGGGTTTTGTCATTGTGGGCTCGGCCGGGCCGGAGGGCTTTCCCACGGTTTTAATCGGAGAGATCGGTTTGTGGTCGGCCGCCGCCCTTACCCTTATTACCGGATATGACTACCTGGCCCAAGGTCTCAAGCACATGGTGAAACAGGATTAGAGGGCCGCGCGAGCGGGCGAGGGGGACATCTTGCCCACGCTTGGAAAAGCTAATTCACTGGGCGGAAAAGGCCCTCCTAAAACGTCGAAGAACGCGGGTTGAGAGAGAACTATTTTGACCCTGCGCTTGAAGGCTCTGTCCTTTGGGGTGGGCGTTTTTTCCTTGTTTGGTAGGCGTTTGACGGGACCCGGCCGCACCTGGACCTTTGCCACCCTGCGCGGATTTTTGATGCTGCAGGGAACTGGCGAAAAGCAGAACATTTCGATAGGCAAAGGGGGCCGCATCGATATAGGGCTGCAGCGCTGCGATGGTCGTGCCGGTGTGGTTATAGGCAAGGGACGCGGCTCGCCCTTCCGCGTCGCGTTGCCAATAAAGGGGTAAGGGGATCACCTCGACCTTAAAACCCTCAAGCGTCGCCCGGGCAAAAAATTCCTCGCTTTGCTTGCTCACCTTGTAGGCATTGGAGTATCCGCCTAAGGCCTCAAAGGCCTTGCGCCGCACAAGGCAAAAGGCCCCGCCGTAGCCATTGGCAAAAAAGCCATAACCGGCCGCCGGGCCGAGGCAGGGAGAAATAAATTTAGGTGTTGTGCTTGCTTCGACTTTTTGTCGTCGCGCCACCCCATTGGCAAAGCAGGTCAGAATGTCCGCTTGGCTTCGCTCCGCCACCGAAACCATGGTGGCAAGGGCCTCAGGCAGGGCCACCATATCGTCGTCCATGAAAAGCAGAAAATCGCCCCGCGCTTCCTCTGCGGCCCGGTTGCGGGCAGCCCCCACATAGCGGTTGTCTTGGCGTATCACCCGCCATCCAGAGGACGCAAAGTCGGGCTCCAAACGATCCAGCAATGCCTGTGCGTCCCGCCGCGTGCTGCCGTCATCCACAAGAATTACTTCCAGATTGGCGTGGGTCTGTCGTTTCAAGGAGTCGATGGCCTCACTGACGAACTTAGGCCGATTAAAGTGATTGAGGCAAACACTGACCAAGGGGGCAGATCCCTCACCCGACTTTTTGGCGTTTGTTGCGGCACCTTGCGGTTCGGGGTAAGCCGCGCTGAGGGCGTTAATAACACCCTCCTGTGTAAGGCTCGCATGCCAATTGAGCCAGGTCAGTGTATTACAATCATTGTCAAAACTGGGCCGCGGCGGCGTGAGTCCTTCCTGCAGAATTCCGTGGAGACGGCGGTGGAGATCGCCAGGGTGCGCCTCAAAAAGAATGTCGCCTCGCACATCGGGGTGGATCAGTTCCGGGCTGCCGCCCGTGTTGGCACAGATGAAGGGAATGCCGTGCATCAGGCATTCGTAGATGGCAAAGGAGGAATTTTCCAACAAGGAAGGGATGACGGCCAACCGGTTGTTTTGGCTAAGATAGTCGGCCACTTCCAGCTGGGACAGGTGACTGACAACTTCCACCTCGAAGGGCCAATCGGCAGATTTTTCGGCAATGAAATCCTCGGCGGGAAACACCTTTGAGATCTTGCCCAAGAACACGACTTTTTTCGGGTGCAAGGTTTGCATCGCCAGTCGCGCAACGGCGTCGCAAAATATGTAGATGCCTTTGCGCGGCTCGAGGCGTCCGAAGAAAACGATTTCATCAATTTTGATTTTTTCTTCTTCGGCCGCGGAAAGACCGGGCCCAGGGTCCGGTGGGGTCGGCAGGGCAACTTCAGCCGCCGCTGGCCGATCACCTTGAGCCTTTGCCGCCAAGGAACGCGCGAAAGCCGGCGGGCCCTCTGGACCCAGCATTATGTTGGGCTGAACATGACAGCGGGGACGGTCCAATCGATAGCCATGCTCGAGCATCCAGCGCAAGAGATGCAAGCTGCCGCTGACAATAATGTCACTCAGCTCGACACTGCGACGTTCCATGTAGCTGGTCGCCAATTCTTGCTGCACGGCGATGTGGGTCGAGCCCCCCTGTCGATTCCACATAGAGGGTGAGGAGCATTTCACGCAAAACACCGTGTTGGCGAAGGCCAGCCCCAACTTTTTCGCCAGCATGGAAAAGTAACCTGTGCCGCGCCATTCGGAGACATGCACCAAATCGAAGCTGTCGTGGTCTTTAAGCCAGAGGTAGCCACCATAAGAAAAGCGAACCGCCCGCGAGACTTCCGACTTGTCCAACGGGATTTCCGGATTGGGCATGGGCACGAAGGTCACCCCTCGGTCGCCGTAGAATTTCACCCAGTCTTCGATGGGGCCTTGCTCGGAATGGGATCCCAGGACGTAGAGGATGGTCACCTCGTGCCCCGCCGCCGCCAGCAATTCAGAAGCATAGCGATAGGCTGTACCAATCCCCCCGTTGCGCACCGGGCCCGTAATGTCCGGTGTCATGATGCACACCTTCAGTGGCCGGGTCGGGCGCAACAGGCCCTCAAAAAGGGGAAGCCCCGAAAATGTCGCCGTTTTGCAATCAATATTGCGCGGCTCCAGATGTTCGATGAGGGGGTTTGGCGCCCTAACCCCTTGATAGGGGGAATCATGGCTCGCCGCACCTTGAGAGGGCGGCGCCCAGGACGAAAAGAGTAAACTAAGGCGATCAAATTCAGCCACCAGGCCCTGGGCCCTCTGCTGAATGCTTGGCAGGTCGCCCTCTTCAGCGGTAGCAGCTTCTCCCACAATTGCCGCCATTTTCCGGCTCAGCTCGGTTAAGCTTTCCATCTTCGCTGAAGGGCGGGAAGCGACCGATTCAGAGTCTTCGGGTGACGCAGAAAAGATCGGCTCCAAGAGCTGCTCTAGCTCGGCGTCAGATAAGGAAGGCAGCCCGTCGATTTGCTCGGCAAGATCCCGTGCCTGGCCCAGGGGGTTTGAGAGCCACGCTTTGCAGGAGACAACGGCGGCCAAATCCAAATTGGTGTAGCGGATCAAATCCGCGGTTTGCGCCAGCCAGAGAAGTTCGGCTTCCTGGAGCCTAAGGGCACGACCCTGCATTAGAGAATTCACGGCATGAGCGGGCTCGCGCCAGGCTACAACATAAAGGGGCTGCAGATCCAAACGCTGAAACACCTGATGCCATAAGGGCAAAAGCCGAATTGTTCGAATGTTGTGAAAGCCCCAAACCTTATCGTCCGCCGCTGTCATTTCCGACTGGACGATTTGGCAGAGGTGACCGCAAAGTTCCGCGATGCCATTCCTCTCCAACCAGCCCTCAGGAAGGGGCAGGACGCTCGTCCTGGCGTCAGCAATTGGTTCGACAAGGCCTTCGACGGCCCTGACCACCCTGTCGATTTCTCGATGTTGAAAAACCTCGTTCGACAAACCGCGGGGGGGCGAAACCGAGTGGCTTCCGAACTCGACCCCCATGGCTTGGAGGATTTGAGCGGCCAGCGACGTCCCCCCATCCTGGCTTCCCAACAAAACGACAACCCTCTTACCCGCCATTACCTCAGCACTCCGCAACGCCAATCTAAATTGAAAGAGGGGCCTGTCCCGACTCTCGGCAAACCTTCATTTCGTCCGCTTTTTTTAGGGCGTCCGCTTGTAAAAGAAAAAAGCGGTGGGTTCAACGGATCTTACCGGGCCTGCAGCGATACAATTAAAGGCGTCTTGCCTAGTCTAGTGGGCTCGCGTCGATGCAATCAACCTGGCTGGGGAGTTGGGCACAGTCGGTCAGAGCCTGAGGGGCCTCTTTAAGCAGTTCTTGAATGCCATCGCCGATGGATAAAATGGCGGCCGCCAGTCCGGTGGCAATCAAAGCGGCCACCACAGCATATTCTGGAAGGGTTGCCGCGTCTTGACGGACCCAGAATTCCTTCACTCTTCGTCGAAAATTCTTCATCGCTTCGATCCCTACCTGGCCTCTGGCGAATGAACTGTTTTTCACTCAGGCTTTCCTGCCTGCTCCCTTTGATTTGAAATAGTCCGCTCTTAAAGATGACTGGCGCGCTCGGTTCAACCTTGGCCCGTCACACCGGTCATTGAAAAAGCACCACTGTGTTGGCCTCTTTTTTCAGGCGGCCCTCCCATTTTGCAAGAATCAATCAAAGGGCGCCATGGGCAATGGCCTCAGAGTCCTTTACCCACCGGTCATGGGAAACGCGACAAATTTGTAACAAGTGTTCAATGAATTATGTGAATCATGGGGATAACTTTGTGGGAAGCTAAGTTAATTTAATTACCCTTATGATTTAATTGGTTTTTTATAAACTGTTGAAATTCTCCCAAATGGTGTTTCGAAAAATAGAAACTAGTATAGATAAGCAGAACTGCAGGCTCCAGATTGCCTGGCAAAAAATCATCCAAATCCAAAGTCAGAGATGCGGACAGGAACTGGGCTACGGCGCCTTGGGAAAAAGCGTCAGCAGAGCCGCGAAAAAGCATTAATCTTCCATGGCATAACGCTACAGGCGGCGCTACATAAAGCTTTCGTCCGAACCGATGCGGCCCCTAAACCCCCTTCGGTGCAACGCTCTGCTTAGGGAGAGGTGATCCGGTTATGGCCAAAGTGGTTTTGGGATTGCAGTCCGAAACGCATGAACCGCCACCTCTTGAGGCCTTGGTGGTGGCTCTATCCGGTCGTTCCCTTTTGGTCTCCGTGCTCATGGAGACGGAGCCCGAATTTGATTTGGACCGGCCGGGAAAGGATTCTTATCGTCATCGGCAAGCCGGCGCCAATGAGGTGATGGTATCCTCCACCCACCGCTGGACCTTGCTTCATGAACGACGCGAAGGCGGCCAGGCGCTGTCGTTATCTGATATTGCGGATCGCAGCTCGGCCGACATTTTGCTCGTTGTTGGATTCAAGGACTGGCCCATCGATCGAATTTGCCTATTGGATTCTGGCCAGGCGGCGGGGAAATCCGTCGCCCTTTTGGCTCACGACAAAAACGAATCGTCTGCCGAGGTCTCCGATTTGGGTGCATTGGTGGACTTTCTGGTGGAGAGATACAGCTTGTCAAATGATGTGTAGCCGACGGGGGCTGATAAGGATTGCCGTGATGAGCGGCCCTTGACAGGCGGGTGCGGCTAACGGCATTCAAACCCCATGGCACAGTTAAGTGACGATTGTTTTGCGCACGGCGGCGAGTTGCTCCAAACCCGGGAGGCGTTGGCGCTGATTTCGGAGCGCATCGGCCGCCTCACTGGTGACGAGGAACTGCCGCTGGACCAGGCCTTGGGCCGTATCTTGGTGGAAGATGTCGTTGGTCAGCGGCCTATTCCGCCCCTGGACAACTCGGCGGTGGACGGCTTTGCCGTTTATTTCGACGATCTCAAGTCGGATGGGGAAACGGAACTTCCCATCGCCGGGCGGGCGACGGCGGGTCATCCGCTGCCGCAAGACCCTGCCGGTGCCCCGGTAGCCCGTGGCTCCGCCGTTCGCATCTTCACCGGCGCGGTCATGCCGGCCGGGCCGGATACGGTGATGATGCAGGAAGACTGCCGCATTGAGGCCGACAAAGTCATTATTCAGCCGGGTATCAAGCGCGGAGCCAATCGGCGTTTGGCCGGTGAAGACGTGTCCAGCGGCGCAACGGTCTTAAGGGCCGGTCAACGCCTACGCCCCCAAGACCTAGGCCAGGCCGCCGCAGTCGGGCGGGAAAAGCTGCTTGTGTCCAAAGCGGTCCGCGTGGCTCTTTTTTCCACGGGTGACGAACTCGCCTGTGCGGGCGAGGTTCCCAAGGAAGGGCAAATATTCGATTCCAACCGCCATACCTTGACCGGGCTGCTGCAGGGGCTTGGCTGCCAGGTCAGCGACCTGGGTATTCTCCGGGATCGGGCTGAGGTGATTACAAGGGCCTTGGCCGAGGCGGCCCCATCCCACGATCTCATCCTGACCTCCGGCGGAGTGTCGGTCGGCGACGAGGATCACGTGAAGGCCGCGGTCGAGCAATTGGGCAGCCTTTATGCCTGGCGGCTTGCCATCAAGCCCGGTAGGCCCGTAGCGCTGGGTCAAGTCGGTGGCACAGCCTTTGCCGGCCTGCCCGGGAATCCCGTCGCGGTCGTCGTTACTTTTTTGACCATCGTTCGGCCAGCCCTTTTGCGCATGATGGGGGCCAGTCACTTAACGCCCCGGTACTACAAGCTGCGCGCCGCCTTCGATCACCGGAAAAAGCAAAATCGCCGGGAATGGGTTCGGGTGCATTTGGAAGAGGCGCCTGACGGTGAGACCGAGGCCCATAAATTCCCACGAGACGGCGCCGGCATACTGTCTTCTTTGGTGGAAGCAGATGGTCTGGTCGAGTTGCCGGAAGGCTTGACCCAATTAAGCGCGGGCGCGATGGTCGACTTCTTGCCATTTAACGAGGTCATCGCATGAAGCTTTTGTATTTTGCCTGGCTGAAGACCAAAACAGGCTGCGCCCAAGAAACACTGGCGCGGCCCGACGGGGTTGATAACGTTCAGGCCCTCTTGACCTGGCAGCAAGGCAGAGGAGCTGGCTTTGCCGATGGCTTTGCTGACCTCACGGCATTGCGCGTGGCGGTCAATCAAGAATATGCCGACCCCAGTCACCCGGTCGGTGATGACGATGAAGTGGCCTTTTTCCCGCCGGTGACAGGAGGCTAAACGCAGATGATCAAAGTTCAGCAAGAGGACTTTGACGTGGCTGCAGAGCTCCAGGCGCTCAGCGGCGGCAACCACAAAATTGGCGGTGTCACCGTTTTTGTAGGGCTGGTTCGGGACATGGCGGACAATGAAAATATCTCGGCCATGACCTTGGAGCACTATCCGGGTATGACCGAAAAGCAGCTCGAAAAGATCGAACAGGAAGCCCGGAATCGCTGGCCTCTCGAGAACAGCCTCATCATCCATCGCTATGGTCGTCTGGCACCCGGCGAACAGATCGTGATGGTGGCCACCGCCAGCCCCCACCGGGATGCCGCTTTCGACTCTTGCCGATTCCTCATCGATTGGCTCAAGACCAAGGCGCCTTTTTGGAAACTGGAGGAAACCCCCGACGGCGGCAAATGGGTTGACGCCCGCGCCAGCGACGACGCGGCAGCGGAACGATGGCGAAAGCTGTCCTGAGGTGCCAAATAAATCAATACGAGCGAATCAAAGACTCGATCTCACCGGTTTTATCCCAAATCCGGTTACAGTCGCAGGGCTGACTCACGGCAGAGCCGTCAAAGCATCAAAATCGATGGCTTCAAGATAGGCGATTTTGGTGGCTTCATCAGCGTTGCCGCCAATCATGATCAAAAAGCGGTTGCCGATCAGCATTTGGACTTCACCATCCTGGGTCACCATGCCGGTCTGTCGTTTTACACGAATGAGTTTGCCGCCGCTGGACTGAACCATAGCCGCATTGCCCATGATTGCACCAAACTGCTGGATCATGGGTGAGTCGCCCATGATGTTGATGGTCACATCTTCATTGTCTTTTCGGTATTCGCCGGCTGTGGAAATGCCGCCCATGAAGGCCATGGCGGCTCCGTCGCCTGATATCTCTTCAAAGGACCAACCTTCCATGGGTGGGGGCAACACATCCTGCAGGGCCCCGGCCTTCATTTGGCTTAGCAACTGGTTTGCATAGTCCATGGCCTTCGCCGCTTCGCCAATCTCGCCGGCCTCATAAAGTTCCAAGATCTCCGTGATGACGTCGGTGAATTCATCCGCCTTGGCAGGCGTGTAACTTGCAAAGGCCATGGCGGCAACCATCGGCAAACTGAGAACTTTAAACAATCGACGCATCACAGACCCCTTTAAGGCTAAAAATCAGCTCTTGTTAGAGGGAAATCCTGCTGAAGTCCTACTCAAAAAGCAAGTTAGGCCTTTCGAGATTGCTCACAAAATCAATTGCTTGCAATCAAAAGGGGTGGTCTTTCAGGAGAAAAACCACCCGCATTTAGAAAATTCCCCGGCCCTTGCGGCTCGAAGCTCTCTTAGGCCGCGCTGGCAGATTCTGCGGATGAGCGAACCAACTTATCAAAATCCATCACCAGATTTTTGGAGATTTCACCCGGCGTGAAGCTGTAGCGATCGATCTCGCGGACCGGGGTGACTTCGACCGCCGTGCCCGTGAGGAAAACTTCCTGGGTATGCGCCAACTCCTCAGGCATGATCGCCCGCTCAATGACCTCATAACCGCGCCGTTTTGCCAGTTCGATGACGGTTTGCCGGGTGATGCCGTTCAAGAAGCAGTCCGCCAAGGGTGTATGAATCTTGCCGTCTTGAACCAAAAACACATTGGCACCCGTGGCTTCGGCAATCTGCCCGCGGTAGTCCAACATCAAACAATCGCTGTAGCCCTGGGCCTCGGCCTCGTGCTTGGAAAGGGTACAAATCATATACAGTCCGGCGGCTTTGGCATGGACGGGTGCGCACTCCGGGCTGGGCCGACGATAGCGGGCGATGGACATGCGGATGCCCTCCAAGCGGGCTTCCGGGGTAAAGTAGGCTGGCCACTCCCAGGCGGCGATGGCCACGTGAATTTGCGTCTGTTGCGCGGAAATGGCCATCATTTCGCTGCCGCGCCAGGCTACCGGGCGCAAATAGCCATCCTCAATTCCATTGGCCTTAAGAACCTCCATGCAGGCATCGTCGATTGTCTGGCGGCTATAGGGGATTTCAAAGCCCAGAACCCGTGCCGACTCCAAAAAACGGTCATGATGCTCCGCCATTTTAAAAATCCGCCCATCGTAACTGCGCTCGCCCTCGAATACGCAAGAACCGTAGTGAAGGCCGTGGCTGAGGGCATGTAACTTGGCGTCCCGCCAGGGAATCAATTCGCCGTTGAACCAGATAATCCCGTCCCGATCGTCAAAGGGAAAAAGTGCCATGGGAACGCCCTTTCCTTGCTTTCAAATTACCGCTATAGCAATTCCGCCCTCTGGCAGTCCCACTGCGGCTAAGTAAATTTCGTTAATTGACGCAGAAATGGAAATAAAATTACCCACCCGCGTCACTCGTCTTTTGTGATGTAACAAAATGGAACAAATATGTCAACATGGCTGACATAAAAAGAGATGCCAATCCGCTGTTCCTCCGCGAAGAGGACCTTCGGCAAGCGATGGAATTGATGTTTTTTGCCTATCGGGATTTTATCGCCGAACCTGACCGGGTGTTGTCCCAATACGATTTTGGGCGCGCCCACCACCGGGTGGTCTATTTCGTGGGCCGCCACCCTTCGATCACCGTGAAAGACTTGCTGCGGATCCTTGAAATTACCAAGCAGTCCCTATCTCGGGTGTTGGGCCAGCTTGTCCGCGAAGGCTTTATTTCCCAAACCGAAGGCCACGAAGATCGGCGTCAGAGGCTGCTCAATCTGACCGATAAAGGCCGCGCGCTTGAAAAAGCCATGTTCGATATTCAAAGCCAACGGATTTCCAACGCCTATCGCACAGCCGGGCCCGATGCCGTTGAAGGATTCCGCCAAGTCATGTTGAATTTGATGGGCGACCCGGCCCGCCGACGCTTTGGTGGCTCCGTGGACGATCAAGCCAAAGGCACCGGCAACAGATAACCATTACTATCGGGAATTCGTCGTTCTATTCTTGCGCAAGTTCGCCCTGACGATGGATTACAGTCTTTGTGGATTGATGGGGAAAGGGTCGGGCAAAATGTTTATCAGGCGCGGCTCAGTCTCTATACTGCTGGCATGACCGAACCGGCTCATATCCTTGTTGTTGATGATGATCGGCGCCTGCGGGACCTCTTGCAGCGTTATTTGTCCGAGCAGGGTTTTCGCGTGACGACCGGGCTTGATGCAGCCGACGCTCGCGCGAAGTTAGCCTCCTTCTCCTTCGATCTATTGGTCCTGGACATTATGATGCCCGGCGAAACAGGTCTTGAGCTGACCCAGTCCTTGCGTGCCATCAGCGACGTGCCGATTTTGCTGTTGACCGCGATGGGTGACGCCAGCGACCGAATCCAGGGCCTGGAAATGGGTGCTGATGACTATCTGACAAAACCTTTCGAGCCGCGAGAATTGGTGCTGAGGATAAATGCGGTCCTTCGCCGCACTGTCGAGCCCCCAGCGGCTCTTCCGGAAAAGCTTCACTTCGGTGACTTTTGTTTCGATTTGGCCCGCGACGAGCTGTCCCGGGAAAACCAACCCATCCGCCTGACCAGCGCGGAGATTTCACTCCTGAAGGCACTGGCGCGCCAGCCCGGTGTTCCCATCAGCCGCGAAGCTCTGACCGCAGCCAGTCAGGTGCCGGGCAATGCCCGCACCATCGATGTCCAAGTGACCCGATTGCGTCGAAAGATCGAGCAGAATCCGAAATTTCCCCGTTATCTGCAAACTGTGCGGGGAACTGGCTATGTGCTCATGCCGGACTGAGCAATCATGATGGAGCGATCAGATAGTCGAAAGAAGGAATCGCTCATCAAGCGGTTTCTGCCCCACACGTTGTTGGGCAGGTCCTTGTTGATCATATTGGTGCCCTTGGTCTTGCTCCAAGTGGTGTCAACCTGGGTTTTTTATGATCGCCATTACAACACCATCACACGGCGACTGGCGCAGGGTATCGCCGGTGACATCGCCGCGGTTATCTTGATTCTGGACCGTAATCCGACACCCCTAGAACGAGACCAGGCGTTCCGGCTATCGGAAAAGGCCATGTGGTTGAACCTGGCTTTCGAAGAGGGTGCCAATTTGCCCGATGAAGCGGCCTTGGACCCAAGCGGGTTCCTGGATGTTCGCCTGGCCAAGGCCCTCTCGGAGCGCTTTAGCTATCCTTTTTACATCGATTCCGATTACCCCGATGAAAGGGTGCTCATTCAAGTCCAACGCCATAACGGGGTGCTCAACGTGCTGGTGAGCGCCGAACGTCTCTTTAGCTCCACCACCTATATTTTCATCATGTGGAT
The DNA here is from genome assembly GCA_039028695.1 of Pseudomonadota bacterium. Lineage (GTDB taxonomy): Bacteria > Pseudomonadota > Alphaproteobacteria > Kiloniellales > Kiloniellaceae > JANQKX01. The sequence continues at coordinate 58,199 of JBCCHN010000010.1, forward strand.
GGTCGGTACCTCGATCATCCTCTTTGCCGTGGCCATGATTTTTATGCGCAATCAGATTAAGCCCATCCGGCGGCTTGCCGAAGCGGCCGAGGGCTTCGGTAAGGGTCGGGATGTGGCCAGTTTCAAACCGGAAGGGGCCACCGAGGTGCGTCAGGCCTCCGCCGCCTTCTTGCGCATGCGTAACCGCATTAAACGGCAAATCCAGCAGCGCACGGAAATGCTTGCCGGCGTCTCCCACGATTTGCGAACCCCCTTGACCCGTATGAAGCTGCAGCTGGAAATGCTGCAAAGAAGCACAGAGGTGGAAAGCCTCCAATCCGATGTAATCGAGATGGAGCAAATGGTGGAAGGCTATCTGGCCTTTGCGCGAGGCGAGGGAACCGAACAGCGTCAGAATACTGATTTGGGGTCCCTGTTAGGCGAGGTCGTGACGCAAATGAGCCGGGACGGCGGCCTCATCGACCTTCATTTGGAAGAGGCTCTTTACCTGCCCCTGCAGCGAGAGGCCATGCGCCGTTGCCTGACCAACCTGATTGCCAATGCTAAGCGTCACGGCGACCACGTTATGGTTAAGGCGGGGCGACGGGATACGGCCATTGAAGTCACCATTGACGATGACGGTCCCGGTATCCCCGTTGAGCAACGAGGTGAAGTTTTTAAACCTTTCATCCGCTTGGATCTATCCCGCAACCCCGAGACCGGCGGATCCGGGCTGGGCCTCACCATCGCTTTGGATGTTGTGCGTAATCACGGTGGTGAACTGTCTTTGGAGGACGCGCCGGGCGGTGGCCTGCGTGCCCGGGTTATTCTGCCAATTTAGGCTTGGCAACAAAGCCTGCCGCTTCGGCGCGTCCATCCTGAATGTCAGGCCGTCAGCGACCTGGCTGTGGGCCGGGGAAGCGCCCGGATCAACTGCCTAAATTTGTTGCAAAATTCCATATATTCTGGTTTTCTAATAGAATGGCTTTGTGTCGGAGGGTTTATTTTCAGCCCGTTCGGCCGGCAACCTAGGAAGGGGATCGCGATGTCAGGAGACAATCGAGAAAGAACACGCCCGGCTCCGGCCCAGGCGTTAACCGATAATTTTCATGAAAAAGCCCGACAAATAAGAATTCTATGTATTTTTTTCATTGCCGGCTTTTTTGTCCTCGTCGCCTTATCGACCTTGGCGCGGGCGGCTGAGGGCGTGACCGTCCACCGGGGCTCCTATACCGAAGTCGAAAAGTCGCAGCCGACTGTGACCGAAGAAGCCGGCGTCTCGGTTGTCCGCGGCCCGGCTGTGCCCTTGGTGGGCGCGGCTGATACCACCTCGTACTATCCCGCCATTCAGCAGACGCCGGATTTTGTGCCGTTACGCGGCTTTGCTGGCTGGTTTGTCGACTATAAGAGGAACCGCTTCGGCAACTGCTTCCGCCTCAGCACAGGCGAGTACCTGGGCTACGAAATTTTGTGTACCTGGCGGCCACTGCCGGGCTAAGTCCCTCTTTGGATATGTGCTGTTAAAAGAGCCTCCCGCCGTCGGGTACCGTCTGACTTGGCTGGATCATCACCACACCCCCATCCCCGTCGGGAAAGCCAAGGACTAGCACTTCCGACATGACCGGGCCGATCTGCTTGGGTGGGAAGTTGACCACCGCCGCGACCTGCCGGCCGGGCAAGTCTTCCAGGTCATAGTGTTTGGTGATTTGCGCCGATGTCTTGCGTTCGCCAATGTCGGGACCGAAGTCGATCCACAATTTAAAGGCTGGGTGGCGTGCCTCGGGAAAGGGCTCCGCCCGCAAGATGGTGCCCACGCGCACGTCGACCTTCAAAAAATCGTCGAATGTAATTCTATCTTGATCGGCCATGAGCCTGTCTCCCTCCCGGATGCTTTGATGCCAACTATAGACGCTTTGTCACCGGCACCAAGCCACGTCTGGGAGCCAAGATGGAAACGCGGTCAGACAAAACGGCAGGATCAAAAAAAGAGCCACCCCTTCGGATGGCTCTTTCTTGAAAATCCCCAGGAACAGGCGACCTTTGGCCGCACTGAACCCGGACAGGATTATCAGTCTTATTTCTTGGCGCGGCCGTTAGCGGCTTTCGGCGCCGCTTTAATCTGAGCCTTGAGTTCGTCCAAGCTCTCGGTGACCCGCGCGTTCAAGACCTGAGCGGCTTCGCCGTTGGACTTGACGCTGATTTCGGCGAGCTCACGATAGTTAGCAACGGCGGATTCGTAAGCGTCTTTCAACAGTTCAGCCTGCTTGGAGAAATTGGTCTGCGGATCGGACACGCTGGACAGCTCGGAAACGGCGGCCTTGGTGTTTTCAAAGGATTCGCGAGCAATCTCGGTCTGACGACGAACCAGGGTCTGGAAGCCTTCATAGGCAACCCGGTTGGCTGCGGTCAAAGCTTCGATGTTCTTCTGCTGGCTCTTGATCACCGCCTGGGTGTCGAAAGCCTGGCCATTGAAGGACTCGGCAAACTTGCCGAACTCGAATTTTTCCATTTGCTCGGCGACCTTTTTGGGGTCGAAGAAAGTGGCAACGTCAAAATTGTTGAAATCGCCGTCGAGGAAGGGGTTGCCGGTTTTGGCCATGACTGTGAGTTCCTTTTGTAAGTGGACCGGTGACAGGGAATGGGGTCCGTTTTCGTGTGTATTTAACTGTTATGTTGCGGTGCACAAATCTTGTGAGGCTCTATATAATCCCACAGGAAACAGGGTCAAGGTATTTTTGTGCGTTGCACAATAATTTTTTTAGATGGCACAATTGTGACGGAAATGGCCGGGTTTTAGTAACTTTTTAATCGTTTCTCTGGCTTTCGGATTGCCAATACTCCCTGGGTGTCTGGGCATGGAGATGCTAATATATGTTGCGTCGCACAAAACCAAAATCTCAACCAGCAAATCGTCAAGATTCGTCGCAAAACCATTCGAAGCCGGTGCAAGGTTCCAACCAACTGGGGAATGATCTAGGGACCCGCATTGAAGTGGTCGAAGATCTTTTGTGCAACGGTTTTGCTGATGCCTTCCACGGTTTCCAGGTCAGCCAAGCCGGCTTTGGACACTTCCTTGGCGGATCCGAAATGATGCAAAAGCGCCTTTTTCCGTTTTGCGCCGATCCCGGCAATGCCATCCAGCGCCGATTTGAGTTGGGATTTACCCCGACCGCTGCGGTGGCTGCCGATGGCAAAACGGTGGGCCTCGTCCCGCAGACGCTGCAACAGATACAAAAGCGGGTCCCGGGGTTCCAGCATGAAGGACGGCCGGTCGGGCATAAAGATTCGTTCCCGCCCGGCATTGCGCTCTGGTCCTTTGGCGATGGCGGCAATGGCCAGGTCATTGAGGCCCAGCTCGGATAGAATTTCGCGGCCGGCAGTGAGCTGACCTTGTCCGCCGTCCAAGAGGATCAAGGCCGGCCAAGAGTCGCCGCTACGCTCGGGATCTTCCTTCAATGCCCGGGAAAACCGGCGCGTGAGCACCTCGCGCATCATGGCGTAGTCGTCACCCGGTTTGAAGTCGCCCTCTCCAGGCTCGCTCTCGCGCGCCTTACTCTCGCCGGCGCTACCGTCTTTTTGTCCTCCACCCTTGATGCGAAACTTGCGATAAGCCTTTTTTAAAAAGCCTTCAGGGCCGGCTACGACCATGGCGCCATAGGCGTTGCTGCCTTGAATATGGCTGTTGTCATAGATCTCGATCCTCTGGGGCGGACCTTCCAGGTCGAAGGTTTCCGCCAGCCGTTCATAAAGTTTACGTTGCGATCCGCTTTCGGCGAACCGCCGGGCCAAGGCCTCGCGCGCATTGCGCGCGGCGCTCTCCACGAGACTACGTTTGGCGCCCCGCTGTGGGCGCAAAAGAGTGACCTTGTGGCCACTGGAAAAGGTGAGGGCCTCGCTGATCAAATTTCTTTCAGTCAGCGGATGGCTCAGCAGGATCAATTTGGGCGCCGGTTTGTTGTCGTAAAACTGGGAAACGAAAGCGCCCAACACACCGGCCGTATCCATGTTTTTGTCGTGAGAGGGAAAATAAGCCCGGTTGCCATAGTTGCGCCCGGCCCGAAAGAAAAAAACCTGAATGCAGGTTTGGCCTCCTTCTTGATGGGCGGCGATGACATCGGCGTTGTCAACCCCGTCCACGTTGATGTCTTGGTGCGCTTGAATGTGCGCCAGCGCGCGAATGCGGTCTCTATAGACCGCCGCCGATTCGTAATCCATGCGCTCAGCGGCCTCCTCCATGGAGCGGCTCAGCAGAAGTTGAATGTCCTTTGAGCGACCACACAGAAAATCACGGGCCTCTTGAACCAGGGCCTCGTAGCCTTCTTCCGGAATCTTGCCGACGCACGGAGCGGCGCAGCGTTTAATCTGGTACATCAAGCAAGGGCGATCACGGCTGTCATAGACCGAGTCTGAACAAGAGCGCAGCAAGAAGGCACGCTCCAATGCGGTAATCGTGCGGTTGACGGCGCCGGCTGATGCGAAGGGCCCAAAATAATCGCCCAATCTATTCTGGGCGCCACGATGCTTTGTAATCTGCGGTACGGCATGATCACCGGTAATCAGGATATAGGGAAAGGACTTATCGTCACGCAATAACACGTTATAGCGCGGCATGAGGCGTTTGATCAGATTGCTTTCCAGCAGGAGGGCTTCGACTTCGCTGGTGGTCTCTACGACTTCCAGGCGCTGGGTTTCGGCCACCATTCTTTGCAGCCGTCGAGGCAGCTTGGTGAGCTGGGTATAGGAACCGACCCGTCGTCGCAGGTTCTTAGCCTTTCCCACGTAAAGGGCTTTGCCTTGTCGATCCAGCATCCTGTAGACGCCCGGACCATGGCTCAAGGTTTTCACCGCATCGGACAAAACGGCGATACCGTCTGCCAGGCTAGCGACTTGCTGCTGGGTCGATGTTTTTGCTTGAATCGGGTACTCGATCAGGTCCCCTGATAGATCATCCGAGGCTCCATCCTCGGCTGCCATTGCGGATCGTTTTCCGCCAATGGACGGGTCATGCCGTCGCCGGCGCGGCGATGGTTTTGACAGTTTATCCTTTGCGGCGGATGGGAATTTCACGGGACCAGGCGTCTCCGATGTTTCAAGTGACTCCGACAGGCTCCAATGATCAGCAAACCAAGAACAACAGGCCCGGTCAACGGCGCGCAGGGAAGATCTGGAATTTGTCTAAATGATCGGACCAAATGTTGCACTCGGATTTCGGACCAATCGCGGCTCCTGAATTCGAGGCTTTGTTGTGTCGGCAAGGGTACTTTAATCAAGCCTTGTGACCGATCCTCTGTTATCCACGGAATCTGTGGATAAGGTTGTGATTATCTGGGCCTCTTGGGTTATTCGGCCTTACGCCGCCTCGCTTTGCCTCGGATTGCCTAAAAAATAGGCAGAAAGTTTAAAGCATTGATAAGTATATAAAAATTACAAGTCAAGTGTAAAAAAACCGTTACAAATAGAAAAACTCAACATGCCGTCATCCTTGATTGGGCAGATGGGACCACCTGTGCACAACTTTGCTTGCCTTTGACAGAATCCGCTGCTTTGGCAAGGGGTTAGTTATGGTGTTTAAAGCTTTGCGGTGAATATTGATCAGCTTTCTCGTCGTCGCTCGATCTCGACCCCAACAGCGCCGGTGTCGGCATAGCGATCGAGTTTTTCAAGGCGCATTTTGGTGCCGGTCACGCCCGGAAACTCAAAACACTTTGCTGCCAAGCTCTCGAGAAGAGACTCCAGCAATTTAAATTCGGTCTCGCGATAGACTTGGCGCACCAGACGAATGACCAGGCCGTAACTCAGGACCTCAGCAATGTCGTCTCGGCTCGGGGGCTTGGGCGCCAGATCGATGGTCAGGTTCAAGCACAGCCTTTGAAGTTTGGCCCGTTCCTCTTCAGTGACGCCGATGCGGACGAAGAAAATGTGGTCCTTGACCACAATGCGTTGCGCAACCGCGTGGCTTGCGACAACATTGGACTGGTCTTGTTGTTCGCTTTGCCCCATGGTTCCCCGCCGTTACATGAGCTCTTGTTCTCACGGGGAGAGTTTATGCCAAGTGCTCGCCACCGTCCATCGCCAGCATTTGCCCGGTGATTGACCCGCAGGTCAATAAAAAGCGAATGGCCCGGCAAATTTCCTCCGGGTCGGTACTGCGGCCCAAGGGTAATTGCCGGACGGCGGCGCCATACTGATCCGGGGTGACTCCCCGCTCGGCCAGTGCATAGCCAGGTCCGATAGCATTGATCCTGATCCGCGGCGCCAGTGCCTTGGCCAGACTTTGGGTCAGTGTCCAAAGGCCAGACTTCGAAAGGCTGTAGCTCACGTAGTCGTCGGGTAAATTCCAGACCCGCTGATCCAAGATGTTGATGACGCTGCCGCAGGCACCCGTGGGCAAAGCGCTGGCAAAGGATTGAATCAAAACCATCGGCGCGCGCAGGTTAATCTCGATATGGCGGTCCCAGCTTTGGCGCGTGGCGTCTTCGATGTGGTCGTGCTCAAATACTGATGCATTGTTGACCAGACAGCCTAAGGGCCCCAGTTGATCGCACGCCCGTTGCACCAGACCTTGGGTTTCCGACTCTTGGCTCAGGTCGGCGCCCAGGGCGACAGCACGACCGCCGCTGGCTTGGATCTGCCCGACCAGGTTTTCTGCCTGATCCCGGGACTCGTTGTAATGCACGGCCACCCCCCAGCCTTGGGTCGCGAAGTCCCGGGCAATATGGCACCCGATGCGCTGCGCGGATCCGGTAACCAGAACGGCCTGAGGATAGGCTGTACGATGGCTTTCTGGTGCGGTGCCTACCATGAAAGTTACAACTCCAAAGGAACAGTACCGCCCGATTAGCTGACCAGATCCAAAAGCCGATGCGGGTCGAATTGGTAAAAGATGAAAAGCGCATAAAGGCTCAGAAAAGTCACACCGACCCGGCGGCCCAGGCGACGGCATAAAATAACCACCGGCAGCAATAAAAGGCTCACAGCCGCCATCACCCACATGTCAAAGGACAAAATTTCCGGTGACACCTCAAAAGGCGTAATCAAGGCCAGCGAGCCGATTATGAGCAAAATGTTGGCGATATTCGAGCCGAGCACATTGCCCAAGGCGACTTCGGTATGGCCACGAAAGGCGGCAACCAAGGACGTCGCGAGCTCTGGTAACGAGGTGCCAAAGGCTACCAAGGTTAATCCGATCACGGCCTCGGACACACCGGCCGCTCGGGCAATATCCACCGCCCCCTCGACCAAAAGCTCCGAGCCGGCCGCCAAAACAGCAATACCTATCACAACCAGACCGAACGCCATTTTTTTCGAACAAACCGAGCCGCCGGTCTCTTCTAATTCCTCTTTGGCCTCTTCGTCACCACCACCGGCTTTGCGCTCTAATCGGTAGCTGGCCCAGAAGTAGATGATCAAAAGAGCCAGCATCGCCACGCCATGGACCCAGGTAATCGTGCCCAGCATCGCCATGGCCAAAAAGACCGCCGTGGCGATTAGCATTGCCGTGGTATCGCGAACCAGGAGGCGGGGCTCGACCAAAATGGGACTGGCAATGGCGGTGGCGCCCAAAATCAGCAAGACATTGGCAATGTTCGAGCCGACCACGTTGCCCACGCCCACATCCGTGGCGCCCTGCAGGCCCGCTGTCGCCGTGACCATCAATTCAGGCATCGAGGTGGCCAGCGAGACGATGGTCAATCCGATCAATAGGGGGGACAGCCCCGACCGCAGGGCGATGGCAACAGCGCCGCGCAGCAGGACCTCGCCGCCCAAAAAGAGCAACACAAGCCCTGCCCCGGTCATCAAAAAGGCCATAGCAGTCATATGGTCAGTTGCCCCGCGGGTCCGGTATTTGGCCCATTGTTGGGATTGTCTTGCCGCAGAAATTCCTTAGGTGACCATCTATGTGGGGGCGCCGGCTCAAAATTCGATCTTTGAACGATATTTGCTGGATTTTTTTTCATTTTGATGAGCCGGGCCCAAGTTTAGCGTTAACCGTCTTGGTCCAGTGTTTCTTCGTCCGGCTCTTTTGGGTTGGCGCCCTTGGGTTTTAAAGATAGTGCCACCGAGTTCATGCAAAAGCGTTTTCCCGTCGGCGCGGGTCCGTCATCGAATACGTGGCCCAAATGGGCATCACAGCGGGCGCAGAGGACTTCCACCCGCTTCATCCAAAGGGTCCGATCCTCTTTATGGGCAACGGCATCCACATGAATAGGTTGCCAAAAACTGGGCCAGCCAGTGCCTGAATCGAACTTAGTGGCCGAATCGAAAAGAGGCTGATCACAACAGATGCAGGCATAGATCCCCGGATCTTTACTCGCATGGTAGTGACCAGTGAAGGCCCGCTCCGTACCCGCTTTACGGGTCACGTGATAGGATTCGGGGGACAGTTGGGCCCGCCACTCGGAATCGGATTTGACAATTTTTTCACTCATGTTTCTCATTCCTCGGCATTGCGGCCTGGTTCTTTTCGGCAAAAATCAAGCTGCCTTAAAACAAAGCTTTACCTTTGGTGGCCTGCCAACTCAACAGAAAGGCTGCGTGGCCCGTGGTCGGGTTGCTGGGTCGGGACGCGGCAGGGCTCCTGCGTTGACCCGGACTCATTTGATCCCATCCAATAAAAAGATGGGGGGGCCTGGCGAAAAATCCTCCTCCCATTTTTGTGATCCCATTGGAATTTAGGCGGCCACAGCATATCTATCCATTGGTACAGGCAATACTTTCCGTATTCCAAATTGTTGGATTAAAGAAAATCAATGGTTTCAGGCGAAGGACTAGATTCACCCCAAGACAGGTCGGATGACCTTGGGACCGTAGGATCGATGGATGCGGTCTCTGCCCAGGAGTCGACCGAGGAGGAGACGGCGCCCTCTGGAGGTCTACATGGTTTTGCCGAAGCGCCGGTCTACAATATCGACATTGAACCCAGCTCCAAGCTGATCAAGGTTGTGTTCAATGGCGTTACAATCGCCCAAACCCGACGGGCTAAGGTGCTTCGCGAAACCCGCCTGTCGCCGGTGTTTTACTTGCCTCGGGAAGATGTGCGAATGGATTTGCTGTCGCGCAGCGATCATCTGACCCATTGTCCTTTTAAGGGGAATGCGACCTACTGGAACCTGGAGGTTGGCGATCAGATTGTCGAAAACGTTGCCTGGAGTTATGACGACGCCTTGCCGGAGGCAATTGGGATTAAGGGGCACCTGGCCTTCTATCAGAATAAAGTCGACAGCCTGTTTGAGGCAGAGTCCGAAATATCCATCGATCCGGCTCAGTTGGCGCATCGCCATTCTAACCCCTTTGTGGATTGGCTCATGCGCGAGGCCTGGGAGGCTGCCGACAGTAAGGAATTGGTGCAACGCCTGGCCCAGCGTCTCCGCGAGCAGGGCGTTCCGCTGTGGCGTATGAATCTTTTGATTGGCACGCTGAATCCCCAGGTGGCGGGCAATTCGTATGTCTGGGCCCTCGGAGCGGATGACGTTGACGTGCGCACTCTGCGCCACGATGCGGCTCGTTCCGATGCTTTCCGCAACTCGCCTCTGATACCGATTTACGAAGGGCGTGGCGGTGTGCGCCGGCGCCTTGAAGGGCCCGACCCGGTTCTGGATTTTCCCATCCTCAAAGACCTTAAGGAGGCGGGAGCCACCGACTACGTGGCCATGCCGATTACCTTTTCGGATGGACACATCAATGTCATTACCCTAGCGGCCGATCGAGCGGGGGGCTTCTCCACCAGCGATTTGGGCCAGATTTATGAGGTGTTGCCTCTCCTCAGCCGTTTGTTCGAGGTGCAGGCCTTGCGCCGATCCACACAATCTCTCCTGCGCACCTATCTCGGGCAACGCACGGGAGATTTGGTGCTAAATGGCCAGGTGCGCCGCGGCGATGGCGAGAATATTCCCGCGGTGATTTGGTACAGCGATCTGCGGAACTCGACGGCCTTGGCCGACCGTTTGCCGCGCGAGACTTATCTAAGCCTTCTCAACGCCTATTTTGACGGTGCGGCCGGTGCCGTTGAGGAGAACGGCGGCGAGGTATTAAAATTTATCGGGGACGCGGTCTTGGGCATTTTTCCGATCCAAAAATGCGTCATTCAAACGGCCGGCGCGGCAAAGTCGGCCCTCACTGCTGCCCAGGTGGCGCTGGAAAGGCTCGACCAGGCTAAGGACCTCATCCCAGCCGATGCGAGCTTCCCGGTCCAGGCCGGCATATCCCTGCATTTGGGCGATGTGACCTACGGCAATGTGGGATCTCAAGATCGCTTGGACTTTACCGTCATCGGGCCCGCCGCCAACCAGGTGGTTCGCCAGGGTGATCTCTGTAAAGTCTTGGGGCATCCCATCCTAGCGTCATCGGCCTTTGTCGAGCATCTGCCGGAAAGTTTTGTTTCCCTGGGAGATCACCACCTGCGGGGATTGCCGGGCACTCATGAAATCTTCACTCTCTCGCCGCAAAATACATCCTCACAGGCAAATTGATATCAATTTAATTGATCTCCGATTGTACCATGTGAGGAAATGTAAAATGACAGGAAGTGCCTGCCGGTCGATAGTGGACGATGACAACCGCCGCGAGGAGCGCGTGCCGCTGATGGGGTCCGCCTGCGTGAATGGGCTGGATTTTGTCCTGGTGGACTGGAGTTCCAGTGGATTTTGCGCAAGCGGCTACAAGGGTGGCCTTGAGACCAAGGGGCGCTATGCCTTGGAAATGAATGTGGAACTGGAGGGCGCCGAGTACTTCTTTACCTGCGTGACTTACATCGTCCGGGCGGACAAGGAAAGCGGCCAGGTTGCCGGCGCCTTTTTGGAGATGGATCCTGAGGACCGTCTGGCTATCGCGCAGTTTTTTGACAACTAGAGCCTACAAAAGGCCAAATAAGGCCGCAAGAGTCGCCGCGTAAAGCTTTCGTTAACCAAATTTGCGGCAGACTCCTTTCCCTTCTCGCAGCGATAACTCTCGCCTGGGTTGGCCCCATTGTGTTGATCCGGATGGGCAGGAAGGAAAGCGACATGGCCGCACCCCATCACCATCAAAGTCCCGCGCCGGAGGAGCGTCGCCGCAATCGCCGCTTTGCCATTGCGGAAATGACAAGTCTGGAAATGACCGCTGGCCGGCAACGCTACCAGTGCGAGATTGTCGATATTTCCCTTGGCGGCCTGGGTCTCTTGCTGGATGCCAAAGCACCGCGCAGCCGTAAATTGGAGTTTTATCACCCCACTGCCGGCCGCTTATCGGGCCGCCGCATTTGGAGCGACCACGAGCGCATCGGGGTGGAGCTGCAGGCCTCGGCCTCCTGGCTAACCCGGGCTCTCTATTCGGTTCAGCTGGCTCTTTGTCCGGACAGCAAAATCAGCAATTACTGACATTCCTTAGGGTTCTAAAGGGCTTAAGGCCCCTTGCGACGACGGCCTTTGGGTCGGCGGGATTTCTGGCTTGCCTCGGCCTGGGCGATGCGGCCGGCGAAGCCGCCGGCGGGGGCGGGTAGGTCCAGCTCCGCCGACTCCAGACGTTTTATTTCATCACGCAAACGGGCAGCCTCTTCGAATTCCAAGTCCGCCGCCGCGTCGCGCATGCGTTTTTCCAAGTCCGCCAAGTGGGTTTTCAGGTTGTCACCCACCAGGTGGGGGGCGCCCGCGTCGCCGGTGGAAACTGTCACCCGGTCGCGCTCATAAACCGACTCCAAAATGTCGGCGATCTGCTTTTTGATGGACTCAGGCGTGATGCCGTTGGCGGCATTGTAAGCTTGCTGCTTTTCCCGCCGCCGGTTGGTTTCGCCCAGCGCGTTGTCCAGGGACTGGGTGATCTGGTCGGCATAGAGAATGACCCGGCCGTCCACGTTACGCGCCGCGCGGCCGATGGTCTGGATCAGCGAGGTGGTCGAACGCAAGAAACCCTCCTTGTCCGCATCAAGAATGCAGACCAAGGCGCATTCGGGGATGTCCAGGCCTTCGCGCAACAGGTTGATCCCTACCAAAACGTCAAAAACCCCCAGCCGCAGGTCCCGGATGATCTCGATACGCTCTAACGTGTCCACGTCCGAGTGGATGTAGCGAACCCGCAAACCCGCTTCATGCAGATATTCGGTCAGGTCCTCGGCCATGCGCTTGGTCAAGGTGGTCACCAAGACCCGATAGCCGGCCTGCGCGGTGGCGCGGCATTCGTTCATCAGGTCGTCTACTTGGGACTCGGTGGGGCGGATGATGCAGACTGGATCGATCAATCCGGTGGGGCGGATCACCTGCTCGGCAAAAACGCCGCCGGTTTGCTGCATCTCCCAGGGTCCCGGAGTAGCGGACACAAAAACCGTTTGCGGGCGCATCACCTCCCATTCCTCAAACTTCAAGGGCCGGTTGTCGATGGCCGATGGCAAGCGAAAGCCATATTCCGCCAGGGTGGACTTGCGGGCATAGTCACCGCGGAACATGCCGTTAAGCTGGCCGACGGTGACATGACTCTCATCCACGAACAAAAGGGCCTCTTCCGGCAGGTATTCAAAAAGCGTCGGCGGCGGCTCGCCCGGTGCCCGCCCGGTGAGGTATCGGGAATAGTTTTCGATCCCCGCGCATGACCCGGTTGCCTCGATCATCTCCAAATCAAAGGTGGTTCGCTGCTCCAGGCGCTGCGCCTCTAATAGTTTGCCCTGCTGTGTAAAGAGATCCAATTGAACCTTTAGGTCTTGCTTAATCAGCTTGGACGCCTGCTGCAGGGTAGGGCGTGGCGTCACGTAGTGGGAATTGGCGTAGACCTTGATGCTCTCGAGGCTATCGGTTTTTTCCCCGGTCAAGGGGTCGAACTCACGAATGGACTCCACCTCGTCGCCGAATAGGCTGACTCGCCAGGCCCGATCCTCGTAGTGGGCGGGAAAAATTTCTATAGTGTCCCCCCGCACTCGAAAGGTCCCCCGATGGAAATTCCCATCGTTGCGTTTGTAATGCAGCTCGACCAATTGTTTTAACAATGTGCTCCGGTTGAGCTCCTGTCCCGCCTTCAAGGTGACGGTCATAGAGGCATAGGTTTCCGGCGATCCAATGCCATAGATGCAAGAGACGGAGGCGACGATCACCACATCGTCGCGTTCAAAAAGAGCCCGCGTTGCCGCATGGCGCATGCGGTCGATCTGTTCGTTGATGGAGCTTTCTTTTTCGATGTAGGTATCCGAGCGGGGCACATAGGCTTCAGGCTGATAATAGTCGTAGTAGGAAACGAAATATTCCACTGCGTTTGCGGGAAAGAAGCCTTTCATCTCCGCATAGAGTTGGGCCGCAAGGGTCTTGTTCGGAGCGAGAATCAAGGAGGGGCGTTGCAGATCCTCAATGATCTTGGCCATGGTGTAGGTCTTGCCCGAGCCGGTTACCCCCAGTAGCACCTGGTCCCGCTCACCTTCACCCAATCCGCCGCTCAGCTCCCGAATGGCGGTGGGTTGATCTCCGGCCGGTTGGAAGTCGGACTCGATCCTCAGCGGTTTGCTGTTGGGTTTGGGCGCCTGGGCAACCGCTGCGGCGCTGGGAAAGGGGTCGACGACGGGTGAGGACATGGCTGACTATATGAGCCTTTTAGGCGTGGTTTCCAGGCCCTTGGTGTCAGGATTCGCTTAGGGGCGCCAAAACATTTTCCAACTCGGCGATCTGAGCCGAGGTCAGGGGCTGTATGGGCTGACGGCATGGCCCCACATCATAGCCCATCATATTGGTGGCGGCCTTGATGGTTGGAATATACTGGCTTTGCCAGAAATGAATATTCGCCGGCGCTATTTTTTGCCACAGCGCCAAAGCCGCGGCGTGATCACCCTCCCGGATCAGAGTGTAGAGATCGACCGTCTGCCGGGGCATGACATTGACCGCCCCCCAAATGCAACCCACGGTGCCTGCCATCATGGAAAAACATGCAATCGGGTCCCCGCCGTTCAGCACCTTGCCGCCGGTGGCGATCAACTGCTGAATACGCACCAGATCGCCAGTGGAATCCTTGATGTAATCGATACCATCGATTTCTAGCAGCCGTTTGAACAGCGCCGGTGTGACATCAAAGCCCGAGTGCACCGGGATATTGTACACCACGATGGGGCAATCCACCGCCTTTGCAATCCCTTCGTAGAAGGCATAGACACCAGCCTCATCTGGGCCTTCAAAATAGGGCGGAAGAATCATAAGAGCATCTGCGCCGTGATCGGCTGCATGCTTGGCGAGGTCAATTCCGTCGCGCAAATTGGTGGCGGAGGTATGCGCGATCCCGGCAACCCGGCCGTCGATGTGACGCAATCCCATTTCGATCATGTGACGTCGTTCTTCGGGTCGCAGATAGGCAAACTCGCCCGTGCCGGAACAAAGCACCAATCCGTGAACACCCGCTTCGATCTGTCGGTCGATCAAGGTCCCGAGGCGGACGTCATCCACATGCTCGCCACTGTCATCGAACGGAGAACACAGCGCACCGCATATCCCGTAAAGTTCCTTCCGAATCGACATCGCTATCCGCCTCCCTATCCATCAATCTGAGGCTATTCAAAAGCAATTGCACCGGCAATTCCATACCGAACTTTATGACAACTTGGTTCTTGAGTGCTTATTGGGGCGCTGTCTGCACGACGGCTGTTTGATTCTCTTGAAGGGATTCCCCATCGGCCCAAGCGATATAGCGCAGGGGACCGCCCGGTTGAACGGCGTCAAAGGGATAGCAGGTTATCAAGGACAAGCTCGGCCGATTCCCGGCGGAATGGATACGGGCCCTTCGGCTATCGATCACCTGGCTCTCCCGCACAAGGTAGCTTTGCCACCGACCGGTGCTGTCTTGCATACGGATCGCCATGTCCGGCTCCAAATCTGCCATAAAGGAAAAGTGAGTGTCGCGATGGCCGCCGATGATCACATGACCTTGGACACCTGGTGGGGCGGAGCCGATCAGATGCCCCGGTCCAAAGGCCAGGGTGCGGTTGCTGGCGTTGGATAGAACGAATTGGTCGATCCCCAAGTCGGGGACTTGAAGGCGGGCCACCGGCCAGGCGTCGGCCCAAGCCCAGGGCCGCACCCTTTCCGAACCGTCGAGGGTCTTGGCCCAAGCCTGTGCCATCAAGTGCTGGGCCAATTGGGCCTTGGCGTGAATGTAGAGGCCCCCGCCAATCTGCCATGCCGCGATGGCAAAAAGTCCAAAGGCAATCAGGCCACGCCAAGACAGAATCCACCCCTTAGGTTTGACCATAAGCCTGGCCGCGCCGAAAGAGTGTGAAGAGGACGATCCCTAACGCCAGGGCCAAGAAGCCGCTGAACAGCATCATGCGGGCGGGTGTGGAGCCTTGTGGCAGCGCAATTGGATTGCCCGCGGACGTTTTCTGCAAGAGTTTCTCGGGAAGTTGGAGCATTTCTATTTTCTGCTTGTCGCCGCCAAAAATTTTCCCGTAACTCCATCCCTCGGGCAGGGCGCGAGGTACTTCTGCGGCCTGGGTCTCGGCAGTTTCAGGCCGGACCACCTGGTGATCGATAGCGACCAAACTGGTGTAGCGGCTTACCAGTCTATGGGTAAGTGCCACTTGCAGGGCCTCAGCGCGGACCCGGTCGGCGACGCGCCCCTCCATCAGGCCATCTTCAATTTGCGCCAATTTGGCTCTGGCCCACAGGGCGGCTATGCCCGACGAGGGTTGCTCTTTTTCCAACTGAAGCCGTTGCTCCCAGGGTTGGTCTCCGTGCCAGCCCGTCAGCGTCACCTGGCCTTGCAGATTAGCTAGTTTGGTATTGGCTAGCCTGGTCGTGAAAATCACCGGTTCCCCGTGATAGAGGTCCGGCACGGGCGATGGAAAGACTTCGGCCACGGCGCCAAGGCTCGCCGGCCATTGCGTCGACACATGGGTCAAGGCCGGTGCGTCCAGCTTGGCAAAAAGCTGGTCCAGAGTGCGCGAGACCTGGCTGACATCACTTATATAGGTAAAGGTGCCCCGGCCCGCCTGGGCGGCTTTTCGCATGAAGTAGCTATTCGGTGCCGAGCCAATTCCGATGGTAAAGAGCCGGCTTTCGCCCAATTGCGCTACGGTTTGCCGGAACAATTCGGTTTCGTTGCTGACTGCACCGTCAGTCATAAATATCACTTGGCGCAGGCGCCCGGGATCGGTTCGATGAGAGAGGGCCCTGTTAAGCGCTGGGCGCATGTGGGTGCCGCCTTCGGCAACCAGCGCCTTCACATAATACCAAGCTGCTGTGAGGTTCTCACGATTAGCGAGCTGTGCCTGGGGAAAAAGGCTGGAACTTTCATCGGAAAACCGCACGATATTGAAGCGATCGTCCGGGCCAAGCCGTTGGAGAGCCTGTAGCAAGGCTTCCTTGGCCTGATCAATCGAGGGGCCGAACATGGAGCCCGACGTATCGATGATAACGATCATGTCCCGCGCGATGCGAGGGCTTTGGCTGCTGAAGGCGTCTTCGCCGGTCGCGGGTGATTGCGTTGATTGAGACGGCGGCAAGAGCATCACCATCAAATAACTGTCACCGGCAATTTCTTCGGCAAAAATGGCCGCCTTGGGATCATGCCCTTCGACCGGGCGCCATTCCAAAACGAAATCCCGATCAGCTGAAACAGTGCCGGCGGAGAGCATTATGTTATGGAGATTTCGGTCTTCGGAGGCCTGCTCGCCCATGTCATCGCTTTCAACGACGATGTCATGGCTGGTGCTTCTGATTTTCGCCAGGGGCATCCCGGCATTGAGCGATACCTGCAGCACTAAGGGATTTTGCAGGTGCTCCGGCGGAAAATCAGCGGGGTCGGCGACCGGTCCGAAGAGGTCTCGCTCAGCGCCGTCATCCAGCCCTCGTGTCGTGGAGGCCGGCTGCGGCGAGGGTGAGGATCGGCCCGCCACCAAGTCTGGGCGCGGCGGGGTGTATCGCGGCGCCACCACCATGGGGAAGCGCAGGGAAAATAAACCATCATCGTAACCCACCTGGTCTTGGTATTCGATCTCGACCAGGATCTTGTCACCCGGAGGAATATTGGTTACCGCCGAGGTGAAAACGTTGGGGCGCTCCCCGGACAGGAGGCTCGCCCGCTTGCCCTGACGGGCAGCGTCGTCAAAGGCCTTTTGCGCTTCCGCCTTTTCCATGATTTCACCTTCGACGCGGCGGTCTTTGAGCTCCATTACCAAGTGATCCACTGCCGCGCCTTCTGGTAACGGAAAGACATAAGTGCCCTGTAGCCACACATCTGTGGGATTTTCAAAGTGCTGACGGACCCGGACCCGCTGGACCATGCCATTGACCGCAATGGAAACCTCACTTTTTAACAGAGGAGCCTGAAAAGCCGTGCCGCCGGAACCTGCGTGAAAGTAAAGCCCGGCAGGGTCCGGTTCCCTTTTGATATTGGGTAAGCCCGAACCGGGTGGTTGGGCCGTTGAGGGCGAAACCTGGGTGGCCTTTGCCAAGGTCGGGGCGATGACCAAGGCCAGCACAAAAACCAAAAGACAGATACATAAGCCAAAACTAATTTTGGCGAATTGATTGATCAGTGCCCGCGTGCCCGGCGGAAAAGTCCGATGGTCCGGGCCGGTAAATCCAGCCGGCGGGTAGCCGGCGCGCATATCTTGGATCATAGCATCTCCCCACTTTTTGGCGCGCCGGCACTTCTTTTAGTCCAGGCACGCTTTCCTTGCTGAGGGAGATCAAAAGCGGACCCGATGGCGAGATCCGCGCGGCAATATGGCGATTCCTTGATGAATCGTTAACATCGGCACCTTTTTTGGAAAATTATTTCTAATATAATGCCAAGTCATCGCGAAAATTGACCGCTTGAACGGCCGCGCAGGGCCTTGCGCCAAGCGGAGGAGCGGACTACGTTGGCGCTGGTTTTCCACATCCTATCAGCACCGGAGTAAAGCCCATGTCCGTGACTGCGGAGCGTTTGTCGCGCATTAAACCCTCGCCCACGATTGCCGTGACGCAAAAGGCTCGCGAACTGAAAGAAGCCGGACGAGACGTTATCGGTTTGGGCGCCGGCGAACCCGACTTTGACACTCCCGACAACATTAAGGAGGCGGCGATCGCGGCCATCCGGGCGGGGGACACCAATTATACGGCTGTGGACGGAACCCCGGCCCTGAAAAAGGCGATCGCGGCCAAGTTCAAGCGGGACAACGGACTGGACTATGCCCCTGAGCAAATCACTGTGGGCACCGGCGGCAAGCAGGTCATCTATAACGCTTTTCAGGCGACCTTGAATGCCGGTGACGAGGTGATAATCCCGGCACCCTATTGGGTGTCCTACCCCGACATGGTGTTGCTCGCCGAAGGTACGCCGGTGATCGTTCCCTGCGGCGCCAATCATAACTTTAAACTGCAGCCGGAAGATCTGGAGGCGGCCATCACGCCTAAGACCCGCTGGATTATTCTGAACAGCCCCTCGAACCCCACCGGAGCGGCTTACAGCCATGACGAGTTGAAGGCCATCACGGACGTGCTCAAACGCCACGAGCAGGTTTGGGTGCTGACTGACGATATGTACGAAAAACTGGTCTATGACGGTTTTGACTATGTGACACCGGCACAGGTGGAGCCCGCCTTGTACGACCGGACCTTGACCATGAACGGGGTCTCCAAGGCCTATTGCATGACGGGCTGGCGTATCGGTTTCGCCGGCGGTCCTGCACCTCTGATTAAGGCGATTGCTAAGGTTCAGTCTCAATCCACATCCAATCCGTCGTCGATCAGCCAGGCCGCGGCGGTAGAGGCCTTGAACGGGCCGCAGGATTTTATCGCCGAGCACAACGACGTCTTTGCCGCCCGGCGGGACATGGTCGCGGAAATGTTGAACGATTGCCCGGGTCTACGCTGTCCCAAACCGGAAGGCGCTTTTTATGTCTATCCGTCTTGTGCGGGGGTGATCGGGAAGACCACGCCGCAAGGGCAAAAGCTGGAAACCGACGGAGATTTCGTAACCTATTTGCTGGAAGCCGAAGGCGTCGCGGTGGTCCAGGGCGAGGCCTTTGGCCTGTCGCCCCATTTCCGGGTGTCCTACGCCACCTCGACGGAGGCCTTGAAAGAAGCGTGCTTGCGCATCAAGCGGGCCTGCGAGGCTCTGACCTGACCTGACCTGAATTTCAAGGGCGCTGAGGTGGGCTAAGGTTATGAAAATAGCGGTTATTGGTGCCGGTGGCGTGGGCGGCTATTTCGGTGGCCGTCTGGCGGCGGCCGGTCACCAGGTTTTCTTTGCGGTGCGCGGCCGTCAACGGGAGGCCTTCCGGGAGCAGGGCTTACGCCTCAAGTCCGCCTTGGGGGATCTAACGCTGCCCGACCCCTTGCTATTGGACAACCCGGAGACCATCGGCGTTTGCGATGCGGTCTTGATTTGCACCAAGCTCTGGGGCCTGGAGGAGGCTTTGGAGTTGGTGCGCCCCTTGGTCGGCGATGACACCATGGTCGTGCCCCTGCAAAACGGCGTGGATGCGGAAAGCCTCGCTGTTGAACGGCTTGGCACCGGCGCCGTTCTGGGCGGGGTGGCCTACATCGCCGCCGAGATCGAGGAACCGGGAGTCATTCGCCATACAGGAAAGATGGCACGTCTTGCCCTTGGCGAGTTGGATGGCCGGGAATCGCCCAGACTCAAGGCCTTGGTCGCCGCCTGCCAGGCCGCTCAGGTGGACGTCAAACTGTCCACACACATCCAAA
>JBCCHN010000011.1:0-74665 GCA_039028695.1 Pseudomonadota bacterium
CCAAACATCCATCAAACAAGAGACACTGCGGTCCTTATCGCCTCGCGCAAGGCTGCGTCCGGCATTTCTGTGCGCGCCGCACGCTTGTTCTGTCGGACGTGTTCAGAATTCGTTGTTGCTGGGATTGCGACGGTGACCGCTGGATGCGACAGAATGAATTTCAACATCAGCTCAGCCCATGACTCTGCCCCCAGGTCCGCCGCAAAACCTGGCAGCGGTGCACTGCCCGTACGGCTGGTCAGCTCGCCCCTGCGAAACGGTCGATTCACAATGACGCCTATGCCGCGCTCCTGCGCAAGTGGGAGCAACCGGGCTTCAGCTTCCAGATCCGCGACATTGTAAGTTAGCTGTACGAAATCGAGCGGGTAACGCCGCATTAGATCTTCCATTGCGCTATGACGGCGACCATGTGACGTTGTTATGCCAACATAGCCGATCTCTCCAGCAGCCTTTCGGTCGAACAACATCTCAAGATGGGCATCTGCAGCGACCAGATTGTGAACCTGCACGAGATCGAACTGGTCCACCCCCCACTTTTGTCGCGTATCCGCAAGTTGTGCCGGGCCTTCATCTGGTGAACGAGTCCAGACCTTATCTGCGGTAAAGACGTTTTTGGGATTTCGCAGCTCAGACAGCCCGTGGCCGAGGGTTTCCTGCGCTGAGCCATACATTGGCGAACTGTCGATCATGCCCCCGCCTTCTTCGACAAAGACCCGTATGACATTGGTTGACCTTTCCAGCAGAACCGGGTCGTTACCGACGTTGAACGTGATCCAGGTGCCTAAGCCCACAGCGGGGATGGCGATATCCGTCGAAGGGATCTGACGAGTCGATGGGGACATCGCCAGGGCGGGAGAGACTGTTAGAAGACTGACTGAGCCTGCCATTGCGGATGCTAAAAAAGAGCGGCGGTTCATCACTGCTATGTCCCCGGTGAAATTCTGTGAATCACTATCTAATTGAAGATTTTTCGGCCCATGTTCGACGTCATCCTAAAACTTGGAGGGCCTAGGTTCGTCATTTCGTTCCGTCACCATCGGCGAACCCTGTCCCCAAGGTACAAATCCACTATTACCTAGATGGGTACTGCGTATTCCAAGTCAACGCAGCTCAAGACAATTGGTAGCTCTCGTAAATGTCCGTTGTGCGGACGGGCTTTTAGTGCGCATTGCCGATACCATTACCTGAAACAACCTTATGATTATCACCAAAGATTGGCAAAGCTGATTTCAGCTTCTGCAAGGTGCGCCTGATCCGATAAAATCAGAATTCTGCAGCAGATGAGTTAAAATGCCGGAGGTATTGCATTGTAAAATAACGGAAATCCTCCACGCATCGATTGTGAGCCATTTTTTGCGACAATTCCGCGAACCGTTCGCGCCGGAAGTGACGGAATAGGTTCGATCACAGCCACAATGGCACCGAATAGGTCCGACAATCGGAGATTGCTGCTTATGTCCGGGCGCGGATGTTTTTGGGGTCATAAAGACAGCCATCCACGACTTCGGCATTGCGAAGTTCATCGTGAACGCTGACCTGTAATTGGGTGCCTTTGGCAGTGAATTTCTGGGGCACCAGCGCCATCGCGATGTCGTGGTTACAATAGTATGAAAAGCCCCCAGACGTGACGCGGCCGATCAGTTTGCCATTGTCATAGACACTTTCATCAGCAATTACCGAGGTATCGCAGCAGGGCAGTTTCAGCGTGACCAAGGTATGATAAGATGCCTGATCGAGCTGTTCCCGCAGTGCGTCCCGGCCGATGAAGTCGCCCTTGTTCAACTTCACAAAGCGATGTAATCCGGCCTCAAAGGGGGTCAGGTCTTTGCAAAGCTCGCGATTTATGGCCCGATAGGATTTCTCCAGGCGCATGGATTCCAACGCTTCCAGACCAAAGGCTTTTACATCCGCGCTCAGCATGAGGTCCACAAGGTGTCGATTATAGCCAATCGGATGATGCAGTTCCCAACCCAACTCGCCGGTATAACTGATCCGTAACAGGTGGAGGTTCTTGGCATAGCCTACCTCTCCCCGTTGCGCCGACAGCCAAGGAAAAGCCGCGGTCGATAAATCGCTGTCGGTCATTGGTTGCAGAATTTCTCGAGACCTGGGCCCGGCGAGCGCAATAACGCCCATCTGTTCGGAAACATCTTCGATTGTGACCGATTCGTCGTCGGGCAAGAGGTGTGTGAGCTGGTCCCAATTGTAGCGCTGACCGTTTGGGGTACTTACCAGGTAAAAGTCATTATCGCCGTAACGCACTACGGTGTATTCCGCATCAATCCCACCGCGCGGATTGCAGGCGACTGATAAAGCGATACGGCCGATTTTGGGCAGGCTGTTAGCCAAGATCCGGTCAAGCCAAGCCGCGGCCCCGGTCCCGCGTACCAGGAATTTCGTCATAGGTGACATTTCGATGAATCCCGCTGCCTCGCGGGTCGTGCGCACCTCCTCTTGAACATACGCCATGTGGGCCGTGCGGCGAAAGCTGTGCTCTGGCACCGCCAGTTCCGGCGAGGGGGCGAACCAGCGTGGAAACTCATAACCGTTTAAGGTGGTCCAGACCGCGCCGCGAGCGCTAAGCAAATCATAGGATGGCGCGGTCTTCATCGGCCTCGCGGCGGGTAAATCCTCGCCCGGAATGTGGGCGTTCATATGGGTGCCCCAGGTCTGACGCACCTTGTCCATGGTCCACCGTTTTGAGGCGATATCGCCGAAGCGCCGTGGATCGAGTTCCGACATGTCGATTCCCGGATCGTCGTCCATGATCCAGCGGGCCAGGCGCTCGCCCATAGTGCCCCCCCAAAGAATGCCGCCGGGCACACCCTCGGCCAGCCAAAGGTTCTTTTTACCAGGGGCCGGACCGCAGAGCGGCAATTCGTCCGGCGTCATTTGGAAGGGGCCTCGAGTGTTGGCTTGGATTCCTACCTCGCCTAAGATTGGAATTCGTTCAATCGCGCGCTCCCACTGGGCTGCTACCGCATCCATATCCTCAGGCAAGAGATCGGCCTCAAATCCAGGAGGAACCCGGTCTTCGGCAAAAAGTTTTAGGTCTTTTTCAAACTCGTAGGGGCCAAATTGAAGGCGGCCCGCATCTTCGCGCAAATAAGCGCCGTAATCTTCATCGCGTAAGATCGGGTATTCCGCTTGATTTTCCGCGCGCCGTCGGAGCAATTCGGGGACCGGTTCGGTGGTCCAATACTGATGCACAATTGGGATGCAGGGCAGGTCCAATCCCACTCGACGGGCATTTTCGCGGGCGTAATTACCGGTGGCAAAAACCAGGTGCTCGCAGGTGATCTCGCCGCTGTTGGTTTCGACCCGCCACGACCCATCGGCGAGATTCTCATAAGAAATGGCTTGGGTATTCTGATAGACATGGGCGCCCTGATCGCGCGCCAGCTTCGCTAATCCCATGGTGATATCCGCGGGGTTCACATAGCCGTCCTGATCATGAATGATGCCGCCTTTAATATTGTCGTGAGGCACCAGAAGGGGGTGTACCTCCGCTATTTCCTGCGGATTTAGGAGGCGGCAAGGCACGCCCGCGGCATCTGCGATGGCGAAATAGGATCGAAATTCGTCCCAACGGGTCTGCGTGTTGGCCACGCGCAGTTGGCCGACCTGATTGAGGCCGACCGAGGTACCTAGTTTTTTCTCCACCTCACGGTAGATCCGGATCGTCTCCATCGTCATCTTGGAAATTCTGTGGGAACGCACGAAGGTAACCAGCAGCCCGGCAGCATGCCAAGTAGACCCGGCGGTAAGCTGCGAGCGCTCCAGCAGCACCGCGTCGGTGCAACCGTGCTGCGTCAGGCCATAAAGGGTCGCAGCTCCCACGCAACCACCCCCCACAACAACCACTTTGGCACGCGATTTCATTTCAATCTCCAAAACAGGATCAGAATCCTTACCTACGGAGGTATAGGGACGTTCGCCATTTTGCAACGATTAGCTTGTAGTTGGGAAAAATAGACTGATGCGAAGCGGTATCCCTTGCCCTCGGTAAAGTTCGACTAGGCTACCAATGTCTCAACTCTGTTATCGCGGCGAGGCAGCCTTTTGCACCCAACTCAGGCCCTCGCCACTCCTTTATTGGAGAACGGTGGCAAAGCTGACTTTGCAGCCCCATCGCGGTCGGATTGCTCAATCGAATCCCGTTGGCAGTTTTTGAGGCGGTCCGCCAAGAAGGCGTTTATTTTCACGATCGCATGCTTCCTCGGGTCAGGGTCGGGATCAATGGTGTGGCCGTAATATCTACCTCCAGGCCAATCCTCGTCGAAGGCATAGATGGCCTCTTGATAAACCTTTAGCGCGACGTTCGCGTCAATCGGGTTTTTCAACGCCATATTTTCGCAGTGCAAGAAATTGGTCCATTCGTCTGCGACACCGATCAAGATCAGCAAGGGTGCGTCCACCTGAACAAGAGCAGGCGGGCAATGAGGACATGAGGCAATCACCACGCTGAATGGTGAGGAGCGAAAGTCATCGTTTTTGTGGATGTATTCAACTGCAAGCAACGTCAACCAAGCATGGTGCGATCATCCGACGACCGTAATGTAGTGGGTCCGATATAGGGCAGGCCGTCGAGGGATTCCTTGGCCGCATCCGCCACTCGGTATTTGATGCTGACATCCAGAATTTTTTTGCAAATTCCATCGGGTTACCAGCGTGACCGAAACGATCGATTGTCAAGAAAATATAAGCCGGCCCGAATTTACGCATGAGAACCGGATCCAATAAATCCGCAGCGCCAATAGGCAAAGCCCCTCAAGTCGCTCGGACCATTTTTCCAGCGGCGAGTCATAGTGGTGGCCTTCACCAGCGGTGAGAACCGGTAAATAGGCGCCAATAGGCGCAAAGACCAATCAATAACCACAAAGAACGATTGACCACATAATAGGGCGGAAGAGCTAAAGCCAGGACGGCGGTCTGTTGCCAGTTAAAAAATGGCGCAATCGCACCTTGGCGTAATGCTAGGGCGGTCGCGCCAACAGCGCAGTCAATTGCCAGACGAGCGCCCAGAGTCCCGATAATCACTAAGCCCAAATTGACGGTGGCATCCCCTGTCAGGCACAGAAAGAATCCGCAAAGGGCAATCGTCACCATGCCGGGCGAAGCTGCATCAATGGTCTTCACCGGCAAGGTCAGGGTCCCAAACCAGCCATAGCGGTACCGGCCGATCAATCGACAATATGCGATCTGAGTCTGCAAAAATCCGTGAAACCATCGAATGCGCTGACGCATCAATGCTGATAAGGTGGCGGATGCCTCGGTAAAAACACGGGCGCGAGGCGCGGTCAAGATCCGGTGCGGGCGGTCGTTCTCAGCGCACCAGCGACGCAGACGATGAATGACCTCGTAATCTTCGGTGACCGTGGTTGCCCGGAATCCGCCGATCTGAACCAGCAAATCCTTTCGAAAAGAAGTCGCGCATCCCGACATGACATGGGCACCATTTGCCGTCTCCCAGCCGAGACGCCATGCAAAATCCAGGGCATAATCGATGGTTTGATATAGGGCCAATGCGGTTCGAGGCAAACGGTAGCGCCAACGCCCGGCCACTTGCAGGGCTCGGCGCGGCAAAGGGATGACCACGCCCGCGACCGCGACGGCCAATGGGTCACGAGCGTAAACAGCTAATATCTCAGCCAATGCATCCCGCGCTAAAACAGTATCCGCGTCGACTGTGACAAACAGATCCGAATCAGCCAAAGCCAATCCTCGGTTAAGAGCGGCTGCCTTTCCGCCACGTCGCGCCATTGCAACCCGAATGCGCCTATCCTTTTGGGCACGAAAAAGTACCGCATCGCCCAGGTTTTCTTCCAACAACAAACCATATTTCTGCTGCAAAACCTGGATGGTTCCGTCTTCCGATCCATCGTCCACCAAAATGATCTCGTTTATGGGGGTCGTCTGATCGAGCAACGCTGAGACTGTGGCAATGATGCCCACCTTTTCATTGAAACTTGGGACGCAAACACAAACGGTCGGGTCAAGTCTGCCGATCGGTGGATCTGAGATCTTTGACAGACGTTGCGATTGACTTTTTGGCAATGGTTTCGCACGGACGTCCGCCCGAGTGAGTCGACGCCACGCAAGCACCGTCACCACCAACGCAAGGCAAAGTCCCACAACCTGATAAGCGACAAAAAGCAACGTGGCGCCAAAACCACCGATTCGAATACCCAGCACGCCAAAAGCTAAAATGACCCCGAGCGAACCCAAAATGGTCCACCCAACCAATCGGGCCAAAAAGCCCTCCAAGAATCCATGCATAACCTGGAACCGGAAAAAGCGCCTCATGGCAGCATTCGATGCAATGTGGGATCACCCCACTTAAAATTATGGATCAAGGCGGCAGTGGCATGCAAAAGGACAACAACGGCAATAGAGTAAAAAGTCCAAGTATGAACAGTTTCCGCCCAGAAATTCAGGGTAACATTCTCACTGAAAAGGTCGGGAGATTCATAGATGCCCCACCAATTGGCCTCAGAACCTCCTGCCTTGGAGCCCAGAAAACCGGATATGGGCATCACAAGCATACCGAAAAAAAGATAGCCGTGTGAAAGCCGCGCAGCCAAAATCTGCCCGCGCGTCATGGTGGGCGGCATAACTGGCTTAGGATTCAACAAACACCAAGCCAACCGGCAGACAACAGCTAAAAAAAAGGTCAGGCCCATCGACTTGTGCTGGTCATAAAACCACCATTTCCGGTTCCAAATCAGTAAATTGTACATCCATAAGTAAATTATTAGTTGACCCGCGAAAGCCAAGACGAAGAACCAGTGAAATGTTATTGCGACGGCCCCGTAGCGCTCTTGGGTGTTGAACAGTCCTACTGGGGGCAAATCTTGGTGTGTGATAGTGGTCTGCGGCAAAACATACTGTCCGGAAGATCGGCACAAGATTTCAATTTAGTCTGCCAAATTGGGCCATGCGCGTCCTCTAACGTTGGATCATTTTCTAGTGAGGCAACAAGCCTACATCCTTGATGGACGTTTCTATGACCGTCAAATGGCTAACTGTGCCAAAGGTTCTTAACCGGTACTTCGTGGGCGTTTTCTATGATAGCGCGCTAAGGCACCTTCAGATTTTTGACGATCAAGACGGGCTACTTCAAGATCGGCCAAATATTCCAAACCAAAGCGAGGATGATCCCATATCTATAGGACTGGCAGTGACCTATAACCTTAAAATGCGTCAAAAAGAATTATGGCAACCTCGTCCGTAGCCTCGGGAAGTCTTCACAAAGCCAGGATTAGTCGGTGCCCCACGACAGGTGGAGATTTTCTCGAAAAGGATTAGGTAATCAAAGCGAAAACCAAGTCTTGTTTCCTTCTCCCTACAATCAAACCGATGGTATTTCCGACGTTAACCGAAATGTCAGGAATAGTGGAGTTTTGGCTCATAGCGGAGGAAACAATTTCGCGGGTCAGCCCAGCGAACTGGCCTTTATAAGGTGGGAATAGGTCTCACAAATCTCGACATATCTTGAAATTTCTTACGGTAGGCAGCTGGCGATTGACCGACGTTTCGCTTGAAGACGCGTCGAAAAGATGCTGGATCATCGTATCCGACGGCAGCAGCGATATCGTCAATCGGCACAAATTCGGTTTCAAGCATCTGTTTAGATTCTTCGATTCTGAGCGCTTGGACGTATTCAATCGGAGTGAAGCCTGTCGCAGCGCGGAATCGCCGCGAGAATGTCCTGGAATTAAGGCCAGAGCGCTGCACCATGCTCTCCACCGGATTTGCGGTGGAATAGTTTTCAGCGATCCATTGTTGGCTATCCGTTATGGGCCGATCAGAAGACTCCATGGGGCGGGTCATCACCGAGTAGGGTGATTGGCCTTCCGAGTGACCGCTGATCAAAAAGACTTTTGCGGTTTCGATGGCGTGGGTATAGCCACAAAATTGAGCAATCAAATAAACCACTAAATCATGCCATGCGCTGACACCTCCGGCGGTGACAATTCTATCGTGTTCTGCCCCGAGGCAAAGGATGGACTCGTTGCGGAAGGCCACTTGCGGGTAATGGCGTTGAAACATGTCTCTATAGGCCCAATGAGCCGTTGCCTCCTGACCGTCTAATAAACCGCTTTCAGCCAGAAGCAATGCCCCTGAACATACCGATGCCAGGAAAGCACCAGAACCGTAAATTTGTTTGAGCCAGTATACCTCCCGGGGATATCGGTTCTTAGGGACGTCATAGATTGAGGTGTACATGTCGCATACGACGACCGCGTCTGCAGAGTTGATTTCACTGATTGCAGCATGGGGTTGAACTGGGATGTTTCCGATACAGTGAAAGGGTTTTCCGTCGGCAGACACGATGCGTACGTCAAGAAGCTCTCGGCCCGGCGTACCTGTTATCATGTCAGGGTAAACAGCGCCGACGGACATCAGCACATCATATAGTCCATAAAGAACTGATGCAGACGTTTCTGGTGCGGCGAGGAGGACAATCAAAGATTTTTCTTTTTGGGCCATAAGCGCCTCTTGTCCTGTTTAGCACGGTCTTGTCGAATATGCCACGTGTCCGTCATCGATTGATCTGCCGACGCTGAATTGCTATGACCTGCTGACACTTCTTCGACTGAAGACGGGATGGAAAATCGTCAGCAAGACCTACACCACGGTGATGAAGTGACCTTGCTTCGTTGAGCAAGCGACATAGGAGACAAGGACACTAACCGTGACCGAAAATCGACCGACATGGCTGGTCCTTGCGCCCATAATTTTTTTGGTGATGTGGTCGACAGGTTATGTCGCGGCCAAGTTTGGTCTTGGCTATGTGGAGCCCATGACATTTCTTGCCCTGCGCTTTGCCTGTGTCGTGGTCATCATGGCGGGGCTCTTTGTCATTCTGCGTCCGCCGCTTCCAAAATCGCCTTCTGAGTGGATGCATCTGGCTATCGTCGGATTTCTTTTGCAGGCCGTTTATTTCGGCATGTGCTACATGTCCTTTCACGCCGGTTTGTCTGTCGGAACACTTGCCCTGATCCTCGCGATGCAGCCTATTCTTACCGGCTTGATAGCGCCACGCTGGGCAGGCGAAGCGGTAAGCTGGCGACAGTGGGCTGGTTTAGTCCTTGGTTTGATTGGGGCAGTTCTCGTGATTGTTGCACGTACTGAGATTGCGGCACCGTCGCCCATCGGTTTTGCTTTTGCCGTGCTTGCTCTAATCGGCATAACGGGCGGGTCGCTCTGGGAGAAACGCTTTGGCGTCTCTCATCATCCTGTCACTGCCAACTTGGTCGGCTTCACAGCGGGGCTTTTGGGAGTGGTTCCTTTCATGGTCGCCTTTGAGAGCCTAGAGATCACTTGGACATGGCAGTTGATCGCCTCTCTCATTTATCTGATCATTGCCAGTTCGCTCATCGCCGTTGGGCTGTTACTTGCCATGATCCGGGCGGGAGAAGTGTCGAAGGTCTCCGCGCTTTTTTTCCTCGTCCCACCCATGGCTGCCAGCTTCGCATGGATTATCCTGGGGGAGGTCATGCCGCCTGTGGCCTGGGCGGGAATGTTTGTTGCGGGGCTCGGAGTCTTCATGGCAACAGCGCCAGCACGGCGACGCGAGTAGTTTGTACAAATCTGAATGGAGCAAACAATGCCATCTGCGTCATCTGCGCAAGTTTTGAAGCAAGTTATCGCCAGGAGCTCTCCTCTGGTTTCAATCGACCAGTTGGAGCAAATGATCGGGGCACCCAACATCAAGATCTACGACGTACGGGGAACATGGAAGAGTCCGGCTCGTGCCTTGCCGGAGGTCTATGCGGAAGGCCATGTCCCCGGAGCGATCTTCCTGGATTGGACAAAGCACTTCCTCGATAGTAACGAAAAGCTCAGCCTGGCGCCGGTGGCGGATCAGGCAGCAGCTGAAAAATCATTCTCCTCGCTTGGCATTACCGCCAGCGATTTGGTCATCCTCTATGATGACTATCATCATATGCAGGCCGGCCGGATCTGGTGGGCGATGAGATATTGGGGCTTCAAAAATGTTCGTGTCTTAAACGGAGGTTGGGGAAAGTGGTTTGCATCAAACAAGCTGGTTTCAACTGATCTACCGGAAATACCAATGGGCGATTTCAAGCCCAAGCTTCATGAAGATTTGCGGATTAGCTTGGAGGAATTCGTGGAAACCCATGCCGCGCATTGTCTTATCGATGCGCGTGGGCCGGCCAGCTATGCCGGAACGCCAGGCGATCCTACAACCGGCCATATTCCGGGGGCGATCAACATTCCCTACTCTGCTCTGCTCGATGGGGATAGCAGCCTGTTTTTGCAGCCGCCCGCCCTGTCCGCCGTATTCGATAAGCGCGCTCCCCTTTGGCGCGATTACCCGATCATAACGTCTTGTGGCTCCGGCTATGCGGCGACGGTAGCTCTTTTGGCTCTGGCCGAGTTAGGCTATCAGGGGAGGCTTTTTGATGGTTCCTTTTCTGTTTGGAAACAGGATCCCAACCGCTTGATCGAACAATCAACCTAAGCTCGGGAGATTCATCAATGCCCCAAAAAATCACCAAGGGGATCAAGTCAATGGTGGCGGCTGCCAACGCCGTTATCACCACTATTCCTACGGATGAAGCCATCGCTCTTCTGGGAAGCAATGATCACATCCTGGTTGATCTACGCGACATTCGCGAACTCAAACGCAGCGGCAAGATTCCCGGAGCGTATTCCTGCCCACGTGGCATGCTAGAGTTTTGGATCGACCCAGAAAGCCCTTATCATAAGGATGTCTTTAACCAAGATAAAACCTACGTTTTCTACTGTGCCAGCGCTTGGCGCTCGGCACTGGCCGCCCAAACCGCCCAAGATATGGGTTTATCTCCTGTCGCCCATATTTCAGGAGGATTTGGAGCCTGGGTCAAAGCAGGCGGACCCGTTGAGAGTGTTGATTAGCCCGTCGACACATTAGTCCTGGTGCAAAATTATCGAGTAATTAAAAGCGATTGTGCGCTCAGCACCAAGACTAACTCGTAGACCGTTTAATTGTTGCTTTAGAAGACAGTATGGGATGGCCACGCGGGCCGCGGGCTAGGACCCTTACGATCGCGCATATTACTTTCACAATGGCCTATGTAGCTGTGATCGTGCAATCGAGTTTTTCGGATATGGATGCATCACTAGAAGAAGCGACGATGGGCCTAGGCGCCAAGACCAGTAGAGGTATTTTTCGTTATCACACTGCCGATCGTTGCACCTGCATTGGTTTCGGGATGGTCGTTGGCTTTCACTCTTTCCGTTGACAACTTGGTTATCGCTGGTTTTGATTCTGGGCCGGGCGCGAGCACTCTTCCCATGATCATATTCTCCAAGGTTAAGCTTGGAGTGAGTCCGGATGTAAATGCGATGGCGTCAATTATCATCGGCGTTGTCGCTGTTGGCGTTGTTCTAGCCGCCCTCGTCATGCGGCGCCAAGAACATAAAAGGCAAAGCGATGTCCAGCTCGCTAATTCTTCGGATAATTTGTCATAGTGTTTTGGATCGATAGTGAAATGAACAACACTGTTAAGCAGCTCCTAGGTGATGTAACACTCTTTCCTTTTTGGCTAGACAGTGATCATGCGCCGCCAACAGAGCGACAGCTCATCGGCTCCACCGATGCCGATTTGGTGATTGTCGGAGGTGGATTTACAGGCCTTTGGGCGGCAATCCAGGCCAAAGAGGCCGCCCCACTGCGCGACATTGTCTTAATTGAAGCGGGAAAAGTGGCCTATGGTGCCTCGGGGCGGCCTGGTGCAATCGTCTCCACATCATTGATGCATGGATTGAGCAACGCATTGCGAGTTTTCCCCAACGATATCGCCGAGCTTGAGCGGCTCGGCCAGCAAAACATGGACGGATTCCTCGATACACTTCGGCGATATGAGATCGATGCTCATCAGACTTGGGGTGGCGAGCTCACAGTGGCGATCGGTGACGACCGGCTATCGGATATCAAAGAAGAGTATGAGCTTCACCACCGCTATGGGCATGACGTCGCTTTTTTAGACAAAGAGGAAGTCCGCCGCGAGGTCAACTCCCCACTTTACTCTGGCGCCTGCTGGAACAAAAAACAAAGCGGTACGGTAAACCCCGCTCGGCTGGCTTGGGGGCTTAAATCGGCCGCTCTGAAACTTGGCATTCGTCTCTACGAGCACACGCCGATGGAGAGTCTTGTGGATGATGGCAGTGCGGTACGGATTCGCACCCATGACGGAACAATACGAACGCCAAAGGTCTTGCTCTGCACTAACGCCTTTACGGCAGGGCATTCCCATATTAAGCGGCGAGTGGTTTGTATTCGCGATCGCATCTTGGCAACAGAGCCACTAAGCGACGAGCAGCTTGAGCGGGTCGGATGGAAAAACCGTCAGGGTATCTATGATACCCGAACACAACTCAATTATACCCGTATGACCAAAGACAATCGGATCATTTTTGGTGGGCGCTTGGCTTATTATTACGGTGGCCAAACGGACCCGGCCGGCGACCGCGAGATTGAACCTTATCACCGGCTAGCCGGCGCCTTTCAAAAAACCTTTCCGCAGTTAGACGATGTCCGTTTCACTCATGCTTGGGGTGGTCCGATCGCGCTTACCACAAGGATGGCAGTTCACTTCCAGTCCTACCACGAGGGAAAGGTCATATGGGCGGGCGGTTATTCGGGCTTTGGTGTTTCTACCAGTCGGTTTGGGGCCCGTGTGGGACTTGCCAGGCTGGATCAGACGGATCTACCAGAGCTGAAGATGAGTTTCGCCAAAACCATGCCAAATCGCATCCCGCCTGAACCGTTTCGCTGGATAGGCGCCCGAATCACCCTATACGCTTTGGACACAGTAGACGAAAAAGCTGGTTGGCGACGACATTGGTTGAATTTTGTGCATGCTCTGGGTTTTCCGATTTAGGGCCACAAGCATTGGCTTAAGAGTCCCTAGTAATGGAGCAAATCAATGGCAGATAAAAAAGACATCAGAATCGACAACGCTTTTCTGCGGCAGAGCCACTTTGGTAATAGCCCAGAATTGACCTTTGCCGGTGCCACCAGCTTCGCGCGCCGGCGTTATACGAAGGACTTACAAGGGGTCGACGTGGCGATTACCGGCATCCCTTTTGACTGTGCAACGACCAACCGGCCAGGGGCCCGTTTTGGACCGCGACAAATCCGAGAGATGTCGGCGCTGTTGGTCTGTGCCTACTTATTCGACCTCAGACATTGCCGCCCTGAAATTCATCGGAGGTGATTTTGTGGCGAAATCGCTAGCGTGTAGCTCAACCGTAGCAACGGCTGTGGCGGGCTTCACCATTGCCCGGGGATCTTATGTCTGATCGCGGCAATCCGTCCGCAGAAGACAACGAGCCGATTTTTCAGACTGGCGTTTCACTCTCTTGGTAACTCGCCGTGGTGGAGGATACACGCCAGACTTTCGGGCAAGGCCGAACCGTGTTGTGACAGATATCGATGCCCTGCTCATCGGCTAGATCTTCAACCGGCCGCATCCATAAGGGAAATCTTATGTACCCAATTATCGTCGTGCGGATCACTTCGGGCGGTGAACTGAAGTACCGGAAAAGATTATTCAACCCCAATCGTTAGGGATCCAAATGGCCCCCAGAAAACCTTGATACTATGGCAAAGGCTGCGTATCGGGTTGGTCGATTAATCATGTTCCAGCTTTTCGCTGAAACCCAGGATAGCCAAGGCGGCTAAGGTTACTAGCGCGCCCGATAGCAGGTAGAAGCCGGCAAAAAGCAAACCAAAATTAAGAGCCAGCCCAGTCGCAACTATCGGTGCGAATGCAGCACCAAATATCCAAGATAAATTTGTTGCTAGCGCACTGCCGGTATAACGGTATTTCTGTTGGAAGCGACCGGGCAGAATTGCACTTGCTTGGCCATAAGACAGTCCAAAAAGAACATATCCAATCAGGATGTATGCGAGTCCGCCATCGGGCAGGCTATTCACCAAAAAGCTGAACATACCGATCAGAAGCGAAACGATTGCCAGCATTCGTCTGCGCCCAAAGCGGTCGGACAATAATCCCGAGATCGCCACTGAAGGAATGCAGATGAATCCGCCGATCAACATCAATAACAGGAAATCAGCGATCGGCTTTTCGTGATAAAGGTATTCATAAGCCAGAGGAAAGACCGTCACCATGTGCAAGATTGCGTAGCTGGACAACGGCAAGAAGGTCGCCATCAGCACGTCACGCCAATGCACTGACAACATCTCAAAAAATGGACTGGACTTTAGCTGCACCTCCTCTTTAAGGATTTCATGCGCTTCGCTATGGATCAGTTGAAGTCTGGCAAAAAGTGAGACGACATTGACGGCCAAAACCGCAAAAAACGGCCAACGCCATCCCCAATTGATAAACTCTTCGTCGGTTAGAAACCCAGTCAATACGAAGTAGATGGCGCCCGCCACGCAAAGGCCGATAGGCGCACCCAACTGCGGGATCATCGCATACCAGCCTTGCCGCTTTTCCGAGGCATGAGTCTGAAGCAGAAGCGTCATTCCATCCCAGGAGCCGCCAAGACCAATACCCTGGCCGATCCGAAACACGATGAGCAGAACCGGTGCTAGCCAGCCCGCCGTTTCATAACTTGGCAGAAGCCCGATAGCCATCGTGGATCCGCCAAGAATAAAAAGGGCGACCGTAATCTTAACGGAGCGTCCTGTCCGCATTTCCAGGAACTTGAAAGATTGACTTGCGAAAGGACGGGCGAGGAAGGCCAGCGGAAAAACGGCAAATGACAACAGCACCGCTGTCGCAGGATCGTAGTTGGAGAAAACGAACCGTGGAAAAACCAATACGGACGCGAAGGCGTAGACAAAAAATCCAAAATAATCAGTGACCTGGGCCATCACGACGGTGATGATCAGGTCGTCCAGGCCCAGTTTGGCTTTTTCTGGAGGACTTGCGCTGCTTTTGGATGTAGTGCCGTCTGTCATCCGTTCCGACCTTTGCGTTTAAGCCACCAACATAAACGACTCTATGATCGTTCCCCTGCAGCTTGCAAACAACGAAAAATTTTAGGGCCTATTGTCAAATGTACGAGACATTCGACCGCTGTGATTTTGGCTGAGCGTGTAATTCCGGTTTGCACGTCCGGGTATTTAGCTTCAAAATCCGATGCAATGTATCGTGTAACAATGACGTCCTGTTATTAATGATTCTGTTCTCATGGCCATCTGGAAATCTGCGCAGGTTTTACGGCTTGTGCCCCTTGACCTTTTTTGCACGGTTTGAGCTGGATGACGATGCCCAAATGGGTGGATCAAGATAGATGAAAAGCTGCTGGAAACCTTCAGGAATACTGGCTTTACTGGCCCTCAGCGGCTGCGAAATGGTGGTAATGCAGCCGTCGGGTGACATCGCCGACCAGCAAGCAGACCTCATTATCTATTCGACAATCCTAATGTTAATCGTGGTCGTGCCGGTGATGGCGCTGACGGTCTTTTTTGCCATCCATTTTCGCGCCTCGAATAAGAATGCGACTTACGAGCCGGATTGGCATCACTCTATCAGCCTCGAAATTGTGATCTGGACAGTTCCCATGGCAATCATCATGTGCCTCGCGGGATTGACCTGGGTCGCAACACACCGATTGGAGCCTTACAGTCCGCTTTCGCGCATTTCCGCTGATGTTCCAATCAATCCATCCGTGCAGCCACTTGTCATACAAGTCGTTGCGATGGACTGGAAATGGCTCTTTATCTATCCGGAACAGGGCGTTGCCGCCGTCAACGAGGTTGCGGCGCCAGTGAATCGGCCGATCAAATTCGAAATAACGTCCGCTACAGTGATGAATTCTTTTTATATCCCGGCACTCGCCGGTCAGATTTATGCTATGGCGGGCATGCAGACCGAACTGAACGCGGTGATCAACCAGCCGGGGAGCTATAAGGGGTTTTCGGCCAACTATAGCGGCGCGGGCTTTTCCCAAATGCATTTCCAGTTCAAGGGGGTCGAGGGGACCGAGTTCGACGATTGGGTAACCAGGGTCAGATCCGGTTCCCAAGAGCTTGACCGTTCGACTTATCTGGAGCTCAACAGGCCCAGCACCGCCAACCCTGTCACCTACTATAACAGTGTGGACCCTGCGTTGTGGGGTGCAATTATCAATTTGTGCGTCGAGGAGGGCACTCTGTGTCAGGACGATATGATGACGGTCGATGCGCTTGGCGGTGGCGGCCTGGAAGGCTTGTTCCTTCGCGAAGTTTTCGCCGGCATTTGCACTGTCCAGGATCCTGTCGCAATGTTATCTCAAATCAGCGATCGGAAGTCGGCTAAAATGACAAAAGTACCGGTGAGTTTATCGAGGGCCACGGCTGACAAGAATTCGACGGACAGTCTCTTAGCGAAGTGGATAGGGAATCCCTTGCAAGAGACGATTTCCGAAAGGGGTAATTGATGCGACCAAAGCTCAAGCCCCATCAAGACTTACTAAGCAAGTCAGCCAATCTAAGGCAATCACGGTAAGCTAATAGGCACCAACGCAGGGCGCAGACTGAGGACAATATGGCGGTAGTCGACTACAACCGTTGGGATCCGATTTTCGGGAAGTTAGGTTGGGATATTTTCCCGATCAACGAACCGGTGGTGGTGGTCACCTTCGTTGTCGTCGCGATCAGTGGTATCGCTCTTTTGGCGGCGCTGACCTATTTCCGCCTTTGGGGCTATTTGTGGCGAGAATGGTTCACCTCTATCGATCACAAGAAAATCGGGATCATGTATATGGTGCTCGGGCTTGTGATGCTGGTCCGAGGTTTTGCCGATGCCATTCTCATGCGGATTCAACAGGCTTGGACCGCAAGCGGCGGTTCTGGATACCTCGACCCCCATCATTATGACCAGATCTTCACCGCGCACGGCATGATCATGATTTTTTTTGTTGCCATGCCGTTCGTGACGGGGCTGATGAATTTTGTCATGCCGCTCCAGATCGGCGCGCGGGACGTCGCCTTCCCATTTCTCAATAATTTCAGTTTCTGGATGACCGTATCGGGTGCGGTCCTGGTGATGGTTTCTCTATTCGTTGGAGAATTCTCGACGGCAGGGTGGCTGGCCTATCCGCCCCTGTCCGGGCCCGGGTTCAGTCCCAGCGTGGGTGTAGACTATTATATCTGGGCGCTTCAGATCGCTGGAATAGGCACAACGCTATCCGGCATAAACCTCGTTGTGACCATAGTGAAAATGCGGGCCCCGGGTATGAGCTATATGCGCATGCCGGTGTTTTGCTGGACCGCCTTGTGCACCAATATCCTGATTGTGGTGACTTTCCCAATTCTCACTGCGACCTTGGCGTTGCTCACCCTCGATCGCTATGTGGGAACCAATTTCTTCACCAGCGATCTTGGTGGCAATCCGATGATGTACGTCAATCTCATCTGGATTTGGGGGCACCCTGAAGTTTACATCCTGACACTGCCAGTTTTTGGCGTGTTTTCGGAAGTCGTCGCAACTTTTTGCGGCAAGCGTCTATTTGGCTATACCTCCATGGTCTACGCCACCGTGGTGATTACAATCCTTTCCTATATCGTATGGCTTCACCACTTCTTCACCATGGGCGCCGGTGCCGATGTCAATTCGTTCTTCGGTATTACAACCATGGTGATCTCGATCCCCACCGGCGCCAAGATTTTCAATTGGCTGTTCACCTTGTACAAGGGGCGGATCCGTTTCGAATTGCCCATGCTGTGGACAATTGCCTTTATGCTCACCTTCGTCATCGGTGGCATGACCGGTGTACTGCTTGCGGTTCCGCCGGCTGATTATGTGCTTCACAATAGCCTGTTTTTGGTCGCCCATTTCCACAACGTGATTATCGGCGGCGTTGTGTTCGGAATCTTCGCCGCCATGACCTACTGGTTTCCCAAGGCATTTGGATTCCGCCTTGATCCCTTCTGGGGCAAGGTCTCCTTTTGGTGCTGGGTGATTGGATTTTATCTGGCATTCATGCCGCTTTACGTGCTCGGGCTGATGGGTGTCACGCGGCGCCTCAGTCAGTTCGAAGACACAATATATGGTGGCTATTTCATTGTCGCTCTAATAGGGGCTCTGTTCGTTGCTGCGGGCCTTGGCGCCTTTTTGTTGCAGATCTTCGTCAGCATTCGCAACCGTGCAGCCTTGCGCGACACCACGGGAGATCCTTGGGGTGGCCGGACCCTCGAATGGTCCACATCTTCTCCGCCGCCGTATTACAATTTCGCTTTTACGCCTCGCGTGCACCAGATCGATGCCTGGTGGCATATGAAGGTGGCCGGCTATCGGCGTCCGTTGGAGAATTTTGAACCAATCCATATGCCCAAGAATACCGGCACCGGCATCATTCTCGCTGGTATCGTTACAGTTCTCGGTTTTGCCCTGATCTGGCACATTTGGTGGCTTGTCGCGGTCAGTTTTATCGTCTCTATTGGGTACGGCATTGATCACACTTTCAACTATGACCGCGACTATCACGTGCCGCCCGATGAAGTTGCGAATATCGAAAGTGAACGCACTAAACTCATGGCGCAACGGGCAAGCGCCACATGAGCACGGAAGAGACCGGCGAACCGATCGAATTTCATATTCGACAGGCCCACGGCCACTCGTCCCACGGCGAAGGAGAAGAGCACCACCCCCCGACTGGTACCATGTTGGGGTTCTGGGTCTATCTCATGAGCGACTGCCTGATTTTCGGCAGCCTATTTGCTGTACACGCGGTGCTCGGCAGGAACTACGCCGCAGGGCCGGCGCCGGCCGACCTATTCGAAATCGATATGATTTTGGTGGCGACATTTGCGTTGCTATTTTCATCCATAACCTATGGTTTTGCCGTTCTGCGGATGGATAAGAACGATTTGCGCGGAACCCAGGTCTGGCTAGTCGTGACGGGGTTCTTCGGGGCCGTGTTTTTGATGCTTGAAATCGCGGAGTTTTCCCACCTGTGGCACATCGGTGCCACGCCGATGGCCAGCGCTTTCCTGTCGTCATTCTACACGTTGGTTGGCACTCACGGCCTGCATGTGACCGCTGGCTGCATTTGGTTGTTGGTCCTGCTTGCCCAGCTCCAGATGCATGGCTTAACCCTTGAGAATCGGCGCCGGGTGATGTGCCTCAGCATGTTCTGGCACTTCCTCGATCTTATCTGGATCGGCGTGTTCTCCTTTGTTTATCTGGCGGGGGTGATCATATGAGCGGATCCGCAAAAACGGCGCACGAAAATCAGGAGCAAGGGCGGCAAGAGGATCTCCATCAACAAGGGGGTCACGGTTCCTTCCGCTCTTACATGATTGGCTTTGTTCTATCCGTGATTTTGACGATCATACCTTTTTCGATCGTCATGGGCGGCCTTGTGGATAGCAAGGTCCTGGCGATTGGTATCGTGTTTACCTTGGGCGCCGCACAGATGCTCGTCCATATTTATTACTTTCTTCACGTGAATGCTCGGGCCGAGGAGGGTTGGCTGGCGATGTCGCTGACTTTCACCGTACTCTTGGTAGTGATTGTGCTCGCGGGCTCCATCTGGGTCATGTTCCATCTTGAGGAGAACATGATGCCGGCCCACGAACAGATTGAACGCATCAAATCCCTGCCTTAGGGCCACACTGTGATCCGGATTTGGAAATGACGGATTGGCGGACGCGCAAGTGGGCCAAAGCTCTGTTAATGGTCGCGGCCTTTGCACTATTTATTTGCTTCGTGCTCCTCGGCAATTGGCAGCTATACCGCCTTGACTGGAAGCGCAGCCTGATCCAAGCCGTAGAGGAGCGCGCCTTCAACCTTCCGGTGGCGGCGCCGACGGCAGATCAATGGCCTAGCATCAATGCTGAAAAGGACGCGTATCATCGGGTGAAAGCGACGGGTCATTTTCTTTATCAAGAGGAAATTCCGGTTGTTGCGCTCACCGAACTTGGTGGTGGCTATTGGATCATGACGCCGCTGTTGCGAGACAATAGTGAGATGATTTGGGTCAATAGAGGATTTGTCCCAACCGAGCTAAAAGAGCCCGGCACGCGACCGGTCAATCACAACCAAGCTGTCACGGTTACTGGGTTATTGCGCATGAGCGAACCCAAGGGAACATTTCTGCAGTCGAATGATCCGATGGCTGGCCGCTGGTATTCGCGGGATCTCGAGGCTTTTTCGTCCATCAAAGATTTGCCGCAGGCGGCTCCCTATTTTATCGATGCCGGGCCAAATGAAAACGAGGAGTCTTGGCCGCGCGGCGGAATGACCAGGGTTACCTTCCGCAATAATCATCTTGTTTATGCTCTGACGTGGTATGTACTCGCCGCCCTGCTCGCGGGTGGGGTCGGTTATGCCATATGGGTGGAAAGACGGCCTTCCAGAAAGGACTCCACTTAGAGTACAGCCCAGGTACTCTGACCCGTCTTGCGATCTAAGCGGCCAATGTCCTGCTTGAATTCCGATGACCAAAAGAAGCCGCCGCTAACGCCCCAGAAGATAATACAATACGGAGCTTTTTACTTACTTGTGATCTCAACGGACCCCTTGCCCTTTCGAGCGATGGGCCGAGGACGCACAAGGGTGATCGTTATCGAAAGGACGATGGCGAAAAGTGCCAAGATACGTTGCCAAGTCAGATTATCGCCGAGTAGAAGCGCCGCGGAAACAACGCCCACCACCGGTGCAATGAGAGTGGAGATCGCCGCCACAGTCGCGGGCAATCGACTCACCAGGATTGTCCATAACACATAGCAAATGACCGTCGGTCCGAGGACATGGAAAGCGAGTGTCAGTAGGATCGGTAGACTGGGTAAGGGCTGTTTCCAGGGATTCTCGACAATCAATGCCGTCGGCCAAATCAGCAGGCTAGAAAAAGCAAAAAACCAAACCGTCAGTGAGAGCGGTGGCAGGCTCCATTGCTTTGCCTTTAAGGCAACGTTTCCGATCGCCCAGGAAAGCGCCGCTCCCAGCATGATCACCGGACCCAATGGTTTTTCAAACAAGGCGATCGGGTTCTCGGATGCAAGAATAGCCAATCCGACCATTGCGATTGTTAAAGCGGAAATCACCCGAGAACTGAGCGGTTCTTTCAAAAATAGTGCTGCCAGGATCGCCGTGATAGCGGGCATCGTGTACCCAATGATCGCCGCTTGAGAGGTGTCCACCAGGACCTGACCCAGCGACGTTAAGACATTGAAGCCAAAGATCACAAATAGCCCCGTGAAGGCGGCCGGGAACAATTCCCTGATCGGAATTCTGAGCGGTTGCTTTATCGCGATTGCGATAGCAGCTAGGATTATTGTCGCGCCGGTGAACGACACGACGCGAATTGTAAGAGGCTCAATCTCAGTCAAAAGGAATTTGACTGCAGTCCAATTCAAACCCCAAAGGACGCCGATCACGAGGATGATGACAATATCCAAAACCCGTACACCAATCCGCACGTCACATCTCCAACTGGCTTTGAGGTTTTAAGTTTGCGGAAAGTATGGGCGATGCAGGAAGATCATTAAGCGTCTGACCTGGTTGTCAACTATCGACAAGCTGGTCAATTTCATTGTTCTCCGATCTATTGCCTGTCTCTGTACTTTTTTCGAGGGGATCCAGACCGAAATCGCCGCTCCACGAGAACGGGCGTGGAAGGCTATTTTGGGATCTTGGGTTAAATGCATCGTGTTCACACCTCAAACCTGAATGTTGTAGAGTATGAAATCGGTTTTGGAGGCATAGCTGTCATAAAGTTTGCGGGCAGAATAATTGAACTCTTGGGTCAACCATCGAACTCCGGGGAGGCCTCTCCCTTTTGCAAAATTCAGCACATGATCAATCATCGCACGACCCGTGCCTGCCCCGCGAACCTGCGGGTCCACATAAAGGTCACTCAGATAACACACCATACTGGCACCCAGGGATCGATGCATGAGTTGGTACTGCACGAAACCAATAACCACCCCCTTGGAATCTTCGGCTACATCGCACCAGAAATCGTTGGTAGGATCGAAGATCCATTCCCAGACTCCGTCGAATCCTCCTTCGGGGATAGAGGTTTTGTAAAACTCGGCATAGGCCTGGAACATCTGCTCCCAGATGGCGCGATCGGCTTTGGCAAGTGGTCGAATTGTGACTGGCATTACATTCCTCTCCCCGAATTAAGATTTACCCTTAGGCAGATCCCTTGCCGCTAGCTTGCCAAGTCAGCGTCACTGAACTCTTTATTCAGCCTTCCATGGCAGCCAACCCGTTCCGGCTCGTAGCATCAAACTAAGGATCAGGCTGTGCGTGACATGCTCTCCAAAGATCACCTATCCGAAAGTTGTCCCAACAACTGCCTTCGCACAGCAGCTCAAAAGTTTTGACCCAGAGAGCCTTTGTTCTGCTCGGTGTGCCCGTTTGGGAGGGAAACCGCCCTAAAGATCTCAAAAGGCGCAGAAAAGCCAGGAACAAGTTTATCTCTTCCAAACTGTATGCTCAATCGTTGCTCTGTAAATGCGTACATAGGTCCGATCATCTATCAATGGCGGAATACTGTGAAAATGGGGCTTGTTCATAAGTCAAATCCAATATAACTATTTAGTAGAATATTAGAATTTATTTACTAATATAAAATGTGTATTTGTGTTCGGGTGACCCCGCAAACCGGCGGCGATCGCCGTTTGTGGCAACCTAGAGAATTACCTTAAGAAAGCAGCAGTAGCCTCGCATCCACTTTTACGTATTTACAGCTATCTCGTGACATAATGGTCCAATATGCCTATTGAATACGCATACTGCCCAGTAACGATTCTGTCGGAATGACAATGAGATTTTACAAAGACTACCTGCGGGAGATTGAGGATCGAAAAGCCCAGGGTCTCAGCCCGCAACCGATCGAGGACGGCGCTCTCCTTAAGGAAGTAATTTCGCATGTCGTAGATCACAAGAGCAAGCATAGGAATGATTGCCTGCGCTTCTTGATCTATAATACCCTGCCAGGCACGACGGGCGCCGCCGGCGAAAAGGCCCAATTTCTCAAACAGCTCATTGTGGGCGAGATACTGGTTGAAGAAATCACGCCCACTTTTGCCTTTGAGCTTTTGTCGCACATGAAGGGCGGACCATCGGTCAAGGTGTTGTTGGATCTAGCACTTGGAGAAGATGGCGAGATTGCCAAAGACGCTGCTGAAGTGCTGAAGACCCAGGTCTTCCTTTATGAGGCGGATACCAATCGGATCAAGACGGCTTTCGAGGAGGGCAACCCCTTGGCCGCTGACATTCTGGAAAGCTACGCACGAGCGGAGTTCTTCACCAAGCTTCCAGATGTCGAGGAAGAAATAAAGGTGGTCACCTATGTTGCCGCCGAGGGGGATATATCGACCGACCTCTTGTCGCCTGGCAACCAGGCCCACTCGCGTGCCGATCGCGAGCTTCATGGTAAATGTATGATGTCTGAACAGGGGCAGAAGGAGATAGAAGCACTGAAGCGCCGACATCCGGATAAACGCGTTATGCTGGTTGCAGAAAAAGGCACCATGGGTGTCGGTTCCTCGCGAATGTCTGGAATCAACAACGTGGCTCTTTGGACCGGTAAACAAGCAAGCCCTTACGTTCCTTTCGTCAATATCGCCCCCGTGGTTGCTGGTACTAATGGAATCTCGCCGATCTTTCTGACCACCGTAGGCGTTACTGGCGGGATTGGAGTGGATCTCCAAAACTGGGTGAAAGTGCTGGATGAGAATAGTAACCCGATCTTGAACAATGATGGCAATCCCATCTTAGAGCAGCGTTATTCGGTGGAAACGGGCACGGTTCTGACAATCAGCGTCAAAGAAAAGAAACTCTATAACGAAGCTGGTGACGAAGAACTCGTCGATATGGCGTCGTCGCTCACGCCGCAGAAGCTGGAGTTCATGAGGGCCGGCGGATCCTACGCCATTGTTTTCGGCAAGAAGCTTCAGACCTTTGCTGCTGAGACGCTTGGTATCGAAGCCCCACTGGTTTACGCGAAATCAAAAGAGGTGAGTCATGAAGGGCAAGGTCTAACCGCGGTCGAAAAGATCTTCAATGCTAACGCGCTGGGAGCGACCCCCGGTAAAGTTCTCCATGCCGGATCCGATGTGCGCGTCAGGGTGAATATCGTAGGTTCCCAAGATACGACCGGGCCCATGACGGCGCAAGAGCTGGAGGCCATGGCCGCGACCGTACTTTCGCCCAGCGTTGACGGTGCCTACCAGTCTGGTTGCCACACTGCGTCTGTATGGGATCTTAAGGCGCAGGCCAATACCCCAAAGCTGATGGCCTTCATGCACAAGTTTGGGCTGATCACCGCGCGCGATCCCGCAGGTACTTATCATGCGATGACCGACGTGATCCACAAGGTTTTGAATGACATCACGGTAGACGATTGGGCCATCATAATCGGCGGGGACAGCCACACACGGATGTCGAAGGGCGTAGCCTTTGGTGCGGATTCAGGGACAGTTGCGCTAGCGCTCGCGACTGGCGAGGCAACGATGCCAATCCCGGAGTCCGTAAAGGTTACATTCCAGGGCGAAATGGCGAGCCACATGGATTTCCGCGATGTTGTCCACGCGACACAGGCGCAGATGTTGCAGCATTTTGGCGATAATGTCTTCCAAGGTCGCATCATTGAAGTGCACATTGGCACCCTGCTGGCCGACCAAGCTTTCACCTTTACCGACTGGACTGCGGAGATGAAGGCAAAGGCGTCCATCTGTATTTCTGAAGACGAAACGCTTATTCAATCCCTCGAGATAGCTCGAGACCGAATTCAAATCATGATCGATAAGGGGATGGAAAACGATGCCCAGATGCTCAAGGGCCTTATCGAAATCGCCGAAAATCGGATCGATCAGATTAAGTCGGGCGAAAAACCGGCGCTGAAGCCAGATGAGAATGCAAAGTACTTCGCGGAGGTCGTGGTAGATCTCGACGATATCAATGAGCCGATGATTGCGGATCCGGATGTCAACAATGCCGATGTTTCGAAGCGTTATACCCATGACACCATCCGGCCGATTTCCTATTACCAGGCGGAAAAAAAAGTGGATCTGGGCTTTGTAGGATCCTGCATGGTGCATAAAGGCGATGTGAAGATCGTCGCCCAGATGCTGCGCAACCTAGAGGCCGAACATGGAAATGTGGAATTCAAGGCCCCTCTGGTCGTGGCAGCGCCTACCTACAATATTATTGATGAATTGAAGGAAGAGGGCGACTGGGAGATATTGCAAAAATACTGCGGCTTTGAGTTTGATGATGCGGTGCCCAAGGAGACCGCTCGCACGAAGTATGAAAACATCCTCTACCTTGAACGGCCCGGGTGTAATCTATGCATGGGCAATCAGGAGAAAGCGGCCAAGGGCGACACCG
Source organism: Pseudomonadota bacterium (assembly GCA_039028695.1). Classification (GTDB taxonomy): domain Bacteria; phylum Pseudomonadota; class Alphaproteobacteria; order Kiloniellales; family Kiloniellaceae; genus JANQKX01. The sequence continues at coordinate 25,317 of JBCCHN010000011.1, forward strand.
TCCTAGCGACATCAACTCGTTTGTTTCAGGGCCGGGTCGTGGCAGACTCGGAGACCAAGAAGGGTGAATCTCTTTTGGGTTCCACCCCTGTCGTGGTGTTATCCGCCATTCTGGGCCGAACGCCGACTCTGGAGGAGTACAAGTCTGCCGTGCAAGGGATCGACCTGACAAAGTTTTCTCCGCCGACACAAAAACCCCTAGACACCTTATCCGTGCACTTCTAAGTATTCCGACCCCTTTCATGCTCTGGTTAAAGATCCTAAGTAGGGCCTTACAGCCTTAGCGCTTGAGGACAGTAGCTTCAAGCACCTGCCCTTAAAGATCTAATGTATACTTAAGAATGAATAGATCCTTGGTGGTCTTCGCAAAGACCTATCCGAATGCCAATACCACTGGGAGCTGACGCGAAGTAATTGCTTGCGGCGATGGTAGATCTCGGGCGCCAATATTGGCCCAATGCTGCCCCTCTTGAGCCAAACAGTCTGATGGTAAAAATCGATGCCCCACTCATGGAGGGAGATCTTTCACCTGCCGCAGGGATAGAGGGACGTGAATATAAATCACCACCGTCAAACGGATAACTTCGGGCGCTGAATTGAAGTGCTAGACGTGTTTATGCATCTTGAAGCTTTAGGAACGCGTGCCGAGGCGTTTCCAAGCCATTCCGGTCAGACAAAGCCCAAGTATTGCTCAATTAAATGGCACTATAGGCAATTTGAAAGCTGTAAGCCGCGCGGCGAAGTAACGCTTCGTGACCAGATCGATAAATGGCGGACGCAGGTCGAAGCTGAAGTTCCAGCTTCTGCAATTCGTCGCGACATTTTTTTATTAGTGGGTCCTTATCAGGGTTATTACAATCACACAAAAGCTCTAAGAGGGACTCTTCATGTTCCGTCAGGATGTCACTGTCCCATTCCGATTCCTGAGTCTCAATTTGCAGTTCATTAAATAGCTGAAATAAGGAATTCAATGCCGGATAAATATGATCTCGTTGAAGAAAAGAGGCCAGTCTATGCTCCGCAATCGCTCGGGTCGGTCCGAGTTTGTTCCACTGGCGAAACAAAGAGATAATATAATACTCATCTCGCGTAAGATCGAAAAATCCAAGCGGAGTCGATTGCGCATAAACCATGGGCCCCTCTGCATAATGATGTGGAGGAATCAACTCAATCTAGCACTCGTCCGCCCAATCCTTTGGTCGCTAGTATCAGAGCGAGAAATACTCATTTCGACGACCTCTCGATTCAGCCTTGACCGCGCTTAGCCACCGAACCGATAAAATTAGTTATAAGGTCGAATTAATCCTTCTTGACCGGAGATTCATTCGCAGCTACTCATCCAATAGTCAAGTGCGAATGATTATCATTCGCAATTTTTGCAAGCTAGCTTTTCTAAGCCTATTGGTGCCGGACTTCCTTATGGGGTTCGCCTGGGAGCTTTTCATGATACATCACCCCTCAGACTCACTGCCAGACACCGAAGTCCGTCAATTGGGGCGTTTTGTTGCACAAACCGACCATCGATCCATGTCGGATGGTGCGCGCGATGAACTGAAAAAACGCATTCTCGATACGATTGGTGTGGCTATAGGCGCGCTCGGCGGTAAGCCGATCGAAATGATTCGTCAGCATCATGAAGACTTTGGCGGTACGCCCCATTGCACGCTAATTGGTGGCGGCAAATCAGCTCCGGACAGAGCGGCCTTCTACAATGGTGCGCTTAGCCGGTATCTCGACTTTATGGACAGCTATCTGGCCAAGGGCGAAACTTGCCACCAGTCGGATAATTTCGGCGCGGTGATGGCCGCGGCGGAATACGCGGACGCTTCGGGCGACCAATTCCTCACAGCCATGGCCGCAGCCTACCAAGTGCAAGGCCGCCTTTGCGACGTCGCCCCGGTGCGCCACAAGGGTTTCGACCACACGGTACAAGGAGCTTACGCTTCGGCCGCGGGTGTTGCGCGCGCGCTTGGCCTTGATGCAGAAAAGACGGCTATGTCGATTGCCATTTCTGGGACCTGCAACAATGCGCTGCGCTGCACCCGCACGGGCGCGCTATCCCACTGGAAGGGATTGGCCTATCCCAACACCGCCTTCATCGGAACCCATGCCGCCTTTCTTGCCTATCGCGGCATTACCGGACCCGAGGAGGTGTTTGAGGGTAACAAGGGTTTCAAGGATGCGATCGCCGGTGAATTCACCATCGATTGGTCGAGAGAGGATCTGGAAAACGTCAAAAAATCAATAATCAAGAAATACAATGCGGAGATCCATTCCCAGTCCTCGATCGAGGGGGCGCTCGAGCTGCAGAAAACTCATGGATTCACTTGGGACGAGATCGAGCATATTGGGATCGACATCTTCGATGTGGCTTTTCACATTATCGGCGGCGGTGAGGAGGGTGACAAGACCATCGTTCGCACCAAAGAAGAGGCCGACCATTCCCTGCAATACATGGTTGGAGTGGCGCTCATCGACGGCAATGTGCTGCCTGCTCAATACGAGGGCAACCGGGTCACACGCGACGACATACAATCCCTCCTTAGGCGCTTTACCGTGCGGCCAAAGCAGGAATACACCGACCGCTTCCCAGGCGAGATGTGCACAGACATTTCAATTAGCCTGAAAGACGGCACGATCCACAAGATCACTAAGACGGACTATGAGGGCTTTAATACTCGCCCGATGAGCTGGCACACAGTGACCGCCAAGTTTACCGATCTGGCGACCCCCCACACCTCTGAACTTACCCGCAGAGCCATCGTCGATGCAGTGCAAAACATCGAGTCGATGGTGGCCCGAGACTTCGCCGCAATCCTCGGCAATTTGACCGTTTGAATGGAGTCATGAATGTCTGACAAAATGCCTTCCGATAACTGGGCCAACCGGTCTTTCCCCTACATCCCGATGAACGAACGCGACCACAAACCGCGCGAAAAGTCCATCACGGAGATCCGCGGCCCTTACTACGCCATGACGCCACCCACCTATACGCGCGAGTTGTTGGAGGGTATGGGTGAGCATGTGGACGGCTATAAGTACGCCGGCGGTTCCTTCAGCCTCATGCCCGCCGACTTTGTGCGTAAGATCAACCGCATTTGCCATGATCACGGCGTCTATGTCTCGACCGGTGGATGGATTGAAAACGTGCTGGCCCGCGCGCCGAGCCAGGTCGACGCCTATATCGAGGAATGCAAGCGGCTTGAGTTTGACATGATTGAGCTGTCAACCGGCTTTATTCAGCTTCCCGTTCCCGATCTTATTGGCCTCATTGACAAGGTGAAGCGGGCCGGCCTCAAGCCAAAGCCAGAGATCGGCATCCAATTCGGTGCCGGCGGCGATACGTCGCAGGCGGAATTGGAGGCTGAGGGGACCCGCGATCCGCAGATCCTGATCGATACCGCTAACGACTGCCTGAACGCGGGCGCATCCATTATTATGATTGAGAGCGAGGGCATCACGGAAAACGCGGATCCCTGGCGAACCGACGTGGCGGCGAAGATCATGAAGCAGGTTGGCATGGAAAATGTCATGTTCGAGGCCGCCGATCCGGAGGTGTTCTCCTGGTACATCAAAAACTATGGTATTGACGTCAACCTCTTCGTCGATCACAGCCAGATTGTACAACTGGAATGCCTGCGCCGGGGCATTTGGGGAACAAAAAGTACTTTCGGAAGGATCACCACGCACCGATAAGGTTAGACGGGGATCAAGGATCTTAACAGAGCGTATCGTCTTAAAATTTTGCCCCGTCGGTCTCTAGTTTTTCTCGGGCCAAAATCACTTCTGGTGTTTCAGTGCAACCCTCGAAGGGATCTGCTTTCCTTTGCCCCTGCGGCATGTGGAAGACCGGAATTATCGGACAAAACGAACTTGATAATCTGATTTCGCCAACTGCGGCCTTTTTGTAGTGCCAATCGCTTGATCATCTCCTTGCAACGCCTTATTTCATCACCAAGTTATAGAGACTTGAAAAGGAGGAGACGGGGCCTCGACGTTTAGTCTGACACTGCCGTAGAGTTGCCCTCATACTTCCTTCAAATATCATAGCTAGACAGGCAAAACTGTGCCGCTCGCTCAAGCAGCTTTTTATATGATCGCTGCAGTCGTTGTTGTTCGAGTTACGGCCCGACGGCGAGCTGGCACTCTTGGCAGAAAGGATTGCTAATGAAAGGGTTTGCAGACGATATCGAAAAGCTCACTGAAGAAAACAATGACTTCCGGCGAGTCCTTTATACCGGGCACAATCTCCAACTTGTGCTGATGGCAATTCAGCCCGGAGAAGAAATCGGTGCGGAAGTGCATGACGACCGCGATCAGTTCTTTAGGATTGAAGGTGGTGAAGGTGAGGTCTGGATAGACGGCGTCTGCAACAAGGTGAATGCCGATGACGGCATTATCGTTCCGCAGGGTGCTGAGCATAACGTTATTTCCACCGGGAGCGAGCCGCTGCGTCTCTACACAATCTATGGCCCGCCCGAACATGTGGATGGGACTGTTCACAAGACCTGTGAGGAGGCCGGCGCAGCCCACGAGCACTTTGACGGAAAGACCACGGAATAATATTGCTTTCGTGCGCTCATCAATGGACCTCTCTTTGCATGCAAAGGGGCTTGAAGCGCAGCGGCATCTGGGATTTTCAGTAATCTGTTTGATCTATGAGAGCAACGCTTGGCTGTATCAGAATAGAAGAATTCGATCGTCTGATTAATGCGAGCCGTCTCTCTTGTGTGATGCCACTTGTTGGGCCGTCTGCTTGCAAAAACCTGTTTTGTCGCCAAGTCAAAGGGGGTTGGAAAAAGGGATTTGGAGGCCATAGTGTGATCTGACATATCCGTTGGAATGGCTCGGTGAGATTGGCCGCGCCGAACGGCAATTTTTTGAGGACCGTGGCAATGCTAATTCGCCACCTTTTTTATTTCATTACCCTCTCCCGTCAGGGCCATTTCGCCAAGGCTGCCGAGGCTTGCAACATCACTCAGCCCACCTTGTCTTCCGCGCTGCGCAAGCTTGAAGAAGATTTCGGTGTTCGTCTGGTGGAGCGGGACCAACATTTTGTAGGCCTGACCCCGGAAGGGGATAGGGTTCTGGCTTGGGCGCAACAGATCTTGTCGGACTTTGAAAGCCTCAAAGACGACTTGTCGAGCAGCGCCGAGGATTTGAACGGTACGCTGCGACTTGGGGTCATTCCCGCCGCCATGCCCATTACGGGTCTGTTGTCGGAACACTTCTTAAAGGTGCATCCCGCCGCACACGTGGAAATCATTTCGATGAGCTCGCGGAAGATCCAATCGGGCCTGGACAGCCTCGAGCTTCATGGTGGCCTGACCTACGTGGAAAATGAGCCCCTCCAAAGGGTGCATCAAGTGCCGCTCTACCGGGAGCGATACGTCGTGATTTCCCGGCGCGGACACTTTCGAGACCACAAGCCGGTACCTTGGGGTTGCTTGGAAAAAGAGCCTCTGTGTTTACTCGGCCCTGAAATGCAGAATCGTCGTATCCTTGACGCTGCCGCCCTTCGCCAGGGTGCTACTTTGCGCCCACAAATCACGGCCAATTCATACTTGACAATTTTCGCCCATTTATTGAGCGGCAAGTGGGTGAGCATTGTACCTGCAAGCTTATCGGAAGTTTACCGGCTGGATGACTTGCTGGATTGTCACCAGATCGCCGATGAGACCACATCCCAAGCGATTGGCCTGGTCGTGCCAGATCGTCAACCTATGGCCAAAATGACCCATGCCATTTTCTCGGCGATTCTGATGTCAAACAAATCTGAGGACTGGGACCATCTGCGCACCGGCGGTGATAAAAACTCTCTATCGTCGGATAAAGCCTTCTAATTGGACAGCCCCAATCTCGCGTGCGCATTTGGATGCGCGTGGGCGCGTCTGGACTCCCTTCCCAAGCTTGTCGGGAAGCCAGGCCAGTCTACGACCCATTCCTCAAACGAGCGGAGCACAACATCATGGCAAAAGTAGTATGCGTTCTTTACGACGATCCGGAAGATGGATTTCCAAAAGGCTACGCGCGCGATTCGGTGCCCGAGATCAAGTCCTATCCGGACGGGCAAACCGCCCCGACACCCAAAGGTATCGATTTCACTCCCGGCGAACTGCTCGGCAGCGTCAGCGGCGAGTTGGGACTGCGCAAGTATTTGGAATCAAACGGACACACGTTGGTGGTGACCACCAGCAAGGACGGACCAAACTCGGCTCTGGAGAAAGAAATCGTCGATGCGGATATCGTCATTTCCCAGCCATTTTGGCCAGCCTACATTACCGCAGAGAGAATGGAAAAAGCACCAAATTTGAAACTTGCGATCACAGCCGGCATCGGCTCGGATCATGTGGACTTGGACGCGGCGATCAAGAAAAACCTGACCGTTGCAGAGGTCACCTTCTCAAACTCAATCAGCGTTGCTGAACACGTAGTAATGCAGATTCTGAGCCTAGTGCGAAACTACATTCCTTCCTATCATTGGATTACAAAGGGCGGTTGGAATATCGCGGACTGCGCTACACGCTCCTACGATCTTGAGGGCATGCACGTTGGAACGGTGGCTGCCGGTCGAATCGGCTTGGCGGTGTTGCGTCGGCTAAAACCTTTCGAGGTGAACCTGCATTATGTCGACCGTTATCGATTGCCCCAAGAGGTCGAAGAGGAACTAAACCTGACTTGGCATGAAAGCGTTGAAGCTATGGTCGCGCAATGCGATGTGGTCACAATCAATTGTCCGCTACATTCCGAGACCGAGCATCTTTTCAATCGGGAACTGATTTCGAAGATGAAACGGGGTAGTTATTTAGTGAACACGGCGCGAGGTAAAATCTGCCAACGTCAGGCAATCGTAGATGCCCTAGAAAGTGGCCAATTGGCGGGCTATGCTGGCGATGTTTGGTTCCCGCAGCCGCCTGAGCGGGATCATCCTTGGCGGAAAATGCCTAATCATGGTATGACGCCTCATATTTCGGGGACAACTTTATCAGCGCAGGCGCGCTATGCGGCGGGTGTACGTGAAATTCTTGAATGTTGGTTCGAAAGCCGGCCCATTCGCGATGAATATCTCATCGTCGACGGAGGCAGGTTAGCAGGCGTTGGTGCTAAGTCTTATAGCGAGGGAAATGCCACGGCGGGTTCAGAGGCTGCAGTGGAATTCTCCGCGGCCTAACCTGGACGAGAGGAAATCGACCAAAGGCGATACGGCGCAGGCCATGGGGAACAACCGACCTTGTGAGCCTGCGCCCCCGTGTTCAGGACGAGGCAAGCTGGTGGGAATGCCGCTTCTGTAGTATGAGGTTGCCGGTGTCAGTCTGACGCGAACCAGTGTCTGTTGTCCTAGAGACCGGTTTCATTAGGCCGCTCGCCCAAGCCACCCTGCGATGGTGGCGGAGAGGTGGTGCGTGAAATCAGATCTTCCGACAAGATGTGATTCGAAGTTGAAGTGGTTATGGATCCAGGCATGATTTAAGGCGAATTTCTAAAGGGCCCGAATCGCCGTGGCGAGCATCGGCCCAAAGCGGTTCCACCGGAACCGAACTGTCTCGTGGCAGGTATCGATACCTCGTGCGTACAAGAGAACTTCCACCTACCGCAGGGTTAAGGGAAAGCAGATACAAATCATCACCTTCAGGCAGACCGCCTCGGGCGATGAGCTGAAGTGACAGAAGGGTGATTTATCCCAAAACGCCAGAAATCCACCTTGCGTCGCAAGAAGCCCATTTGCACTGATAAAGCCTGCGCTACCCAGAGTAAGATTTAAACTCTTCTTGAAGCCCTTTTATCGCGGCCGAAAGGCGCGAGACAAGCTCATCGCACTCGGGTTCGGTAATGGTCAGTGGCGGCGATACGAGAAACCAATCGCCATTTTTGCCACCGGTCCGACGGGAATAGATGAAGAGTCCATGATCGAGAGCGTGAATACGGATCTTTTCGGTTGGCAAAAACTCATCCGGCATGGGGGTCTTTGTTACCTTGTCCGAGACGAGTTCCACAGCCAGCAGAAGTCCCAGGCCACGCACGTCACCAATCACGGAACACTGATCGGCAAGCGTCATCAGCTTTTGACGCATATAGGCGCCCCGTTCGGCGGCTGCATTAACCAGATCGAGCCGATCATATTCGTCAAGAACCGCCAGGCCCGCGGCGCAGACAATTGGATTGGCGTTGTAGGTGTGCGAATAGTTAAAGCCGGTCAAACTCGCTAAATGATCCGCCATCCGAGCCGGTAACAACACGGCTCCAAGAGCGGCGTAGCCGGATCCCAAACCTTTGGCCAGGACAACGATGTCAGGTAAGGAATCGGGCCAGTAGTGCGCCGTGAGAAAGCGTCCTGCTCGGCCGGTGCCGCACATTATTTCGTCAAACACCAAGTAGATGCTGTGGCGGCTGCATATGTCCCTCACTCGCCTTATGTAACTCTCCGGTGCTACCGTGCAGCCGGTAGCAACCCCGCCAACCGGCTCCACGACAAAAGCCAGGATGTTTTTCGGACCCACCTCTTGGATCTTGGCTTCCAACGCATCGGCACAAGACTGGGCATAGCTCTCCACCGTTTGCCCTTGCGGTAATCGATAGGTTGCCGGCGCCGGCAACTTTTCAGATACCACTGCGAACCCGTCCAGAAAGGGGCCTAGCGCCTCGTCACCGGTCATGGCCAGCGTCGCGATTGTGCCGCCATGATAGGAGGGCTGCAGAGTGATGATTTTGCGCCGCTGATTCTGTCCGGTTGCGACCACGTATTGCCGCAAGAACTTAATGGCAATCTCCATGGCCTCGCTGCCGCCCGATGCCAGGCAAACCCGCTCGTAACCAGGGCCGGCCAGGGCGGCAATGCGCGCCGTCAGCTCCATGTTAGGCCGATGCCGAGAAAGCCGTGAATAGGCAAAATCCAGCTTGCAAGCTTGGTTCGCCATGGCCTGGGCGACTTGGGCATTGCCATGGCCGATATTACACACAACCGGGCCTGAACAGGCATCGATATAATCCCTGCCCGTTTCATCCCACATGTAAATGCCCTCTGCCCTTTCAATAATCGGCAGGGGCACGGTGTTGCTGTGGGCGTAAAAGATGTCTTGTGGGCCGCCGGGAGCGAGAGGCTTACTAGATTCTTTTTGGCTATCGACATCCGTGGAAGCAGTATTCATGTCAATTCGACCTCTCCACAGGCAACGGCACGCATGGCGTTGCAAAGTACATTGCAGCCGGCTTCCAAATCCTCAGGCTTGGCGTTTTCGCTTTCATTGTGGCTGATTCCTCCCTCACAAGGGACAAAAATCATAGCCGTCGGATAGACTTGTCCCATCTGGCAAGCATCATGGCCAGCGCCGGTATAGATATCCTGGTGGGGTTTGCCTTCTTCCTTGGCATAACGACGTACGGTATCGACAAGGGCCGGATGGAAGGGAAGGGGTGCCAAGTAGGTCTGCTCCTCAAGGGATAACTGCAACCCCCATTCATCGGCGATCCTCTCGGCGCTTGCCCGAAACTCTTGGTCCATGGCGTGCAGAATGGCCTCGTCCGGGTGGCGTAGGTCTCCGCTAAAGGCGACGCGGCCTGGTACGGTATTGGGCGAATTGGGAAAAACATTCATGCGGCCGGCCGTACCGCGGGCGTTGGGTCGGCTGCGGCCTATTCGATCTATTTCGAGAACGACCCGCGCCGCCCCCATCATGGCATCTCGCCGCACCTCCATGGGTGTCGGGCCGGCATGGGCTTCCTGGCCTGCCAGCTCTAAATCGTACCACCGCTGGCCTTGGGCAGCGGTAACGACGCCCACGACCGTGCCGTTGGCTTCGAGTATGGGACCTTGCTCAATATGGGCCTCGAAATAGCAACCGACCGGGTAACTATTTAAGGACATTTCACCGGCATAACCAGTTCGCTCGAGAGCCTCGCGTATGGTCCAGCCCTCCGCCTCATCGCGCCATTCGAGAGCTTTTTCGATGGGGATCAGGCCGGTAAATACCGCCGAGCCAAGCATCGGCTTAAAGATGCAGCCTTCTTCGTTGGTCCAAACCGCCACCTCGATGGGTGCCTCGGTTTCAATCCCGTGATCGTTGAGGCTACGGACCACCTCCAGCCCGGCCAACACGCCATAAACGCCATCGAACTTGCCGCCGGTGGGCTGGGTATCCAAGTGGCTGCCGGCCATGACGACCGGTAGATCGTCTCGCCGGCCGGGCCGCCTGGCAAAAATGTTGCCGAATCGGTCAACTGAGACGGTACAGTCGGCGTCCTGGCACCATTCAACAAAGAGGTCACGGCCCTGGCGATCCTCCTCGCTGAATGCCACGCGATTGCAACCGCCGTTCGCTGTTGCACCGATTTTCGCCATTTCCATCAGGCTATCCCAAAGTCTGGCGCCGTTCGATTTAAGGTATGTCGAGTTCATTTCTTCTGGTTCCGCACTCAATCAGGGCTGCACTGAAAAAGATCGAAAGCCATACTGTGGAAACATACGCTTATGTGAACATTTACCACCAAGGGAACCCTCGATTTTCAGGTGTTGGAAACTAGTCTCACAGGGATGACCTTTACAGGGACTCCTCATGAATCTCCGATGCTAGATCATCTAACGCCCCCCATAACTTGTCGAAGAGCTCATCAATTTCGATTTCGCTGATGATAAGTGGTGGGCAGATGGTCAAAGCATCGCCGCGCGCCCGCAGAATGAGGCCACGCTGCTGCGCCATTGCATTGGCCCGCGGTCCGACCTTGAGGGCTGGGTTGAAGGCCTTCTTCTTCGCTTTGTCCGCCATCATCTCAATAGCGCCGAGCAGTCCGATCCCACGCGCTTCTCCGACAAGAGGGTGGTCCGCCATCGCCAAGAGGCGTTTCATAAAGTGCGGCGAGACAGTCCGGACATGCCGCAGGACTTGGTCGTCCTCGTAGATTTTTAGTGTTTCCAAAGCGACGGCGGCCGATACCGGATGCCCGGAATAGGTGCTGCCATGGCCAAACATGCCAATTTCGTCGCTGTAGCGCTTGATAGCCTGGAAGATCTCCTCGCTAATCACCAGGGCCGAGATCGGGGCATGGGACGCGGAAAGGGCCTTGGCTAAAGTCATTGTGTCGGGGCGAATGCCGAAAGTTTCCGCGCCAAAGAGGTTGCCCGTCCGTCCAAAGCCGCACACAACCTCATCGCAAAGGAACAAAACATCGTGCTTTTTGAGGACAGCCTGCACCTTTTCAAAATAGCCCGCTGGCGGCACGATGACCCCGCCTGCGGCCATGACCGGCTCCGCGATGAAAGCGGCGACCGTGTCCGGCCCTTCCGCAAGGATTAGGGCATCCAAGTTATCTGCAAGGCGGCTGGCGAAGGCCTCTTGGCTCTCCCCGGGTTGCGCCATGAGATAGTGATGGGGACAGTTCGCGAAAAGAACCCGATCTATAGGCAGGTCAAATCCTGTCTGGTTTATGGGAATGCGAGTAAGACTGGCTGTGGCGATGGTGATCCCATGGTAACCGCCAAAGCGAGAAATGATCTTCTTCTTTTCCGGACGGCCAATAGAATTGTTGTAATACCATACCAGCTTGATCGCCAAATCGTTGGCTTCGGAGCCGGAGTTGGCAAAATAGACACGATTGACACTATCGGGCGTGATCGCTTGAAGTTTCTCCGCCAGTTCGACGGTCACATCTGGAGTTCGCCCAAAGAAATTGTGGTAGAATGGCATGCGCGCAAACTGCCGTGCCGCCGCGACCGCCAAACGGTCCTCTTTAAAGCCGAGCGATGCGCTCCATAGGCCGGCCATGCCATCTAGGTAGGTCTTTCCATTGTTATCAGTGACGTAAATACCCTGACCTTCGGTCATCACCAAAGGGCCGGCTGCCTCCAAGGCAACAAGGTTGGTGTAGGAGTGCACCTGCGTTGCGAGGTCCCTTGCCTCAACCGAATTCGGCAAAAGCATCTTAATCTCCATGTTCCATTTTTCAAAATCTACTTCTATTTTATTGAATTCAAGGTCTCAAATCAACGATAAACTTTGAAGCCCGTCAACTTCGATAAAACAGCATGATCGTGGCCGAATTGGATGGCATTGGCCCTTCAAATCAGGGCTTAGTTATGTTGACCAAAAAATGATAATTCTATAAAAATGAAGATTATTCCAAAAAATGGAATTATCGCCTAACTTTAACTAGGCCGCCGGATGGCGATCCTGTAAAAGAGATCTGGAATAAGAGCTGATGGCAGATCTACAAAAAAGGCCGAGTGCCATTGTATCGGGAAGCGCCACGGGCATCGGGGCTGCTTGTGCCAAGATGCTGGCCGCGCAGGGTTTCAACGTGGCGGTCAACTATAGTCGCAGCCAGTCCGAGGCGTCCGCCACCGCCGAGGCTTGCCGTCGGGCTGGGGGTGATACCATCGTTGTTCGCGGCGACGTTTCCGACGATGGTGATTGCCGGCGGATTGTCGATGATACCATCAGCCGATGGGGACGCCTTGACGTCCTGGTAAATAATGCGGGGACGACACGATTCGCCGACCCCAAAGACCTTAGCGCATTGAGCAAAGAAGACTTCGAAACGATCTTTTCGGTGAACCTGATCGGCACCTATCAGCTCACTCGAGCGGCGGTGCCTTATCTTAAACAATCGGATGATGCCTCAGTGATCAATGTTTCCTCCCACTCGGCCTTCTCAGGCATAGGGTCCTCCATAGCCTATGCTGCCTCCAAGGGAGCCCTGAACACTCTCACATTGTCTTTGGCAAGGGCGCTGGCACCCGAAGTTCGCGTCAATGCCGTCTGTCCGGGCTTTGTTGACACCAATTGGATGTCCGGAAGCCTCGATGAAGACTCCTTGACTGACTTTAAGGCAAAGGTCGCGGCGGTCGCGCCTTTGAAAACCCTGGTCTCGCCAAAAGATACCGCTGAGGCTGTTTGCTGGTTCGCACGCGGCGGCAGGGCTATCACGGGACAACTTCTCGTTATCGACGGCGGCACTCATCTTACAGTGGGCAATCCAATTTAGGAGTCCCCTTTTCTGGAGAACTAAAAGCCATGATAGACAACTCTGACTTCCAACCTGCCGATCCAGCGGTAATACCTCGCTTTGCCGATATTGCCACTTTCTTGAGAACGAAGCGACACGATATCGACCCTGTGGTCGATGTGGGACTGGTCGGCGTGCCCTTTGACCTCGGCCTCAACTACCGCACCGGCGCACGCCAAGGGCCGGCCGGCGTGCGAGAGGCGTCTCGGCTGATACGGCGTGTGCATCCCTCTAGCGGCATCAAACCTTTCGAGATTTGCAATGTGGCCGATCTGGGTGATGCATCGATCAATCCAATGAGCAAGGACAAATCCATAGCCAACATCCACTCCTTCTTTGAACAAATCCACGGAGCCAATATTATACCGATTGCTATCGGGGGCGACCACACGATCCCCTTGCCGATCCTTCGCGCGTTGGCAAAAGACAGACCTTTAGGCATTCTCCATATCGATGCGCACGCCGACACCTTGGATGAGCTCTGCGGTGATAAGATCAACCACGCGACATTTTTACGGCGTGCGCGCGAGGAGGGACTGCTTGAGTCTGATCGGGTGATTCAGATCGGCCTCCGCGGCAGTCGATTTAGCTCTGACGATATTCAATATGGCTATGACGTAGGCTACACCATCGTCACCATGGATGACTATGAGGAGATGGGGCGCGCCGCGGTCATTCAAAAGATTCATGAGGTCCTGGGCGATGGGCCGATCTACATCTCGCTCGATATTGATGGCCTGGATCCCACCTATTTGCCAGGCACAGGGGTTCCCGAAATCGGCGGAATTCTGCCGCGGGATATGCAGGTGATATTGCGGTCACTGCAAGGCAAGGAAGTCGTAGGCGCTGACATCAGCGAAATTGCGCCGTGCTTCGACCCCACCGGGATTACATGCGTTACGGTGGCCAACCTGATGTTTGAGATGCTTTGTGTCATCGCGGATGGGATTGCGTCTAGACGATAGTAGCGGCAGGAGCACTCTTGATGCCCACCTTCGGCGAACAACTGGTCAAGCTTCTGGAGGCCTATGGTATCACCCATGCCTTTGGCATCCCAGGTGTCCACACCGTTGAGCTTTATAGGGGCTTGCCAGCCAGTGGCATAACCCACGTCACGCCTCGGCACGAACAAGGGGCAGGGTTCATGGCGTATGGCTATGGCATTGCTTCTGGAAAACCGGCCGCCTGTTTCTTGATCACCGGTCCCGGTCTGGCCAATGCCGCGACAGCGATGGGCGAGGCGCGATCAGAATCGGCCCCCATGCTCGTGGTCGCCACCAACAACGAGACCTCTCACCTGGGCCTCGACAGCGGCCATTTGCATGCCACGAAGTCGCAGATCGGAATCGCCGATCAGGTCAGCGATTCGACTCACCAGTTACTGGCACAAAAGAATGCCAATGGGGTACTCGGCCGCATGTTCTCGCGCTTCCACGCGGGGCGGCCGGGGCCGGCCTACTTGGAAATTCCGCTGGACCTGCTCTCCGATCCCTCGGCAATCACTCTAGACACCTGGCCCCCGGCCAGCCGGCCATCGCCAGACGAAGAGGCCATCCGGAAAGCGGCTGGATTGTTAGCACGGGCCGAAAGGCCGGTTATATTGGTGGGGGGCGGGGCTTCGGATGCCAGCGATGGTGTTCGAGGACTATGCGAGCTGTTGGACTGCCCAGTGGTTTCGACCACGAGCGGTAAAGGTGTTTTGCCAGAAACACATCCGCTCAGCTTGGGCGCGAGCCTGCCCTTCCAGCCGGTCCAAGACTATCTTCGTGATGCCGATGTGGTTTTGGCCATTGGAACGGAAATGGCCGAGACCGACACCCTTTACACCTATACGTCCTATCAGATCGATGGTGCCTTGATTCGCATCGACATCGATTTGGACCAACTCAACAGAAATTACCGACCGGCACTGGCCATACTGTCCGACGCCGGTTTGGCACTTGCCGCCCTAAAACGTGTCTTGCGGGCTCGAACGCTGGAGAAGAAATCTAGATCGGGCGCCTCGATTGCCTCGGGTCTCAAAATTCAGCTAACCGAACAATGGCTGCCGGGCGCCGACGCTCATAAAAAGGTCCTTGATATTCTCAGGCGCGTCATCGACGACGACGCCGTCTTGGTCAGCGAAGAATGTCAATTGGGTTACACGGCGAACCAATACTTTGAATGTCGGCTGCCGCGAACCTACATTCACCCAAGCGGTTATGGCACCTTGGGACCGGCCGTGCCCGCGGCAATCGGTGCCAAGACCGCCCTTCCCGAGCGGCAAGTCGTGGCAATTGTCGGCGACGGCAGTTTCCTCTTTTCGGTTGGGGAAATGGCATCAGCGGCGGAACTCGGCCAGCCCCTGCCCATCGTCATGTGGAACTCCTCGGGATATAAGGAGATCGCCAACTATATGGACCGCTACGACATAGAGCGGGTTGGTGTCGATCTCAATACGCCAGACTTCCCGACTTTAGCGCGGAGCTTTAACTGCCATGGTGCGCGCCCGAACAGTGCCGACGAGTTCGAGGCCGCCCTGCGTCAGGCACTGACAGCACAGGCGCCAACGCTCATCGAGCTCAAGGAGGGAGCGGACTGGCTCGGCTGACGGAATAGAATCTCGGCTGATCGATGCTATGCATCAACAGCCGCCTTCCCGGGTCTCAGTTCGGCCCAAGTGCTTTAGCTCCACAGGGATGGAGAGCTTCAAATTCGAGTCCTTTTGGGAGGGGTGGCGGGCGTTTGTCGACCCGCACCCGGAATACCTGCGACACAACGCGACCTAATTTGGCTCCGCGCCATAGACATCGAATGAGAAGTACTTGTCATTGATTGACTTATAGGTGCCATCCGCCCGCATGTCCTGAATGGCTTGTGTTAGTTGATCGCGGAGCTCTTCATTACCTTTGCGCAGCGCGATCCCCGCGCCTTCGCCGAGGCATCCCGCATCGTCCAAAACCGATCCGATGAGCTCGAAATCGTCGCCACCTTCCGATTTGAGTAGCGCTTCTTCGATTTGAATTCCATCTGCCACGTAGGCGACAATCCGGCCAGAAGCAAGGTCGCTATAACCGTCTTCCTGAACCGCGTACAAGACAATCTCCGCGTCGGAGTGAAACTTGTCAAGATAGCAGTGCTGGGTGGTGGCCCGTTGGACACCGATCCGCTTTCCATTGAGACCTTCCGCGGTGACCTCCAGGCCGCTGCCCTTGCGCGCGACGAATCGATCCGGTGTTTGGTAGTACTTACCGGTGAAATCGACCTTTTTCTTTCGTTCGTCGGTTATCGACATTGAAGCAATGATAATATCATACTTCTTCGCTAGAAGGCCCGGGATCATGCCTTCCCAGTCCTGAACAACCAGTTCGCATTCGCGACCGATCTTTTCGCAAAGTGCATAGGTCATATCCACATCGAAACCTTTGACGCTACCGTCAGAGTCGATCCAGTTGAACGGAGGATAGGCCCCTTCCGTTGCGACCCGGAGAACATCATCCGCCTTTGCCGAAGGCAAGGCCATGGTCATGGCCAAGCCAAGCAGAGACGCTAACATCAATCGAATCTTTCTCATTTCTCAGTCCCTCTTCAGTCTGGTAACAGTTATTACGTTTAAGATCTTGATGTTTTGAAAGATCTTGGCGTCTTGGGCCTCTTTCCTTGGCCAATCGAACCTATCGGCGCAAAGTCGATAGAAAAGGATCATGTCCCTGAATAAACACGTGGTGCAACAAACTGTTTGTTCCTAAGCCGTTGTAACTGTCTCGCTGGTCGTCCCTAGGACTCAATCCATAGCACTTCCCTCATCTTCCAATTCCCTTAACTCAGGAGCTTCAATTTGCCGTTCCTCATGAGTTAGCTTTGGATTTTAAAATACCTTTTTTTCGAATTGACTTCGAATAAATAGAATATATCTTACTCATATGTCAAGTTGAACTTGCTTCGTCGCAGGAGGGCCGCAGGCACGAAACGGGAAGCGCGCGAGTCAAGAAAATGGGAGCTTGCCGCAGGCTGGTGGTTTCGAGTAATCGGTATTCCGTCGAAAAGCTATCTGGTAAGGGAGATGCCGGCGTGACTTGTCCCATTGAAGAAGATCCCTCAAAGCAGATGCCTAAAACACTCAAAGCGGCGAAGCGGTTTTCGGGTAAAACGGCGCGCGCATTCGATTTGTCCGATAAGGCCTACGACCTCGAGCGCGAGGGACGAGATATCATCCACCTGAGCGTTGGCGATCCGGATTTCGACACGCCAGGGGTTGTCATTGACACCGCAGTTAGCTCCCTTAGGTCGGGTCGGACACATTATTCGCCTATCCCGGGCGAACCGGCCTTGCGGCGCGCAATTGCCGCCCAGGCGAGCGAAAAATACGGTCAGCCCGTCACAGCCGACCAGGTGGTGGTGTTTTCCGGGGCGCAGAACGCACTCTTTGCCACGATGATTTGCATGGCGGAGGTCGGCGATGAGGTTATTCTCGTCGAGCCAGCCTACACGACCTATGATGCTATTGCCGCATCCGGTGGGGCGAGGGCCGTTCGCGTAGCGCTTTCGGCTGAAGACGGATTTCAAATCGATGCTCGAAAGATCGAGAAAGGCATTACGAGCAAGACCCGGGCCATTCTAATCAACAGTCCGGGCAATCCCTCGGGAACGGTGTTTAGGCGTCCGGATCTAGAGGCGCTGATCGCATTGTGTCGCACAAAAGGTATTTGGTTGATTTCCGACGAAGTTTATTGGCCCTATATCTATAATGGAGAGCATGTTTCTCCTTATTCGCTCGATTGTGGCCCGCAGACGACCTTTGTCATCAATAGTCTCTCAAAATCCCATGCGATGACCGGTTGGCGCCTGGGGTGGGTGATTGCGCCGCCAAACCTGGTTCATCACCTCATCGATGTGGCGCAATGCATGCTGTTCGGTGTCAGCCAGTTTGTGCAAGATGCCGCGGTAACCGCCTTGACCGCCAAGCCGCCCGAGCTTGATGAAATGAAACGGGCGTTTCGCGAGAGGCGTGACAGCCTTTGTGCCGGTTTGGGTCGGGTCCGCGGCATCAAACCTCATGTCCCGGCTGGCGGCATGTTCCTGTTGGCCGATGTTTCCGAAACCGGCTTGGACGGCTATGAATTTGCCGAACGCCTTCTGCAGGACCAGGGCTTATCCGTCGTTCCTGGCTTTGGGTTCGGAGATTCACTAAGCAATTTCGTACGTATCGGCTATCTTTCGAGCACGGAAATACTAGACGAGGCCGTGCGGCGGATTGAGCGGTTTGTGGGAGCCTTGCCTTAAGAGCTCGAGGAGCTGAACCATTGATAACCGACCCAAAGACGGCCTGTCAGGCGGAATTGAGAGAATGGTTCGACAGCAAAGTCTCAACGCAATTTTCTGTACGTGAACATCATGGCCACGACGAAAGCTGGCACACACCGGCGGTGCCGGACTATGTGCTCTTTGCTGAATCCGCTAGCGACGTTGTCGCCTGCGCTAAAATTTGTACCAAATACCAGGTGCCTATGATCCCCTTTGGTACAGGCTCCTCGATGGAGGGTAATGTCCAGGCCGTTGAGGGCGGTTTATCTATCGACACCAGCCGAATGGATCGAATTTTGTCGGTCAATGCTGGCGACATGGACTGCGAAGTTGAAGCTGGTGTAACACGAGAGGCCCTGAACCTTCACTTGCGCGACAAGGGCCTCTTTTTCCCGGTGGACCCTGGCGCCAATGCGAGCCTCGCCGGTATGGCGGCGACCCGGGCCTCGGGTACGACAACCGTCAGATATGGTTCCATGCGCGATAATGTCATCGGCCTGGAGGTGGTTTTGGCCGATGGCACGGCCATTCGCACTGGTGGCCGCGCGCGAAAGTCCTCTTCGGGGTACGACCTCACGCGGCTTTTTGTCGGGTCGGAGGGAACGCTTGGTGTCATCACCAAGGTTCGCCTCCGCCTGCATCCAATCCCTGAGTCAATTGTCGCGATGACTGCCCAATTCGCGACTGTCGAAGATGCCGTCGATTTGACCTGCACGATTATGCAGGCCGGCTTACCCGTTGCACGCGCCGAGCTTTTGGATGAGCTTGCTATGACGGCGATCAATCGCTACTGCCGAACAGATTTTCCCGTCCTCCCGTCTCTCTTCTTCGAATTTCATGGTGCCGCATCGACCGTGACGGAGGTCTCCGACGTGGTCCAGGCACTATGCGAAGAGCAAAATGCCGTAGGCCTCCAGATCGCATCACAGCCGGAAGATCGCAAAAAAATTTGGGACGCTCGCCACAAAATCGCTTTTGCGGAACGAACACTCCGCCCGGGAGCTCAAACATTTGTCACCGATGTTGCCGTGCCTATTTCGGCTCTTCCCGAAGCGATCCGTGCCGCTAAGTCGGATCTTCACGACACCGGCATGATTGCCCCCTTGAGCGGGCATGTCGGCGACGGTAACTTCCACTTGGCCCTGCTTATTGACCGAGAGATTTCCGAGGAGGTGACCCGTGCCGAGCAATTCCACGAGCGCCTGATTGAAAAGGCGATTGGCCTCGGCGGCAGTATTTCCGGGGAACACGGCATAGGAATGGGCAAGGCGCGATTCTTGGAGCGCGAGCATGGAGAGGCGGTGTCAGTTATGCGAACAATAAAACATGCCCTCGACCCCCTTGGTCTGTTGAATCCCGGGAAAATTTTTTCATAATCAGTTTTGAAAGATAGTTGCAGACTCTATCTTGCATATTCATTCGTGGATCAAAATCCCATGACCTCATCAAGCCCGGTGCGGCGAATTTCTTTGATCATCGATGCGGTTGCGGCGTCACGTGGCGGCATGACCTTGGGCGAGATCGCGTCAGTGGTCGAGCTTCCCCTATCCACCGTGCACCGCACCTTAAACATTTTGCTGGATGTTGGATATCTCAAGATCGAACCGACGGCAAAAGCTTACGAAATCGGAGACCGGCTTAAGCGGGTACTGTTATTGGACCTGTGCGCCGGCTCTCTTGGGGAGATCGCCCGACCGAATGTCGTGGAACTGGCGGAATACTTCACTGAATCGGCCTTTGTCGCCCAGCTTACGAGTTCCGGTGTTCAGCTGGTCGATTTCTATCTGCCCACCAAGGGTTCGCGGACCTTGGTCCATCCGGGTTTCGAGTTTCCAATGCATGCAACGGCGGCCGGAAAATCGATTTTTGCATTCCAGTCAGAAGAAGCCGTCAAAACCGAGATGGCCAAGGGCCTGGCGCGTCATATGCCAAACACGATCACATCGCGCAAGATGATCCGGGCCGAATTGGCTAAAATTAGGGATCAAGGCTATGCGGTAAACGATGTAGAGCTGGACCCCGGCGTTTACGCCGTTGCTGCGCCAGTGTCGATGGGAAATGGTCTTGTCATCGGGGCCCTGGCCGTCGTTGGCATTCGTAATCGCCTCCTTAAACACCACAAAGAAGACGAGATTTCCAGGCGTGTCATGGAGGCCGCAAAAGAAGTATCACGGCTTATGGCCAATACCACGACACCTGTGAAGTGAGTTCAAAATGACGAACAAACCGTTCAGATCTTGGAGTCACGTGAATCTTAGCGTCTCTGCCCAGTTGACTGTGAATACCTTTTCTAATGATCTCAATTGATCTGCTTGTCTTCTTGCAAATGCTGCTGATTTCTCTGCGGTATTGTGACTTAAGACTTTGGGCGCCTGGCGCATCGGGTGATTAGCGTGGCGGGAAAGCACTACTCAAGCGCCGGATCACCTAATTGCTTCGGCGTCGCCGGCTTTTTTTGAGACGTGGGGACTTTTCCAGATAATCAGATCGCCCGACGGCAACACCGGTGCGAACTGGGTGACAGAGTGTCCGGGATCAGAGTTTGTGAGACAGATTTGAGTTAATGAAAATTGGAGGATTTCTGGGTCATCGTCACCGTCAAGGAGCGTAGATGAGACAGAAATCCGTGCCACAGGCGACAACGTCAGATAAATTTGTTAAAGATATCCGCCGCGCCACACTGCGGCATCCTGGATCGGCTCTTGCGCCTGGACTTGCGCGCGCCTCGGGCTGGCTTAGTGCACGAACTGGCCGTCTATACCATCGGCGGCGTGGTGCGTCTCAGCGACATCTTGCTCTAGATCGTACCCGACGATGATCGCCTGGTTCTGGACGCCCCATTCCGCCTCACGAAAGAGATCGCATCCGTCAAGGCATGGAGGCTCGCATTCGCTTTGCCGCCTTTAACGCCCGGACCGCACACGAGCCAAACGGTAAGATCACCTGGATCTCCCCGGATCAAACCCAGATGGCCGAGACCGGTGAGCCCTATTTCAAGATCCGTCTGCAGCTCAACGACGGCGAGCGCCAGCGCTTGGGGGAAAAGACCGAACCCGGCATGCCCGCCGATGTCATGATGACCTCAGAGGCCCGCTCCGTCAGCTCGTACCTTACCAGACCCATGACCGACCAATTCAATCGAGTCTTTCGGGAAAGGTGATTTGACCAAGGCGCAAAGACGCTCGGAACTAGGCATCAAACTGGTTGCACCGGAAAACTCTCGAAATTGTTATACCCACTAGAGATCGCCGGCACAGGGCCGCGCCCCATTGCATTGGGGTCTGGGAAGACCCTCGACGTTTTTAGATGCCGATTTCTAACACTCGCCATTCAGTATAGCAGACTCTAACCCTTTTCTTGAGAAGCCAGGCGCTTAAGGGCAGTGCGGTCAACCTTACCTGTTGCGGTGTAGGGTATTGCTTCCAGCACTCGAATTTCCTCGGGCGCCTTGTAGCCTACGCGGTCCCTCGCAAAGCGAATGAGCTCTTGATCGCTCGGTTGATCGGCACCTGGGCGTAATTCGATATAAGCACGGACGTTTTCACCATGCATCGGGTCGTGAACACCCACAACGCCGGCGGCGGCCACTGTTGTGTGCTCCAAAAGCGCGCTTTCGACTTCCTGGGGAGAGATATTGGAGCCGTCGTGTACAATGATCTGCTTGCTGCGACCACGAAACCAGAAGTACCCGTCTTGGTCTATGCGCAGAATGTCGCCACTGTCGAGCCATCCATCCTGAATGGTTGCCTCGCTGGCCGCTGGATTGTTCCAATACCCAGTCATGAGGGAAGGTGAACGCACCCAAAGACGCCCTTCCTGACCGACCGGTGCCTCGGACCCATTCTCATCGCGTAGGACAACCGTCGCACCCGGAAAGACCTTTCCAACTGAGCCAGGCCTATAGTCTGTTAACGGCCCATTGATAGAGATCCCACCAACTTCCGTCATTCCGTAACCTTCGCGTAACTCCAGGCCTGTCAAGTCGGTGAATTCCCGCATCAATTCACTGGAAGCCTTGTCACCCACAGAAACGCACGATCGAACCGAACTGAAATCCTCCATGGTCGCTCCATGGTCGCGTATCAGTGCCAAGAGGGCCGAAGGCAGCATATGCAAGACGCTGGGACGGCTTTGCCTCAATAGCTGGAGAAGTGGTTCTGAATCGAGATGACGCAACACCATTACCCTAGCTCCGGCCGCGAATCCGGCGAGAGCAAATTTGAAGGCCCCTCCATGGGATAACGACGTGCCGGAAAGTATGGCGTCTTTAGGGCTTAACATTGACGCTGTTCTAAAGGACTCAATGGTCCATCCAAGCGTCTCGAAGCTATGTGTGACGCCTTTGGGCGCGCCAGTGCTGCCGGATGTAAAAAAGATGACCGCCGGACAATCAGCTGATGGTGGTAGAAGCTCACGGGCCGGCGGCTCCGACCGTATCAGCTCATGGAACGTGGTACCTGGACCATCGCCACCATATGTAACGCGGCCGAGTGGCAAGCGGCAGGCCAGCTTGCTGAGCGTTAGGTCCCTGGATCGTTCGTGATGGGCTAGAAGGATCGAAGGTTCAGCTATGTCCAGGGCGTGGTCGATTTCTGGTGCCATATAGCGATAGTTTAGCGGCGTAGCAACCAGACCAGCCCTGAGGCAGGCCAAATAGTGAATTACCAGCTCGCAGCGGTTCGGCATGAGCGAGGCGACACGGTCTCCAGGTTTAAGGCCGAGGGCCAGCAGGTTTCCAGCTAGCCGCGCGCAGGCTTGGTCTAGCTCGCTCCAACTCCAGCGCTGTTCCAAGGACATCAGTGCGAGGTCATTTGGCTTTTTTTCCAGACCACTTTTCAGAATATCTGTCGGACTGACGGGCTGCTCAAGTGGTGGTCCAGTAAAAGGCATGGATCAAGATCCGATCATGAGAGTCGATAAAAAAGGGCGATTCAATAAAACGATGAACCGAGCCTATGAAAAAAATGATCCTAAGGGCATCGTTGGATAACCCTAGCAGCAAACAGCAATGCAGCGGCGACCAAAATTGAGGCAATCCCAAAACTGCCCATCGTTTGCCTAAGGGCGCCAGCGGTGGCGGGACCAATGATTTGGGTCTGGTCGGCAAGGCCCAAAAACGATGTCATCAGTAAATCCCGCAACGATCATCTCGATTTCCTGATCGCCAAACGCCTTTTCCCTGCCGCGACAATTTTCAGTGCGTCATCTTTAGAAATTGTCTCTTCTGACACTCCAGGGCAACAATTCGAATTTATTTTTGTATCTAACGCGAACGGGTGTCCGTTTTATCAGCGATCTAATCGACTAGGCTGCCAATTACCGCCTTTCAGCTAGGTCGGCGGAGCGGCGCTTCTCTAAATCAGATCTTCTGATTCGGTGTCGTTCGAGGTTGAAGTGGTTGTGAATCGAGCTGTGGGCCGACGCGAACTTATGCACGGTCTTGAGATCCCGAAACTGGGTCATGGCCCCGTTCCGTCGTCGAATCGAAGCCGCGAACTTGGGAACAAGCCTATTCCATCAGAACCAAACGGTCTCATGGCAAACATCAAACCTTCGCTGGAAGTGGAGGTCCTCGACCCGGCGCAAAGTCGGTGAAAAGTGGAATTACATCATCACCGTTGCGCGGATCACTTCGGGCAATGAATTGAAATAGCTGATGGACCTTTTCATCCCAATACGTTGGAAAATTGCTCCGCGCCTTTTCAAGTCATATTCTATGGATAAAGTTTTGCGGACCAGTAACCCGCGCACAAAAAAGTCTGAGCGAGACTAGCTCGCTCAGACCAAAAAGATGACAAGCCTTCATACCGGCGTTTTAAAGATCAAATCGATCAGCACTCATAACTTTCACCCAAGCGGCAACAAAGTCGCGAACGAACTTTTCTGCATTGTCATCTTGAGCATAGACTTCGGCATAGGCCCGCAGGATCGAGTTTGATCCGAAGACCAAGTCAGCGCTGGTCGCCGTGAACTTCACAGCACCGCTTGCCCGGTCCCGCAGCTCGTAAGTGCCGTCTCCCAGCGGGTGCCAACTGAGCGACATATCCGTCAAGTTGACAAAAAAGTCCGTCGAGAGTTGACCTTCACGCGCGGTGAAAACGCCATGCTTGGAACCGCCGTGGTTGGCACCGACAACGCGCAGGCCACCCACCAGAACGGTCATTTCCGATGCCGTCAGACCCAGCAGTTGGGCCCGATCCAACATCAGACGTTCCGGACTATCGGCATACTTTTCTTTCTCCCAGTTCCGGAAACCGTCCGCTAAAGGCTCTAGCACGTCGAAAGAAGCGGCGTCGGTTTGATCATCGCTTGCATCGCCACGGCCGGGCGTGAAGGGCACCTCGACGCTATGACCGGCAGCCTTGGCGGTTTGCTCCACACCCAGGTTACCGGCAAGGACGATCACATCGGCAACGGACGCACCCGTTTCCGCAGCAATCGGCTCCAGAGCCCCTAGGACCTTTGCGAGACGTGCAGGCTCATTGCCGGCCCAGTCTTTTTGCGGAGCCAAGCGAATGCGGGCACCGTTGGCGCCGCCGCGTTTATCCGAACCGCGGAAAGTGCGTGCACTATCCCAGGCCGTGGCGATCATCTCAGCGGCCGAAAGACCGGCGGCTTCGATTTTCGCTTTCACAGCACCAACATCGTAGCTGGTGGAACCGGCAGGGATGGGATCTTGCCAAATAAGGTCTTCCGCCGGAACGTCCGGGCCGAAGTAGTTGGCTTTGGGTCCCATGTCGCGGTGGGTCAATTTGAACCAGGCACGCCCGAAAGTCTCTGCAAAGTAAGCTGGATCGGCCATGAACTTCTGGCAGATCTCGTTGTAGATCGGATCGACTTTCATCGCCATGTCGGCGTCGGTCATCACCGGCATACGATGGACGGAAGGATCAGTCGGATCGACCGGCTTTTCATCTTCCGGCATGTTGACGGGCTGCCATTGGTTAGCACCGGCAGGCGATTTGGTAAGCTCCCATTCGTAGCCGAAGAGATAGTCAAAATAGCCCATATCCCATTGGGTTGGGTTCTTTGACCAAGCCCCTTCGATGCCCGAGGTGTGGGCGTTGGTTGCTTTGCCATCCAGCGCGTCGTTCACCCATCCAAAACCCTGAGCCTCAATCGAGGCGCCTTCGGGTTCGGCACCAACATTCGCGCCAGCGGCCGTACCGTGAGCTTTACCAACCGTGTGACCACCACAGGCGAGAGCGGCTGTTTCTTCGTCATTCATGGCCATACGGGCAAATGTTTCGCGGACGTGTAGTGCGGTGCGCGCTGGATCAGGATTACCGTTCACCCCTTCCGGGTTCACATAGATCAATCCCATATGGACCGCGCCCAAGGGAGATTTCAGCGTGGAGGGGTCGTTCAGGTCGTCATAGCGATTTTCACTCGGGGCCAGCCACTCGTTTTCAGCACCCCAATTGATATCCGTTTCCGGAGCCCAGATGTCTTCCCGACCGAAGCCGAAGCCAAAGGTCTTCAGGCCCATACTTTCATAGGCCATGGTGCCGGCGAGAACGATCAGGTCGGCCCAGGACAGCGCATTGCCGTATTTTTTCTTGATCGGCCAGAGCAAACGACGGGCTTTATCCAGGTTGCCGTTGTCGGGCCAGCTGTTCAGGGGGGCGAAGCGAATGTTACCGCTGCCACCGCCGCCGCGTCCATCGAAGGTACGGTAAGAACCAGCAGCATGCCAGGAGAGACGGATCATCAGGCCACCGTAATG
This sequence comes from Pseudomonadota bacterium, assembly GCA_039028695.1. Lineage (GTDB taxonomy): Bacteria > Pseudomonadota > Alphaproteobacteria > Kiloniellales > Kiloniellaceae > JANQKX01. The sequence goes on from JBCCHN010000011.1 coordinate 51,321, forward strand.
CCCATAGTCCGCCGGCCACCAGATCTGGCTTTCAGTCATCAAGGCCTTTAAGTCGTTTTTCACGCCCTCAAAGTCCAGCTTCTTGACGGCTTCGCGGTGATTATAGTCCGCATCCATCGGACTTGTACGGGCACCATGCTGGTGCAAAATGTCCAGTTTCAGGCTGCTTGGCCACCATTTGGTGACGGACTCGTCCATCGATGTATTCCCGCCGTGCATAACGGGGCATCCACCGATTCCCTTGTTGACCACGTTCATTAGTTGTTCCTCTAAGCTATAGTTCGGTGATCAATAACGATTTAAGATTATCTTAAATCTATGCGATCAAGGCCTGAAAGTAGAGGCGACACTTGAAAATGTGAAATCGATTAATTTTATGAGTTTAATCGGCAATTGTGATTATATGAAAGATCAGCATCGAAACTTCTTCCCATAGGCACACCTCATGAATCTAAGAGACTTAGAATATCTTGTTGCTGTAGCTGACGAGCTACATTTCGGACGTGCGGCTGAGCGCTGCAACGCCAGCCAGCCTGCTCTCAGCGGCCAGTTACGGAAACTGGAAGACAATCTGGGCGTTAAGCTCTTCGAACGCACCAAGCGTCATGTGCGCATAACGGAGGTTGGCGCTGAAATCGCTGAAATTGCTCAAGATATCTTAAAAAAGGTTGGTTTAATGAGGGAAGTCGCCCTCTCCAACGCAGATCCTCTAAGCGGGTCTTTTACGCTTGGTGCGCCGCCAACCATCGGCCCTTATATTGCGCCGCTTTTGTTAAAGTCGGCAAAACATTATATGCCTAATCTGCGATTGGAGCTTGTTGAAGACCTTACCCAAAATCTCGAACAACAGCTCTCAGACGGTGACCTTGATGCCGCCCTGCTTGCAACACACCCCACGCATATGACCCTGGCAGAAATCGCTCTTTACGATGAGCCCTTCTGGGTCGCGCTGCCCCGTGATCACAGTATGGCTGATGAGGATGCATTGGATGCATCGGCAATCAATCCTAGCGAGTTGCTTCTTCTTGCAGATGGGCATTGTCTTCGAGATCAAATCTATGAAGCCTGCAAAATCAAAACTTCATCAGCAAAAGGCGATAAGGGCCCGAAGACCCAGCGAACCAGTCTTTCAACGATACTCACACTCGTGGGATCGGGTATGGGGGTGACATTGGTGCCGGCCACGAGTCTCTCGGGTTCATGGGTAACAGATGGCGGAGTTGTGGTTCGCCCGGAACGAAGCGGTACCGCGGGGCGCAAGGTATGGTTAGTGCACAGGAAGGCTTATCATCGTATGCCTTTGGTCGAAAAACTTGCAGACGTGATTGTAGCGTCAATGCCAAACACTGTGACCCCAACGAGGCGATAGCGATTCGTCCAGCAATCCACCATTCTATTCAAATTGATCAGCCTTTTCAGACTAAAGACATGGCTCGGTAGCTGTTGTTTCAAGTCCCTTTGATTCAGCAAAAAAGGGCTTTGGTGCTGTCGGTCTAACGCGAACGGGTGTCCGTTTTATCAGCGATCTAATCGACTAGGCTGCCAATCACCGCCATTCAGCTAGGTCGGCGGAGCGGCCCTTCTTGAAATCAGATCTTCTGATTCGGTGTCGTTCGAGGCTGAAATGGTTGTGGATTGAGGCATTGGCCGAAGCGAACTTCTGTAGGGTCCGGATATCCCGAAACCGGGCCATAGCCCCCTACCTTCGTCGAAACGGCTGGTGAGAGTTTTCGGCCCTGTTGTTCAGCCAGCGGCCGCAAAGCTGTCGGTTGGCGATGCTCATTTCCTTCATCGCTGCGCCATAGGAGCGCAAGCGATCCGTGACGATTTGGTTCGGGCGGCCATATCGTATCATGGCCTTTTTTAGGAACGTTAGGGCTGCCTGACGATCCCGGCGCTTGGTGGCATAGGCTTCAAGCACCTCCCCTTCATGATCAACCGCCCGCCACAGATAGTGTGTTTGGCCATTGATCATTACAAAGACCTCATTCAGGTGCCAGCGCCATTGGGGGACGGCAGGGAATGCATGTTTGCGGCGCTGCCGGATCTCAGCCGCGAACATGTGACCAAACCTATTCCACCAGAACCGCACAGTCTCATGGCAGATGTCGATGCCCCGCTCATGCAAAAGGTCTTCCGCCTGACGCAGGGACAAGGGAAAGCGGATGTACATCATCACCGTCAAGCGGATCACTTAGGGGGATGAGTTGAAGTACCGGAAGGGATTTTTCATCCCGAGAGGCTAGAAACCAGCTCGGCGTCGATTCAAGGCATTTTGCTCTGACAAAGCCAAAAGCGGAAATCAAACAATCAAATATCTATGGTCGTGATCCTGTCCACAAATGTCCCAAAACCAAAGATGAGTGTCATCTCACATTTTAGTCCCTATTGTTGGTTTTCGTATTTTTTGGCATGAGGAAAAAGATCACGTTCAAAAATGGAACCGCCTCACGCCGCGACAAAGGCGTTGTCGCCTTCTTCAATCCGATTTTCAATGTGCTCTCGCACGTAAGCAGATACATCCGGACTATCCAACGGAAACCACCCGCAACCTTTCAAAGCGTTGTATCGGTTCACAGTGCGCCCGAGAAACTGGAAAATCGATCTGTAGCATGAGATATCTTGAACGGAGTCTGTTGTACTGCCCACACTCAATCCCGAGAAGAACTGTTCTCGATGGGTTGTGGTTGCATAGAGTGTCGTATTCCAAATTGTGTGCCCTAGAAACCTCTCCCGTTCTGTAATGTACAGTCGATGCCCGGAATAGTATGCAATTCCATCAAACTTCTGAACGCTCGCTGCGACGTTTTTTTCACCGTGGGTCCGTTCAATAGTTTTTGTGCCTACTACGCCATCAACTTCGAACAAGTGGATTAAGGTCCGCTGGATCAGACTAATCCGGCCCTTAACGACGAAGTGATTGTAGTAATATCCAAGGAACGACGCTAAGTCCTTGCTCGCTTGTGAGCGGGCCCACAATTCCGACTCAATGGCGGATTTGTACGGGCGCGATCTTGATATGGATTCCGGTGGCCGTATTGCTACAAGATTCCGAAACTCGGAATGAGGAAGCAACAGTTCCCAGTCTTCTAAACCAAAGTGATCACATATCCGCTGAAGACTGCGAAATGTAGGGAACGTCTTACCGGAGAGATACTTTGTGAACTGTTGTCTGGAAATGCCGATATGCCGACATACGTCACTGATCGAGCGGCTGTAGCCAACCAACAATCGCAGATTATTGGGCAGGTGATTTTTCTCTTTCATCTATACATCCGCACAAAGTTAAGATTTTTTGACGCGAAAAGAATAATAAGATTAACAAGTAGCGTCAAATTTGCTTCTTTGTTCCATTCAATTTGGCCTCACGTTGCGGCATACTTTGTACTAATGGGCTCAGAGAAGCTCTGCAATAATCCCGTCCCAATGAGCCTAGATTAGGGGTTTAAGACTGGGGCTAAACAAACAGAAGGAGGCTTCCAGAAAATGTTTGTATTACACAAACTGAGAGAATCTGCCCGCTCGCTTGGACGAACAGCAACTCTTTTCGCCATATCACTTGTCCTAGCGACCGGTATGGTGACCTCGGCCAAAAGTGAGGAATTGAACATTCGTTTGGGAGAAGATTTTACGACACTTGATCCGGCTTTTTGGCAAAGTGGTGCCGATTTAACCATGATCAATGTTCTGTTTCCAAAACTGATCGAGTTCAAGTCTGACACGACCTGGGAATGGGAACTACAGGCAGCGGAATCCATAGAGCAAGTGGATGATCTAACGATTAAATTCAAACTGAAACCTGGCTTGATGTGGACCGATGGCTACGGCGAGGTAACGACCGAGGATGTGAAATACTCCTACGAGCGTTACATAGATCCGGAGCTGGAGTCACCTATCATAGGAGACTGGCTACCGCTTAAAGAGGTGGAAATTGTTGATAAATACAATGGTATTATTCACCTGAAAGAGCCTTTTGCGCCAATTTGGTGGAGCACATTACCTTATTCAAGTGGAGCGATTGTTTCGAAAAAGGCGACGGAGGAGGCCGGCGGCAAATTCACGACTGACCCGGGTGCCACTGCTGGTGCGTACAAGATCGAATCCTGGGAGCCTCGTGAGAAGACCGTGCTCGTTCCCCATGAGGGTTGGAACGGCCCCAAGGCAGGGTTTGATCGCATTACAATCTTGCCTATTCAGGAAACCAAATCAGCAGAAATTGCTTTCGAAGCCGGGGAAATCGACATAACGGAAGTTTCCATTGGCTCCGTACCAAACCTCAAGGAATCGCTCCCTGCCGGGGGCGTCTTGGATATACGCCCGACTGCGGACTACACTTTCGTTGGCATTAATATTGCCAATGAAAAACTGACTGATCCCCGTGTTCGACAAGCTATCATCAAGGCGATCGATGTGGATACGATCTTGCAAGGAGCCTACTTCGGCGTGCCAGAACGGGGGAATGGCCTGGTCGCACCAGGGCTTATTGGGCACACTGGGAATGACCCCGCGCCGCGCGATGTTGAGGGCGCTCGCGCATTGCTGGAAGAAGCGGGTGTAAGTGATCTCAGTCTTGAGATGGATGTCCTAAACACGGCTGAATTTGTGACGGCTGCGCAGATCATTCAGGCCAATCTGGCGGAAATCGGAATCAGCTTGCAAATTAATCAACTTGATTCTGGCACGTATTGGAATGTGGCGTACGATAAAAAGGAGGCCCTTGAGTTAACCCTGATTAGTTACACGAGCCCACCAGACCCATCATGGTCAACGCAATGGTTCCTTCGCGACCAAAAGGGTATTTGGAATTGGGTATGGTTTGACAGCGAAGAATTCGACAATTTGCATTATGCTGCGTTGAAGGAAGCCGATGTAGATGAGCGGGCATCTATGTACTTCCGCATGCAGGAGGTTATGGACGAGTCTGGCGGCTTTTTATGGATTATGCATCCGCCTAGTGTGATCTTGTATCGCGATACCCTTGTTCCAGGCCTCTATCCGAATGGAGGATTGAGGTTATCGGCCTTCCAGCCCGCCAATTAGATCAATCAAGTGCGAAAAAGGGTCAGCATTTTTGTTGACCCTTTTTTAACCCTGCGATGTGTCATTTTGCAGTGTTAACCTGGTTGCTGCGTTGAGATAATCGACTCGATAGATTTCCTGTTTCATAATCGCTACGGACCTAAAGTCATCGCATGTTAACCTATACGATCCAGAGAATTTTGCTGGCGATCCTAATTGTGGCGATGGCCGTGGCGACAATGTTCCTGATGATCCATGCCGTGCCCGGAGACCCTGCAAATGTCATGCTTGGTCCCAGGGCTACACCGGAAATTAAAGCGGCATTGCGAGCCAGATTGCATCTGGACGAACCGATGACGACGCAACTTTACTACTTTTTTAGTGGGCTGGTTCAGGGTGATTTTGGTTTCGATCTCCGCTCAAATCGGCCCGTTCTCGACATCGTGTTGGAGCAGTTTCCCCACACTTTAATTCTCGTGGGCTCGGCACTTATTGTTTCCACCATTGGGATACCGGTAGGCTGTTACGCCGCAATCCACCGAAATGGTATATTTGATAGGGTAGCAGGAACGGTTTCTGTATCAATTATCGCAATGCCGGCGATTGTGGTCGGCCTTTATATGTTGTTGTTCTTCTCGGTGAAATTGAGGCTATTTCCCGTTATCGGCGCTGGAAACAGCGGAAATTGGCTCGATTATCTTTGGCATCTGGTCTTGCCGGTTCTGACCATCGGCATCGCCTGGATCGGTTACATATCCCGAATTGTTCGCGCATCAATGATTGAAGTCATGAGCCAAAATCACGTCCGAATGGCCCATGCATTTGGTCTACCTGAGGCTAAGATTATCAGCCGCTACGCACTTCGTATTGCTGTGTTGCCGTCGATCACGATGCTTGGTGTCGCCATCGCCTTCATTTTTTCCAGTACTGTAATTGCCGAGATTATTTTTGCGCGCCCCGGGATCGGTCGGCTGTTGTATGAATCTGTTCTAAGCCGAAATTACCCGCTGGTTATGGGAACAGTTCTTTTTAGTACAATTTTCATCGTTGGGGGAACGACAATAGCAGACCTGATAAACGCCATGCTGGATCCCAGAGCAAGAAAGGACCCGGGCTGATGGCTATTCTGGAGCCGGCGAAATCAGAAGTGGCTGGACGTGGTGACGTGCGCGCGGTTTTGCGCCGGCTAGTGACGGATCCTATGGGGCTCATTGGCCTGGTGATTGTTATCAGTTTTATCGCAACCGCCCTATTCGCGAACATTCTGGCGCCGTATGACCCTGACAAGATTGACATTCTGAACAAGTTGCAAGGCCCTAGCCTTGAGCACCTATTTGGCACTGATCAGTTGGGTAGAGATACCTTGTCGCGGCTTATCTACGGGGCCCAGATAGCTTTGATGGTGGCCGCTGTTTCTATCGGGATCGCCGTTGTGATCGGTTCAATTCTCGGCTCAATAGCTGGTTATGGGCCCAGTTGGCTTGATTCTGTTATCATGTTGTTGTTCGACACGATCCGGTCTTATCCCGTAATCATGTTTGCCCTTGCGGTTGTTGTGCTTTTTGGCCCGAGTCTTACCACCATTATGGCTATTGTAATCGCAACCTCATTTCCCACCTATGGTCGTTTGATGCGGACCCAGACACAGACTCTTCGAAATGCTGAACATGTGCTGTCTGCTCGTGCATTGGGGATATCCACCCCTCTAATCCTGATGCGCCATATTTTACCAAACACGATTGGTCCAGTACTGATTGTTGCCAGTATGGACATTCCATTCGTTATTGGGATTGAGGCGGTATTGAGCTTCCTTGGTTTGGGCGTGCGGCCACCAACCCCCAGCTGGGGCAGTATACTGAACGATGGATTTACCTATATTCGAAATTCTTCATGGATTCTGTTTAGCGCTGGTGCGCCGCTAATACTGGTGACAATCGGGTTTACTTTTTTGGGTGAACAACTGCGTGATACTCTGGATCCCAAACTCGGCAGGGGCCGATGATGTCAACGTCAGTCGACAAAGTTTTGGAAGTTTGTGGGCTAACGGTGGAATACGCAGGTAAACCTGCAACGAAATCCGTGGACATGAGGGTCGAGAAGGGTCGAATTGTCGGCGTGGTCGGCGAGAGTGGTAGCGGTAAGTCCACCCTCATATCGGCCGTTATCGGATTGCTTCCCACCTCCGCCCGCATTGCCAAGGGAAGCATATTCTTCGGCGGGCGAGATCTTGCACGGCTGTCGCCGAACGATTTCAGGGATGTTCGAGGACGTCGAATATCCATGGTTTCCCAAGACCCGCTGAGTGCCTTGAACCCAGTTTTGACGGTCGGTGAGCACCTAATGGATATCCAGTTTCGCGAAAGCATAAGCAACAGCCAAAAAAGGGAAAGGGCAATCGAGGCTCTGGAATCTGTGCATATGCCGGACCCAGAATCGCGCTTGTCAATGTATCCTCATGAACTGTCGGGCGGCCAAAAACAGCGTGTTTCAATTGCCATGGCGATCATGATGAAACCCGAGCTCCTGATCGCTGACGAACCGACCACGGCCCTGGATGCCACATTGGAAGTGGAGATCATCGCGCTCCTGAAAGAATTGCAGAGAGACATTGGATGCGCGATGATTTTTGTCACCCACCATTTGGGTGTGGTTGCCTCCCTTTGCGACGACGTCGTTGTCATGTACGACGGTGTCGTCGAGGAGTCCGGAACGGTTCAAGAAGTGTTTCGCCACCCACAGAGTAGTTATACAAGTAAACTCCTGCGGTGCGATCCAGCACAGATTGCTGAGAAGTGTCGTCGACTACCCACCATGCACACGCCGGATGAGAAGGTGGTGGAAGATAAAGATTCCGCTAGGCGCCGCATTGCCTTCGACGAAGAACCAATTCTGAAAATAGATGATCTGGTCGTAAAATTCCGTAAGCCCTTTGCTTTGTCTAATATTTTAGATCGAAGCCAGCCATCCGAAATCATCGCTGTAAACAATGTGTGCCTCAATCTTGCCAGAGGTGAGACATTGGCGATAGTTGGTGAAAGTGGATCGGGCAAAACGACCTTGATCCGCTCCATAATGCAATTGGTCAGAGCTCAATCGGGGACAATTGAGTTCGCCGGCAGGTCGACGCTGAACACATCTCGAAAGAACTTGAATTCTGTGCGGCGCGATATTGCCTTGGTATTTCAGGATCCCATTGGAAGCCTTAGCCCCAGAATGACAGTGGGTAATTGTGTTCGAGAAGCACTGCGACATGGAGCGGCTCAACCGGAATCGGAGCTGCATGAAATTGAGAGGCTTCTGACACTGGTTGGCCTTGGGGTTGAATTTGCGCAGCGTTATCCACATGAGCTTTCCGGTGGCCAGGCACGCAGGGTCTGCGTCGCGCGGGCATTGGCACAAGAACCCAAAATGATAATCGCCGATGAACCGACTGCGGGCTTGGATGTTTCGATACAAGGTGAAATTTTAAATCTCTTAGCAGAACTCCAGGACGAGCTTCAACTGCCAATACTAATAGTTACCCATAACCTAAATGTCGTGCGCCATATCAGTGACAGAATGGTGATTATGCTCATGGGAAAGATTGTCGAGCATGGGCCGACGGAGGAGATATTCTTAAACCCCCAGCATGACTACACACGCAGACTATTGGATTCAAATCATCATCCGCTTCCTAGTTTGTGACTCTGAGAGCCTGCTCATGACTGATGATGATCTTTGCTACATGCCTGCTACTGAAGCACTAGATCGCTTTCGTGCGCGAACATTGTCGCCTGTTGAGTTAATGGAGGCCATCCTGAGCAGGGCGGAATCAGTTATTGGATCTATCAATCCCTTTGCGGATCGTTATTTTGATGAAGCGCGAGAAGGCGCAAGGGCCGCGGAAGCGAAATACACCCACTCTGATAGGCGGTTAAGGCGATTGGAGGGAGTTCCGTTGGCCGTAAAAGACAGTTCCGCAATACGCGGACGGCGATCGACAACGGGATCGATGATCAATAGAACTCAGATTGATGAGAGGACCGACCCGGCGGTCGAGCGTTTGTTAAAAAGCGGTGCGACTCTCTTCGCCCGCACCACCTGTCCCGAATTTTGTTGGCTGTTTACTTGTCACTCCCGCATGTGGGGGGTAACTCGCAATCCCTGGCGCCTCGATGCGACGCCCGGCGGCTCATCGGGTGGCTCAGCGGCGGCTCTTGCCGTAGGGGCCACCACCCTTGCAACGGGTGGCGATAGTGCTGGGTCAATCCGTCAGCCGGCTAGCCAATGCGGAGTGGTGGGGTATAAGCCACCCTATGGTCGCATGCCGTTGTCACCTTCTAGTTCGTTTGACCCTTATGTTCAAGTTGGTCCTATGACCCGTTCGGTGGCCGACGCTGCATTGATGTCAAATGTGATGTCGGGCCCCCATCCTCTCGATCACGCTACACTACCCAACAAATTGACGATCCCCGAAAATCCCGCCGGCATTAAGGGTCTGAAAATCGCCTTTTCTTTCGACCTTGGACATTATCACGTGGCTGATGACGTGCGTCGCGAGGTAAAAATCTCTTTGGAGGCTCTTTCGGACGCTGGGGCGGAAATCGTTGAGGTGCCATTGGATGGATTGAGTGAAACTATTCGACTGTCCCATGGTGCTCAGGAGTTCCTAGCGGCAAGTTTTCTGCAGAACGCTGTCGATGAATATGGCGACGTGATTAGTGACTATGTCCCGGAGCTTCTTGAGACAGCGCTTACATATGATGCTAACGATTACCGACGCACATTGGTGCTGGCGGGAGAAACCTGGCATGACTGGATTGGTCCGATTTTTCATAAGTTCGATGCCTTCATATGTCCAACAGTATCATCACCTGAAGTTCCTGCTGAGAATTGGCAAAAAGACGAGATAATTCTTAATGGGCATCGTCTCACGGATACCGATACAGCGATGACAGCGATATTCAATCTTTACAGTCGCTGTCCAGTATTGGCGGTTCCAAGTGGTATGACGGATGCCGGCCTACCATGCGGAATTCAAATCGTCGGGCGACCCTGTGATGACCTTACTGTATTCCGCGTCGCTCAGGCATTCGAGCGGGAGCGCCCATGGCTTGATGGTCCCGCGAAACGACCATCCCTCGCATTGACGGCCTCTGTGATTGGACCGCCTCGATGACCGACGATGATCTGTGCTATATGTCGGCAACTGACGCGGCAGCACACTTTCGGTCGCGTAGGTTATCGCCCGTTGAATTGTTGGAGGCCATCATCCGTCGGGCGACTTCGATTGCCTCGTCCATTAATCCCTTTGCCGATTGCTACTTTGATGAAGCTAGAAGTAGGGCACGGGAATCCGAATCTTTGTTTTTGAAACAGAATGTCGATCTCGGTCCTTTGGAAGGCATTCCGCTGGCTGTCAAGGACATGTGCGAAATCGCTGGAAAGCGCACGACTAACGGCTCGTTGATATATAGTGATAATGTTTGCACTGAAACATCGCCCTACGTCCAGAGGCTCATCCAGGCGGGCGCAAACGTCTTCGCCAGGACCACCGCACCAGAATTTGGATGGCTGTTCACAACACAATCGCGCATGTGGGGCGTTACCCACAATCCCTGGAAGCTGGGAATCTCACCGGGTGGTTCATCCGGCGGTTCCGCTGCGGCGTTGGCTGCAGGCTCAACTATTCTGGCGACAGGTAGCGACACAACTGGTTCAATACGTCAGCCTGCCAGCCAATGCGGTATTGTCGGCTATCAGGCCCCTTACGGACGCTTCCCAATGGTTGGAAGCGACTCATTCAATGGATATAGCAATCCGGGGCCCATGACGAGAACCGTCGCAGATTGCGCTTTAATGGCGAATGCGATGTCAGGACCCGACCACAGAGACCACAACTCTCTTTACGAAGAAATGTTCATTACCATACCAAGTACTGATCTGAGCGGGATTAAAATCGTCGCTTCCCTGGACCTGGGATTTTATGAAGTTAGCGCCGACGTTGTCCGGGAAACGCGGCTCGCATTGGAGGCGATGCGGGACGCCGGTGCCATTGTGGACGAAGTTGATGTTGACTGGGCAGAAGAGCTTGTTGAACTAGCGTTGGGCTCTCAGGAATTCCTGTTCGCCGGTTATCTTAATGAGCTGCTGGCCAAACATGGAGAGCTTGTCAGCGAGTACGTGCTACAACTCGCTGAAACCGCGAACAGTTACTCTGCCGACGACTACCGGCGCTCCTTAACAGCCGCAGGTGAAGTTTGGCGCGACCATTTGGGTCCATTGTTTCATGGCTACCATGCTTTTGTCACGCCAACCACATCTTACCCAGAAATTCCAGCAAAGGGATGGCAGAAAGACACCGTCGTCGTGAATGGAAAAAAGGTGACGGATACTCAAGTCAGCATGGCCGTATTGTGGAACATGTACAATCGCTGCCCAGTGCTGGCTGTTCCATCCGGTAGCGCTGAGAGTGGGGTGCCGACCGGTATACAAATCGCCGGTCGTCCCTATGATGATCCAATGGTCTTTCGTATTGCAGCGGCATTAGAGCACAGGCGTCCCTGGCTGGATTGTCCCGAGCGGCGACCGAAAATCGAGGCGTAGGGAAATTGATTGCTGTGCCACTAGGCCAAGCATTAGAGAACAGCGCCAGCCTCAAGCTGCCATCTATTGGATTTCAAAGAAAATTGCGAACGAGCCCGAAGTGGGCCTCCACCAGTAGCGGGTTACCTATTGAACACACTCGAGTTTCGGATCAATGTAAGCTCAGAGATGTGGAGAAGGTTCGATGGTCCAATCAGCAGATATCCGGCGCTTTTTTCCGAAGAAGCGCGCGCTGCAGCAGCGTTTACTACGGGTCCGATGAATGATCGAGTACTCGACGCATTCGCGTTGGTCGCGCGTTAAGATCATGCCGGTCCTTGGCTCTTGCGCTCTCCTCTATTGAGCTTGCCTCACGACGGACGTCAGATGCAGATCCCGAGCATATTTATCACAATGTCTTGGTTGCGCTTGATGAGGAGCAAGGAATAAACATTGGCGAACCATCTTTGTGGGCACGGTTTTTGTACGGGTCCACAATTCGAAGGATTCATCTATCATTCAGGTAGGGGCAGGCAGTGGCTGATATAGTGCAATTCTGGTGGAGCTTGTGGGGGAGAATGTTCGAGTGCTCGCGACCGCTATCGATGATGCGCTTGCCCACATAGCAATAAAAGCACTGGGTGACCGTCGGAACCTATCGATCCGCAGAGGAAACGGCACGACGGTGATTGAAGCTAACGACGGTCAGTTCGACTTTGTCGTTGTTTTGCGGGTGTCACGCACCCAACACCTTGTTGGATCAATTTTCTCAAGCCGCAAGGTACGATGCTGCTTCCCATCACGGGTGAAATCTGGCGGGGAGCAATGGTTCTGCTGGAGCGCGATGGGGATGAGTTCAATGCAACAACGCTCGGTCGATCTGGTTTCTATCTATGCGTGGGTGCACGCCATGCTGAAACAGCCAAACGAGTCGACAGGCTTTGGTCCGATCTATTGCGCCTTATCAATACGAAGATACGCGTCCGATTTGAAGACCAAACCGTGCCTTTTGACCTTGATTGTCACGAACTTAAACACTTTATGGGTACACAAGCTCTCACGAAGGGTTGGATGGCCCGCAAACGGAAAGTCCGACCAAACTAGGTTCACGTCCGCTCAGGGTCATTTCTTTCCTTCGCGGTGCATCTTGCCAAACGTCTGCTTTTCAGGGATTGGCTGACAACACATGGATTGCCAAGATAGGGCAGCTCATAGCCAAATGCAGACTTTTTTGGCCGTGAAAAGCGTCAGGAGATTAAAACTGAGCAACCATGCTGGTACTTTGGCGCTAAATGGTATAAAAAATAGACCATGAATGTTCGTCAAATTCCATTGCAGAATGCTGCGAGAAAAGCAGCTGATCGGTTGCAAGGCCGTATTGCTGTTGTTTCCGGCGGAGCAAATGGCGCAGGCGCTGCGGCATGCCGTATTTTTTCCCAAGAAGGTGCGCGCGTCGCCTGTATCGATTGGGACCAACCCGCCGGCGAGGCATTGCAGTCGGAATTCCGAGATTCTGGTTCGGAGTTTTTGTTTTACCATGCAGACGTTTCTCAACCGGAGCAAGTTGAGGCGTCCATTCGCGCCATCAAGGACCGCTTCGGTCATATCGACATCCTTTTTAACCATGCCGGGTCGATTATCGTGAAGCCCTTTCTCGACTATAGTCTCGCCGACTGGGATTTGATGATGGACCATAACGCAAAGAGTGCCTTCCTGGTGACCCGAGCCGTTTTGCCGGGAATGTTGGAGCGGGGCTACGGCTCCATCATCAACACATCATCGACGGCGATTTCAGTCTGCTCAAAGATGGAATCGGTTTATATTGCCTCAAAAGCAGCGATGCATCAGCTCGCAAGGGCCATCGCTGTGGAATATCGCGATAGCGGTGTCAGGTGCAACGCAATCTGTCCGAATTTTATAAGAACCCAACACGGTATTCATGAGATGGATCAATTGCGCGCCTTTGGCGTGCTCGCCTCGGAAGAAGATGTCAACACCCTGCAGGGGCGCATCTGCGAACCGGAAGAGGTGGCGATGGTCGCGCTGTTTTTGGCCTCGGATGAATCCAGTTTCGTGAATGGTGCCGAGATTTATGTCGATAACACCTTTACCGCGGTTTGACCCATGCTCTGGGGACTAAAGCCGGTTGAACAACAAGCCGCTTACGGCCTTGCCGTGGAGCGCTTGAAGCGGCTTATTCATCTTGGTTTGCTCTTGCCCGATGAACGCATGCCCTCAGAACGGAAGCTTGCGGAACTCATCAGTATTTCTCGGGTCACGCTTCGTGAAGCCCTGAGAGTTTTGGAAGGCCAGGGTTACATAACTGTCCGCCGAGGCGCGACAGGCGGGGCATTTGTGGCGGGCGAAGAACAGCTTCGGCACATGGCTGAGCAACACATTGCCGGGGACCCCGCATCGGCGATGCGGGTTTTTGAATATCGTGAAAGCGTTGAACCGCTCGCCGCGCGTTTGGCTTCAATTCGGCGCACTCCGGCCGATCTAAAGCGGCTTGATGGGGCAATCGACGAAATTCGGCAAGCGACCTCACCCGGCGAGCTTCGCCGTGGGGAGGCCGCCTTTCACCTATCGATTGGGCAAGCCTCCCACAACCGATTTTTGGAAACCGGTTTAGAAGAAGCCCTCGCAAGCCTCTTTTTGCCCCTCCCCCTGGGAGATTTAGCCAAAGAGCAAGCGCAAAGCCTGATGCTGCGCGAGCGGGTCGCAGAAGCTCTACATGATCGCATGGAGCCGGAAGCTGAACATCGCATGAAAATTGTTGTTGAGGTTGAACAGCAGCGACTACCCAAGCGTCTGGTCGCTTAACGTCCCTTATTTGACCCCCAGAAAAATGCAAAAATGATCGATCTTGAGCAGTTTAACTTGACTCACCGGTCTAATGGTATTTTCATTATACCATTAAGAAGAACAAGGGGGCTGGTATGTTGGAGACGGCCGTGGCGGCTTCGAACAAGGGTGAACAGGCGCGATTTAAGGGAAAGACGGTCCTTATCACCGGAGGGGCCGGCGGCATGGGACTGGCTGCCGCCCGTATGTTTGCCGCCGAGGGTGCCAGATTGGCGGTCCTGGACATTCATGAGGAAGCCGGCAAAACCCTCGTATCCGATATCGAAAAGTCCGGCGGCGACGCCTTTTTTCAAGAAACGGATTTGTCAAAGCCGCAAAATGTGGCGGCGGGTTTGGATGCGGTCATATCCCATCTGGGCAGCATAGATGTGCTCTTCAATCACGCAGGCAGCATCATCGTGAAGCCATTCCATGAAACAAGCGATGAAGACTACGATCGCCTAATGGATATCAATCTCCGCTCGGCCTTTACGGTCACCCGTGGCGTGGTCCAGCACATGCTCAAGAATGGTGGCGGATCGATCGTCTGCACCGCATCGATCGGAAGCGGCAAAGCCTTCGTTTATGAGTCCCTCTACTGCATCACCAAAGCCGCGGTGCTCATGCTCTCCAATTCAATCGCTGTGGAGTATCGGAATCAGGGTATCCGTTGCAATGCCGTATGTCCCGGTTTCGTCAAAACGGCCCACGGCTTGCGAGAAATCGATGAGCTGGATGGCCTTGGACAAAAGTGGCAGGACGAGGATTTGGCTGCCACACAGCTGCGAATCTGCGAACCCGAAGAAGTCGCCGCGGCGGTGTTGTTCCTGGCTTCCGATGAAGCAAGCTTTATCAACGGTGCCGCACTTTATGTCGATAACGGTTGGTACGTTAAAGGTTGACGAAGCCTTCGATTGGGCTTGGTCACACAATGAAAGGGAGGCAAAGATGAAACTAAGAAAACTGCTAAAAGGCTTTTGTGCAGCGGCAGTCGCTGTGGGCCTGTCAGCCCCTGCCGCGGCTGACGTCCCGGAGTCCGATGAATCTATAAAGATTATGATCGCGGATTGGACCAGTATCGGTCTGCAAGCTGAGATTATGTCCCTTATCCTTCAAACTTACGGCTACAATACCGAACTGGTCGTGGCTGATGATTCGGGCCGTTATCCCGGCTTCGAAAACGGCGACCTGCATATCGCCATGGAAACATGGCAGACCTCCCAAAAAGTCAATTTTGCCAAGTCTTTGGAAACCGGCAAGATCGTTGATTTGGGCGAAACCGGCCTCTTAGGAATTGAAGACTGGTGGTATCCTCTTTATGTCAAGGAGCATTGCCCCGGCCTGCCGGATTGGAAAGCGCTCCTCGACTGTGCCGAATACTTCTCAACGGCCGATACCGCGCCCAAAGGGCGTTATGTGGGCGGTCCGGTTTCCTGGGGTGACCATGACGAAAACCTGATCAAAGCCTTGGACTTGCCTTACGTGGCCATCCATCCCGGCACGGACGCTGCAATGTTTGCGGAGCTTAAAGCCGCCTATGAGCGCGAGGCACCTATCCTGCTTTGGGTTTGGGAGCCCCATTGGGCGCCTTCGCTCTATGAAGGAGAATTTGTCCAGTTCCCAAAATTCGAGGACGGATGTTTTGACGATCCTGCTTGGGGCCCCAACCCGGAAGCAACGGGCGACTGTGGTAAGCCCTATGGATGGGTTAAGAAGATGGGCTGGGCCGGTGGCGAGGAATTATGGCCCTGCGCTTATGAGATGGTCCGCAATTACGAAATTGACAATGATACCTTGAGTTCCCTGCTGGTGCAGGTTGACCTAGAAGGCCGTTCCACCACGGAAGTGGCGACGGAATGGCTGAAAGCCAATGAAGATCGTTGGAAACCCTGGGTCGCTTGTGCCGAATAGTATGCCATTGCAAACTTTCCAGCGGTCGGTGCACACTGTACCGGCCGCACTTTTTTTCAACTCCTGAAGAGTCGAGAACGAGGGGATCAAGTGAGTTGAGTGACATCGTCTCCCCATCTCATCGATGGCCGATAGGGTCTTCTCGCTTCATTGTCTTAGCTTTTGCTATTGCCGGCGCGGTACTTGTCGTCAACCTTGGTCCCGCCTGGCTATCATCGGTGCCCAGTTGGCTGGTTTTTCCAATCTCCGATATTGTCGGTGACAGTTTAAACTGGTTCGCCCGGGAGGCCTCGATCGGTGGCCTAACGGTTCAAGAAATCACACGGCTGTTCGCCAAGCTCATCGACCTTCCCATCCAGGGCGCGGTGGTGGTGCTGGCTGACGGACTATTTTCGGGTCGAGGCCTTAATGTGACCCAATCCGTACCGCCGCTTTCTTGGCTGGCCATCGGTGGCGCCACGGTGATCGTCTCTTATCGATTTGGGGGTTGGCCGCTCACCCTCACAACAGCCGTAAGTATCGCTTTTCTAGTTTGTTTTGGCCTTTGGCATAACGCGATGGTGACCCTGTCGAGCGTCTTTGTAAGTGTTGTCTTGGCAACCTTGATCGGCTTGGCACTGGGCATCTGGTCATATCGAAGCGAAAATGTGGAAAACGTGACACGTGCCGTCATGAATGTGATGCAGACCGTGCCGATTTTTTCCTACCTTGTGCCCACCTTGCTCCTTTTCGGCTATGGCCCAAGTGCCGCGTTGATTGCGACGGTTGTTTATGCCTTGCCCCCGATGGTGCACAACACTGTCCTTGCTCTTAAGTCGGTGCCTTCGGAAATCGTCGAATGTGGCCACATGACCGGCTGCACCAAGCAGCAACTGCTGTGGCAGGTTCAGCTGCCGGCTGCACTGGCAAAGCTTGCTGTCGGTTTGAACCAATCAATCATGATGACCCTCAATATGGTCATCATAGCCTCGATGATCGGCGCTGGCGGCTTGGGATTTGATGTGCTCAAGGCGCTACGCAAACTGGATATCGGGACAGGCCTTGAGGCCGGTATGGGCATTGTCGCCCTAGCGGTCGTCCTGGACAGAATCAGCCAAGCGGCAGCCCATCGCGCCGCCCACGGCAAGCACCGCGAGCCCGGCCAATGGCACCTCTGGCGCCTTGTCAGCCTTTGGCTGGTGGTTGCAACAGGCGTCGCCCTGATCTTCGAACCCGCCCAGGCTTGGCCGAAGGATTACGTTATCTCGACAGCAGCCTTCTGGAACGACCTGGTGAGTTGGATCAACCGAGAGCTCTATGATGCGCTAAACGCGTTCCGCACTTTTGCCTTGCTCGAGATCATGAGGCCCTTTCGAGACTTTTTGGCACAGGCCCCATGGACTTTGGTGATCGCCTTTGTCGGCTTGGTCGCCTTTTTGATCGGTGGCAAACGTCTCACCATCTATTGCGTGTCCCTCGCCCTTGCCGTTCTGCTTACCGGCTATTGGGACCCGGCGATGAACTCTCTCTACTTGATCCTAATTTCAGTTTTTCTTGCCGTCCTGTTCGGGTTTCCGATCGGCTTTTGGTTGGCGCTGCGGCCACGTTGGCAGGCGGGGGCAAACCTTGTTTTGGATACTCTCCAGACACTGCCGACTCTTGTCTATCTGTTGCCGGCGGTCATGCTGTTTCGCATCGGCGATGTCTCCGCGGTTATTGCCATTATCCTCTATGCGCTTGCCCCGGCCGTGCGCTATGCGATGGTCGGCATGAGCCAGGTGCCCCACGCCAGGCTGGAAGCTGCCCAGATGACTGGCTGTACGCCTTGGCAAACGCTTATCTTTGTGCGCTTGCCTGCCGCCTTTCCAACCCTGCTTATCGGCATTAATCAAACCATAATGATGGCCTTTTCAATGCTGATCATCGCGGCTTTGGTTGGCACCAAGGATTTGGGGGAACAAGTCCTGATCGCTCTCAACAATTCCCTGGTCGGTCAGGGTATTGTCGCCGGCCTATGCGTTGCCAGTTTGGCGCTCATCGCAGATGGTTTGCTCAAGGCCGGCGCGCTGAAAGCCGGAACCCACCGGCGAAAGAAGATTTCATGATCGAGAAAGGGGCGGACCCGGTGACAAGCAAGCCTGCCATTGAATGCCGTGGTGTGTGGAAGGTGTTCGGCGTGAGCCGGGAGTCATTTTTACAGGGCGGCGGTCGCTCCCTTTCCGATAAAGAGTTAGTTGAGCGTAATTGGATCGTTGCGGTTCGCGATGCGAGCTTTCAAATCGCTCCCGGGGAAGTTTTTGTCATTATGGGGCTATCGGGTTCGGGTAAGTCGACAATTGTGCGTTGCCTATCCCGCCTGATCGAACCGACCGACGGAGAGGTCTTCGTCGAGGGGATGAACCTGCTTGGGGCAAGCGATGCGGAACTCATTGATGTGCGGCGTCGCAAGATGGGAATGGTGTTCCAACACTTTGCCCTCCTGCCCAATCGCAATGTGGTTGGGAATGTGGCCTTTCCCCTGCAAGTACAGGGGATCGAGAGAAAGAAACGGGAGGAAAGGGCAAGAGAGATGATCTCTCTGGTCGGCCTCGATGGCCGCGAGGACTATTACCCTGACGAGCTGTCCGGCGGGCAGCAGCAGCGTGTCGGTATTGCCCGTTCTTTGGCGAGTGACCCCACGCTTTGGTTTCTCGACGAACCTTTTTCAGCCTTAGACCCCCTCATCCGAGCCGATTTGCAAGATGAACTTTTGCGTCTTCAAGAACAGCTCGGCAAGACGATCGTCTTCATCACCCATGACCTTGACGAGGCGATCAAGATTGCCGACCGCATTGCCATTATGGATCAAGGTCTTGTTGTCCAGATTGGCAGCCCCGAAGAACTGGTCCTCAACCCGGCGAATGATTATGTCGCTCGCTTCACCAAAAATGTGCCCCGGGCAAAGGTTGTTCGGGTTGGAACCATTATGCGGCCCGCTCAGGCCTCTGACCGCACGGATGTTGTCAGTTTTTCACCAAATGACCGTGTAACTGACGTAGCCTCGATCATTGTCAACCATGAAGGCCCCGCGGCCGTGCGCGAAGACAACGGTCCTATACTGGGATTTGTCGATCGCGAGAAACTTGTCGCTGTGCTTGCCGGCGCCGATACCGGCAATTAGGTCAATCTTTGAGAGGGGCAAAAGACCAAGCCATGTGGGACGAAGGAAACGGCGGATTTAAAGACTCGGAATGGCGGAATTGGGTGGGCAACCAAAGTTGCGCGCCAGCGCAAATTATCGAAGCCGCTGACCAAGACGCCGTCGTCGCCTCGGTTCGAGATGCCATTCAACGGGGTATTTCCATCAGAACCCCAGGATCGGGTCACAGTTTTACGCCCGCGGCCTTATGCGATGGCATACTCCTCAATTCCCGAGGTATGAGAGGCATTATCTCGATCGATCCGCAATGTCATCAGGTGACTGCCAAGGCCCACACCACGATAGGTGATTTCGGCGAGCCTTTGTGGAACGCTGGCCTGGCGCTGAAAAACCAAGGCGATATCGACACCCAATCGATTGCCGGCGCCATTGCCACCTCCACTCATGGCTCCGGGCGAGGGTTGCAAAGCTTCTCCGCTGCCTTAAAGGCTTGTCAATTGGTTGACGGTAACGGCGAGCTAAGGACCCTTTCGCAAGACGAAAATCCTGAAACGTTCGGCGCGGTGCAAACATCCCTTGGCATGCTCGGGATCATGACGGAGGTGACACTCCAAGTGACGCCAGCCTATCATCTCCATGAACGCATTGTTTTCCTACCGATCGAAGAGGTGATTGAGCGATGGCAGGACTTACTCAAAGACTACCGACATTTTTCCTTTTTCTGGATGCCGACCGATTATTCAGCGGAGCTTTATGGCTTTCCAAAGACCGCTACCGATCACTGCATGGTCAAGCTTTACCGAGAGACCGAAGAGTTGCCCGGTGAGCGCTCTTTGCCCAAAGGAGAGCGCATCGATCGGAGCTACAAGATTTACTCTCATCAATTCGAGCCGAATTTTCACGAGCTGGAATACTTCATGCCGGCCGACGAGTCCCTAGAGATATTCTTGGATCACCGCCAGCTTATGCTCGAGTCTTTGCCCGACAGCGTCTTTCCAATGGAAGTCAGATTCGTGGCTCGGGACGAGGCTTGGCTTAGTCCCAACTATGGTCGCGACAGCATTGTCATCTCGGTTTCTGGGCAGCCGGGAACAGACTATTGGCCCTATCTTAGAAAGTGCGAGACTCAACTCTATCGACGCGGCGGCCGGCCGCACTGGGGTAAGCTTCACTTTTCAACGACTGAAAAACTTGCAGCGAGCTTTCCACGCTACGAGAACTTCAGGCGACTGAGGCGGGAATTCGACCCAAATGGCATTTTTCTGAACGACCATTTGCGTCCCCTTTTTGAATAAGAAGAATGAGCAAGATCGATTGGAGATTCAGTCAAGAAGGCCTTGTCAAAGTGCAGGGCGGGCGCATTTGGTTCGGCATTGCGGGTGACATGCGATCTGCAAATGATCCTTTGTTGGTCATTCACGGCGGACCGGGTATGTCGCACGACTATCTTTACCCGCTCACAGACCTATCGTTGGAGCGCGCGGTGATTTTTTACGATCAGCTAGACGCAGGCAGGTCGGATCGCCCCAACAACCCGGAAAATTGGAATTTGGAGCGATTCCTAGGTGAGATTGATGTGCTCCGTGACCATTTAGGACTAGAAGATCTTTGTCTTTTTGGCAATTCTTGGGGCGGCACGTTAGCCGCAGCCTATGGAGCGGGTCAGTCGGGCGGAGTAAAAAAGTTAGTTCTCTCCAGTCCCCTGTTGAACACGGATCAGTGGCTTAGCGATAATGCCTTGTATCGAAATGCGCTGCCGGCGAATCTTCGCCAAGTGATGGAGGAGTGCGAGAGCAACGGAATGACCGATTCACCGGCATATATAGATGCTGTTGAAGTCTTTTATCGGCGCCACCTCTGCAGAACGGATCCTTGGCCGGGTTACGTCATAGATACCTTCGATAAACTCAATGAGACATGTTACGCAGGAATGTGGGGGCCCAATGAATTTACCTGTACTGGCATTTTAAGCGGATATGACGGTACGAGTGAGCTCAAGAAAATAAAGGCGCCTACGCTAATTACCTGTGGCCAATTCGACGAAGCCACTCCCGCAACTTGCCAGTCATACGCAGAAATCATACCAAATTCCAAAGTCTTAGTTTTCGAAGATTCGTCTCACTTTGCATTTGTGGAACAGCGGAGTATCTTCAAAAAAGAGGTTGAAGATTTTTTATCGACTTAGCATTGTATGATATTTTGCGTACCGCTAAGTCGGTACTGGGTCAAAAGCGGTCTAGTTTTTTGATTAGGTGATGATGGCGGATAAGGGCACGAAAGCGGAGGTCTGGGGATTGGTGATTTATGTTCGGGAGGACTTTTTGTACCGTGATCTACGCTCTGGTTTCTTTTCCGCTGCTTCCATATAGCTTCCAGTCACAGAAAAACGGCTTAGCGGTTTGTTGCTAAGCCGCTGTTTGTGTTGGTTGCGGGGGCAGGATTTGAACCTGCGACCTTCAGGTTATGAGCCTGACGAGCTAAAAACTCAGGAAATTCTCATGATTTTTGAACCTCCGTTTACAGCCCATACTATTTTGCAAACGGAATTGCTAACGAACCAAATCAAACTAGTGGGAATATTCATCACTGAATGGACCATAACTTAGAAAGTTGAGCAACAAACATAACGCTTAGAAAAGTCCAACATTAGCTAACATGAAAAACTTCAAACTCGAAAACCGTTGTGCGCGCGAGCGTACCGAGGGTTCGGATCCCTCTCCCTCCTCTGATCGCACGAGCCTCTGGGCGACCCGAGAAAAGACCCTTTCACATCGTCTCCATCGCCAAAAATTGATCTAGATCAAGGCTTGCAGTGGTGGACTTGGATACCTTTTCTGCTCTGCCGTAGTTCGGCAGGAGGAAATCGCAATCCGCGTGATTCAACGAGGCTTCAAACGAAAATATGGATTCCGATGTTCAAGATCGGGCGACTGCCAAACCGATGAACTGGGTCGTCATAGTATTAGTTGGGATCGCCGCCTTTTTGGGACTCGCTTTTGTTGCGGCCGCGCGGGACCCACTCATGGAATTCCATGGCTGGATTTTTGTATTGGCCTGTTTGGTGACGATTGGTGTCTTAATTAAAAGGCATTGTGATCGTTTCGTGGATATTCCGCTCCGCGCGTCGACAGAGCAGGAGTACAATGATGACGTTATCAAGGCCGGTGTTATCGCATCGGTCTTTTGGGGCTTGGTCGGCTTTTTAGTGGGATTGATCATCGCGCTCCAGCTCGCGTATCCTGACCTTAATTTCGATCTGCCATGGACCAATTTTGGTAGGCTCAGGCCAGTCCATACATCCGCGGTGATCTTTGCTTTTGGCGGTAACGTCTTAATCGCCACCTCCTTTTATGTGGTCCAGCGAACCTGTCGGGCACGGCTGGCCGGCGGCTATTCGCCGTGGTTTGTCTTTTGGGGCTACCAACTTTTTATCGTCCTGGCCGCCAGTGGTTACGTCCTAGGCATCACGCAATCGAAAGAATACGCCGAGCCCGAGTGGTACATCGATCTCTGGTTAACGGCGGTATGGGTGGTCTACCTCTTGGTCTATCTCGCCACCTTGTGGCGTCGGCGTGAGCCTCACATCTATGTGGCTAATTGGTTTTATCTCGCCTTCATCGTTACCGTTGCTATGCTGCATGTTATCAACAACTTGGCGGTGCCGGTCAGCTTTACGGGCAGTAAAAGCTATGTTTTGTTTGCCGGAGTACAAGATGCCTTGACCCAGTGGTGGTATGGCCACAATGCGGTTGGGTTTTTTCTAACCGCCGGCTTTCTGGGTATTATGTACTATTTTGTGCCCAAACAGGCGCAGCGCCCCGTTTATTCCTATCGCTTATCCATCGTGCATTTCTGGTCCTTGATATTTCTCTACATCTGGGCCGGCCCC
>JBCCHN010000012.1:0-74159 GCA_039028695.1 Pseudomonadota bacterium
TCGCCAAAGAGAATGTGGTTTATGTCTTTAAAGGGCAGGGCACGACAAATTGCCGTGTCTATCATAGGAATGCTTAAGGGCCGCAAATTGAGTTCGATCACCCGGTTGCGGGAATCGAAGTCTACCCTGAAAATGAGCAGGTCGGGTGCAACGGGTAATAACGGGTGATAAACAGGCGAGGAATTGAATTCCCTATGAAATGTCCCTCCAGGAGACCTTCCGTAATGTCTTCCCTCTTTGGGGAAACTCTTGAGCGCCTTTGCAGTACCTTGCGGTGTTGCTTTGGGATCGAGTCAAAGCGCATGATCCGCCTGCTGCCTCTCGGCGCTGCGGCTTACCTGCTATTTGCGCCGATCCTGGTGACGGCCAACGACCAGAGCTTTGATTCATGGCTCAATGATTTACGGAAGGAGGCTCTCGCGCGCGGCGTCTCGGCGGAGACCTTCGATGCAGCCCTCAAGGGCGTTGAGCCTTTGGAACGGGTGGTTGAGCTTGATCGGCGGCAGCCCGAGTTCACTCGTACCTTTGCATCTTATATGTCTTTGGCCATTAGCCAGAAACGAATTGAACGGGCGCAGACTTTAATGCGCCAGCACAAGGACTTATTAGATAAGATTCATGACCAATATGGGGTCCAACCCCGGTTTTTGGTTGCTTTTTGGGGCCTAGAATCAAACTTCGGCGATCATACGGGCGGCTTTTCGGTGATCGCGGCTCTGGCCACCCTGGCCTATGACGAGCGCCGCAGCGAGTTTTTCCGTAATGAGCTCTTGCTCGCTCTTCAGATTTTGGAGGAGGACCACATCGCGCCCGACGCCATGAACGGCTCCTGGGCCGGGGCCATGGGCCAGCTTCAGTTCATGCCCTCCACCTTCACCGGTTACGCCATTGATCAGGACGGCGACGGGAAACAGGATATATGGCAAAATCTACCCGATATTTTCGGTTCAGCGGCGAACTATCTGGGCCAGGTCGGCTGGCGGGGCGACGAGACCTGGGGCAGGGAGGTGCAGCTTCCGGAGCGATTCAACTGGGATCTCA
The DNA here is from genome assembly GCA_039028695.1 of Pseudomonadota bacterium. GTDB lineage: Bacteria > Pseudomonadota > Alphaproteobacteria > Kiloniellales > Kiloniellaceae > JANQKX01. Next base: position 1,042 of record JBCCHN010000012.1, read on the forward strand.
CCGGTTTGGGTACGCGTTTGCCCTTACAAGAGTGGGATCGTTTGGGCGTGCGGCGGGCCGATGGCAGCCCGCTGCCCGTGGTTGATATGGAAGGCTCCATCGTTTTGCCTTCGGGCCATAAAGGCCCAGCCTTTCTGGTGTACAAGAACTACCGCACCATCATGATTTGGAACCGCTCGATCCTCTATGCCCTGGCGGTGGGTCACCTAGCTGATCGTATAGTTGGGCTTGGTCCCTTAGAGAATCCCGGCAATAGCGAGGAAAAGGGCCTAAGCCGCTATGATGTTAAAGAGATGCAGGTGCTGCTGAACGAGGCCGGATTTGATACCGGCAACCCGGACGGCATCTTTGGGCGGCAATCCCGACAAGCCCTCAAAAGCTATCAACGGCATATCGGTGCCCCGGCGGACGGCTACCCCACCAAGGAATTGTTGCAGGCCTTAAAATCCCAGTCCGTCGACAGCAACTCCTAGCCCCCGACCCATGGTCGGAACGGGTGTTTGGTCCCTGGTGAAATTTAATTGCTCGGGGGCGTTGAAGCGGCGCGGATTGATGGCCTAGACTCTCTTCCCGATTCGTGACTATTGGGCCAGATGCACGCCATGAGCTTATGGAAACGCACCTTTAGCATTGCCGGACTGATCACCCTGATCACCGCCGGGTGTGCGGAGACGGAACTGGCGGTCCACACCGCCAAACAACTCGACAAGGCCAGCCAGCCCGACGTGCAGGGGTATTATAAGGTCGGCAAACCCTATCAGATCGATGGCAAGTGGTATTATCCCAAGGAGAACTTTTCCTATCGGGAATCCGGAATTGCCTCTTGGTATGGTCCTGGCTTCCACGGCAAGATTACCGCCAACGGCGAACTCTACGATCAACATGACCTGACCGCCGCCCATCGCACCTTGCCAATGCCTTCGGTGGTTCGGGTCACAAACCTGGAAAACGGCCGTTCAATCGTGGTTCGGGTGAACGATCGCGGTCCTTTTGCCAAAAACCGCATTATTGATCTTTCCAAACGCGGCGCTGAGCTGCTCGATTTCCATCAGGCCGGCACCGCCAAAGTTCTTGTGGAAATTCTGCCCAACGAAAGCCATCAGGCTGCCTTTCTCATTCAAGGCCAAAGTACCGCGAGCGTGGGTGACGCCTCGACCCCATCTGCCGTTCCGGTGGTGGAGGTGACCTCACAGGAGCTGAGGCCAATCGGCGGAAACGACGGGAGTTCACCCGCGGTTTCGGCCGGTCAACCGCAAAACCCTCAAGTCGCGTCGCGGAGCAACAGTCCTTCGGATGATGCCAATGGCACAATATCCAACATCGGCGGTGATCAGGCGACGGTCTCCCTCAGCGTGGATCGGCCCGCCACGCCCTTGGTGACCCAAAGCGCCGTCCAGCCCAGCGATATCTTCGTTCAGGTGGGCGCCTTTGCTCAGCTCCATAATGCAGAGCGGCAAAAGGCGCGTCTTTCCGGCTTGGCGCCCACAAGGATTGTCGAAAGCTTGGTGGGGCAAAACCGTTATTTTCGCGTTTATCTGGGTCCCCTATCCGATGTGGGCGAGGCGGATCGGATGGTTGCGCTGCTCGAATCCAACGGTATCCAGGACGCGCGAATCATTGTCGACTAATCCCTAAAAACTGGCCCTATTCTGGCCCAATTGACCGTCTAGCAATGCGCGAAGCACGCGGATGGTAACGTAAGAACGAACGATGACATCAATCCGGAAATCCCTCATGAAGCAAATTCGGCGAATGAACTTCCAGATAACGGCCGTCGCGCTGCTGGCAATCCTCTTTTTGAATCCGCAAGCGCAGGCATTGGAGACGACGGCGCGCGAAGCCTACATGATCGATTACGACACCGGAACGATCCTCTTGGACAAGAATGGCAATGAATCCATGCCCCCTGCGTCCATGAGCAAAATTATGACCGCCTTCATGGTCTTTGAGCATATTCAAGATGGGCGTCTATCCTTGGATGACCTTTTTCCGGTCAGCGAAAAGGCCTGGCGCAAGGGCGGTTCACGCATGTTCGTTGAGGTTGGCGACGAGGTCAGGGTCGAGGACTTATTGCGGGGCGTGATTATCCAATCGGGTAACGATGCTTGTATCGTGCTCGCCGAAGGCCTCGCTGGCACGGAGGAAGCCTTTGCCAATGCCATGACTCAGCGTGCCGCCGAGATCGGCATGACTGGCAGCACCTTTGCTAACGCGACGGGCTGGCCGCATCCCAATCACCGCATGACGGCCCATGATTTAGCGATTTTGGCGCGCAAGATCATTTCCGACTTTCCCGAATTTTATCACTATTATTCGGAAACCGAATTCACCTGGAACGATATCCGGCAGGGCAACCGCAATCCTCTGCTCTATCGCTCCGTGGGGGCGGATGGCCTAAAGACGGGACACACCAGCGAAGCGGGCTATGGCCTAACGGCGTCCGCCGAACAAAACGGCCGTCGATTGATCCTTGTCGTTAACGGCCTCAAATCCATCAAGGCCCGCGCCGATGAATCAGCACGTCTTTTGTCCTGGGGCTTCCGTGAGTTCAATAACTATGCCCTCTTTAAAGCGGGCGCCGAGGTGGAGCTTGCGCCGGTTTGGCTGGGCGATAAAAAAACCGTCCCCCTGGTGATCGAAGAGGACCTCACAGTCACCCTGCGTCGGGCCGCGCGACAGGATCTGAAGGTCTCTGTCAATTATGAATCGCCGATCCCCGTACCCATCCAAAAAGGCCAGCAATTGGCCACGCTGATGGTCTCTGCACCCGAGTTTGACACCCTCGAAGTGCCGTTGTATGCCGGGGACGATGTGGGGCAACTTGACCCTTTTGGGCGTATCGTGGCCAGCGTGAAGTTTTTGGTCTTTGGCGGGCCATAACGTCTACAAACAAATAAGAATGGCGATCGGACAATGGCGGTGGGCCGCTTCATCACTTTTGAAGGGGGCGAGGGCGCCGGTAAGTCCACCCAGGTCCAGCACTTGGCTGCCAAGTTGAAAAATTCAGGCCTCAATGTCCTCACGACGCGTGAGCCAGGGGGCTCCCCCGGTGCCGAAGCCATTCGCAAGCTTTTGTTAGGCGGTACCGCGGATTGGGATCCCAAAACCGAAGCCCTTTTGCATTTTACCGCCCGACGGGATCATGCCTTAAAAACCATTTTACCCGCACTGAAACGGGGGGACTGGGTCCTCTGCGATCGCTTTAGTGACTCCACCGTCGCTTATCAAGGCCATGGGCATGGCTTGGTATCGACGATTATTTCGCAAATCAGCCAACTGACCCTGGGCGACCTCGGGCCGCCGGGTCTGGTGCCCGACTTGACCATAATCCTGGATTTGGACGTGCGGACCGGCCTTGAGCGGGCGAAGGGGCGAGGGCAGGGCCTGGATCACTATGAGTCGTTGGACCTGGATTTCCACAATCGCCTGCGACAGGCCTTCCTTGATATCGCCCGACAGGAGCCGGAGCGTTGTTTTGTTTTCGATGCCACGGCCCCCGAGGAAGCCATCTCCGAAGAAGTAACTAAACTTGTTGGCCGGCAGTTGGGCGTCAATCTCACATGACGGATATGGATCAACAATCCCCTCCCGAGCCGCGCGAAAATTCGTTCTTGGCCGGGCATCAGCGAGCGGAAGAGCGTCTCCTGCAAGCCTTTGAATCCAACCGCTTGCCCCATGCCTGGTTGATTTCAGGGCCGCGTGGCATCGGCAAGGCCACTTTGGCTTTTCGCTTTGCTCGATTTGTCTTGGCCGGGGGCGGTGCCCGGGACATGTTCGGGGCACCGGCGCAAGGCCTGGCCATTGATGAGAGTGATCAAGTTTTCCGTTGGGTAGCCTCCGAAAGCCACGCGGACATGATGACCCTACGCCGGCGCGCCGATGAGAAGGGGCGTCTTCCGGCGAGCATTTCCGTCGAGGAAACCCGCAAGGTGATCTCCTTTTTGCACATGACCTCCAGCGAAGGCGGATGGCGCGTTGTCGTCGTCGATGCGGTCGATGACATGACCCGCAATGCCGCCAATGCCCTGCTCAAGGCTCTTGAGGAGCCGCCGGCGCGCAGCCTCATGCTGCTGGTCTGCCACGGCAAGGGCGCTGTCCTACCCACCATACGCTCGCGTTGTTGCGATTTACCTTTGTCAGCGCTGTCTACGGCGGACTTGGACAGCCTTTTGGCGCGCTATGACCGGGCGCTGGAGCCGGCGGATCGATCCGCGTTGTCGGCTCTGAGCGACGGTTCAATTGGCCGGGCCTTGACCCTGCATCGTAATGGTAGTCTGGACCTTTTTGCGAGCCTGCTCAGCATCTTGAAACAGCTCCCCGACCTCAAAATTCAAAGCCTTCATGAGTTGGGCGATCGCCTTGCTAGGGGCACCGACGGTGAGGCTTTTCGCAGCGGTCACGAATTGCTTTTGTGGTGGCTGGCGCGCCTGGTTCGCGCCGGAGCCTCGGGTGTGTTCCCTCAAGAGGTAATGCCGGGCGAGAGCGAGACCATGCGCCGGTTGCTCGCCACGTCATCCCCAACAAATTGGTTGACCGCTCGTGAGGCTCTGGCAGCTCTCTTCCGGGAAACCGAGGCCGCTAACCTGGACAAAAAACAAGCGGTGATCAATGGCCTGCAGCTCTTGTCCCAGAGTCTAGCGAAAGCCTGACCTCCACGGATACCAGGTCCATTTTTGCCAATCCCTTGCCCTTGCGCCCTTTCCCCAGTATGTAAACAAAACTGTCAGCTTTGAGTGAGATTGCCCCTTGGCGGGAGGGGAACCAACCCCTTTCGGCCATTTGCTTGGGTGGATCAAACCCCATCAAAGGCGTAGCCCCAGAATGCCCCAGGACACCGGCCCCAGGCCTTATTACATCACGACCCCGATCTATTATGTGAACGATTCGCCGCATATCGGCCACGCCTACACCACCTTGGCCTGCGATGTTCTGGCCCGCTTTAAACGGCTAGACGGCTTTGACGTCAAATTCCTCACCGGGACCGACGAACATGGCCAAAAGGTTGAAAAATCGGCCCTGGCGGCCGGCTTGGACCCGCAAAGCTTTACCGACCGTGTGTCGCAAAACTTCCGCGATCTTTCCGCCGCCCTAAACTATTCCAACGACGATTTCATCCGCACCACCGAGGCCCGCCACAAAACGTCCTGCCAAGCCCTATGGGAGAGGTTGGCCGCGGCCGGTGATATTTACTTGGCCAGCTATCCCGGATGGTATGCGGTCCGTGACGAGGCCTTTTACGACGAAAAAGAGCTGACCAAATCCGCGGACGGTAAGATGATTGCCCCCAGCGGCGCCGAATGCGAATGGGTGGAGGAGCCGTCATACTTCTTCCGCCTGTCCGCCTGGCAAGACCGCTTGCTCGACTTTTATGAGGCCAATCCGGATTTCATCCTGCCGGTCACCCGCCGCAACGAGGTCATCAGCTTCGTACGCGGCGGCTTAAAGGACCTATCCGTCAGCCGAACCACCTTCAATTGGGGTATTCCGGTCCCCGGCGATGACGATCACATAATGTATGTCTGGCTGGATGCCTTGACCAACTACATCACTGCTGCCGGCTATCCCGATACTGAGTGCGATTCCTATCAGACTTATTGGCCCGCCGATCTGCACATGGTTGGCAAGGATATCCTGCGCTTTCATGCCGTCTACTGGCCCGCCTTTTTGATGTCTGCCGGCTTGGAGACACCCAAACGGGTTTTTGCCCATGGCTGGTGGACAAACGAAGGGCAGAAAATTTCGAAATCTCTCGGCAACGTCATCGACCCCCATCAATTGGTGGAGACATACGGTCTGGACCAAGTGCGATACTTCCTGTTGCGCGAAGTGCCCTTCGGGAACGATGGGGACTTCTCCCGCCGCGCCATGGTCGGGCGGATCAACTATGACCTGGCAAACCAATTCGGAAACTTGGCACAGCGGGTCCTATCTATGATCGCCAAGAATTGCGGTGGCGCGGTGCCCGCGCCCGGCGACTTCACCGAATCAGACGAAAAACTTTTGACCGCCGCAAGCGGCCTCTTGGATCAGTTGCGCGCCCATTACAATGTGCAAGCTTTCCATAAGGCTTTAGAAGGGACCTGGTCGGTGATCTCCCAAGCCAACGTCTATGTGGACGAGCAGGCCCCCTGGGCCTTGCGCAAAAGCGACCCGGCTCGTATGGCTACAGTGCTCTATGTCTTGGCGGAGACCGTGCGCCGCCTGGCCTTGCTTACTCAGCCAGTCATGCCACACGCCATGGCCGCGATGTTGGATCAACTGGCCGTGCCGGAAGCTCAGCGGGGATTCGACAAGCTGGAAGATGTTTTGGCGCCCGGAACCCCTCTGCCGAAGCCCCAGGGAGTCTTTCCCCGCTTTGTGGAAGAGGATGAGGCCTGAACGCCATGCTGGTTGATTCTCCCCTGCTGGTCGATTCCCACTGCCATCTGGACTACTTGGAAAAAGAAAACGACCTGGACGAGATTGTCGGTCGTGCCGAGCGAGCAGGGGTGGGCACCATGGTCACCATTTGCACCAAGCTCTCCGAGTTCGAGCGGATCAAGGGTATTGCCCAATCCTACGACCGGGTTTTTTGCTCTGTGGGCGTGCACCCCCACGAAGCGGCCGAGGAGGGACAGGAGACCAGCGATCGCCTAATCGAACTGACGCGCCACGATAAGGTCGTGGGCATCGGCGAAACCGGCTTGGATTACTATTACGAACACTCTCCGCGTCAGGCCCAACGGATCTCCTTTCTCGCCCATATCGACGCTGCCCGGCAAACCGGCCTGCCTCTCATCGTGCACAGCCGGGATGCCGAGGATGACAGCCTGTCCATCCTGCAGTCCGAACATGAAAAAGCGCCCTTTCCCGCGGTGATCCATTGCTTCACCGGCAGCGCCCAGTTGGCACGCGCTTGCCTGGATATGGGTTTTTCCATCTCTCTGGCCGGCGTTGTTACTTTTAAAAGCGCCCAAGCCTTGCGCGACGTGGCCCTAGAAATTCCGTCGGATCGCTTGTTGGTGGAAACCGACTCACCCTATCTGGCGCCGGTCCCCAAGCGGGGAAAAACCAACGAGCCCGCCAACGTCATTCATACTGCCCAGTTTTTGGCCGAGCTGCGGGGTGTGCCTCTGGAAGATTTGGCCGGGCAGACCAGCGATAATTTTTTTAATCTTTTCTCCAAGGTCCCGCGGAGTTCGGCGTCGGCATGAAAGTGACCATTCTGGGCTGCGGCGGCTCCGGCGGCGTCCCCTTGGCAAATGGCAAGCCCGGCGGGGACTGGGGAGTTTGCGATCCTCAAAATCCAAAAAACCGCCGTCGCCGGGTGTCCATTCTGGTGGAGGAGGGGCCAGTCGTCATCCTCATCGACACCTCGCCGGATCTACGCGACCAAATCATCGATAATGGCATTCAACGCTTGGACGCCGTGCTCTACACCCACGCCCACGCGGATCACTGCCATGGGCTGGACGAGCTGCGCAACATGGTGGGCTATGGGAGAAAGTCTGTCGATGCCTATATGGACCGGGAAACCCGACGCTTGCTAACCCTTCGCTTCGGATATGCCTTTGCGTCCTCCGCCAACCCGGAAAGCCTCTACCGTCCTCTCATGGTGGATCACGAAATATCCGGACCCTTCGACGTTGCGGGAATCCCGATTATCCCTTTTGAGCAAAATCACGGCCCCGAAAGGACCCTCGGCTTTCGCATCGGCCCGATCGGCTATTCCACCGATGCCAAGGCCTTGGATGAAAAAGCCTTCGATATCTTAAAGGGCGTAGATGTTTGGATCGTGGATTGCCTGCGCGATCAGCCCCATCCGACCCATTCCCACACAGAGCAAAGCTTCGCATGGATCGAACGGGTCAATCCCCGGCGCGCCGTTCTCACCCACCTCAATCAGCAAATCGACTACGCTGACCTCCTATCACGCTGCCCGCCCGGCGTGGAGCCGGGGTACGATGGGCTGGTCTTGGAGGCTGCGGAATGAGACCACAAGGACATCCGCGCCCGCTTTGGGTGGCCCTAGGATTGGCGCTCATCTTTGGATTTTACCTCTTTCAAGTCACGACAAATGGCCTATTGGTTCAACTCGATCACCACGTCCAACAGGCACTTAACGACCTTCGCGTTCCGAGCCTGTTTCCCGTCTTTCACGCATTTTCCTGGTTGGGGGGCTTTTCTATTACACTTGGAGTTTGCCTGATAGCCAGCCTGTGGCTTGGAGGCCGTCGGCAATGGGAGCCTATACCTGGCCTTTGGCTCACCTTTTTGGGGACATTGATTTCTTTTACCACGATCAAATGGCTGATTGGCCGGGCCAGGCCCGAGCCTCTCGCCGGCATCGTGGAAAACTCTGCCTCTTTCCCGAGCGGCAGCACGGCCCTTGCCGCCGCGCTTTATGGTTTCCTGGCCTTTATTCTATGCCAATATCGGCCCAATCAACGCATTGTTTGGGTCGCCTTGGCCTTTTGCCTGGCCGCATTGGTGGCCATTAGCCGCCTCTATCTGTCTGTCCATTACCTCAGCGACGTCGTCGCAGCCATAGCCCTCGGCGGATTTTGGTGTTGCGTTGGGATAATTTTGACCCAGCATCGGACAGGGCGGTCTTAGTCTCCACCACCCCAAATCGCTGATGTTACCGTTTCCGCCTATTGCCCCCGCCAAAAGGTCTCCGGCCGATAGATGCCGAATTGAGCACCCGGGTCCCAGTTGAAGATCCCTTCTTCCGGTACGTTGTGGATCTCATTCGAGACCACCACGGGCTGGGGTACTTGGGCAACCAGGCCGATGGTATAGGTCTGCTCCGAATGGATCTCCAGCATGCGGTGCCAAATTTCCGCCCGTTCTTCTGTGCTGCCCGAGGCGATCCATTCGTTGTAAAGATCCATCAGTTCCTGGGGCAGGGGCATATCCACCTTTTCCCCAGCATGGCCGCTTGTCTCCTGATACTGCCCCCATTTGGGCCAGTGGAAGGAATGCTGATGAACCGGTGCAAGCCATTCCGGGCTCATGTCCGCGGTGGGGATACCATTGTCATAGCCGTACCACATGGCCATGACCGTATCCCCGGCAAAGATCCGGTTGCGCAAGAGCTCCCGTTGGGACGGCTTGGTGTAGAGTTTCACGCCGATGTCCAACCAGGTGTCGTGGATCAGCTCAAGAACGTCTACCTCTTCGGTATTTTCGCCAGCGGTTTCAACGATGATCTCCAAGGGCTTGCCGTTGGGCATCAAGCGGATGCCATCCTTATTGCGCTCGGTCAGTCCAATTTCGTCCAATAATTTGTTGGCCAAATCCGGGTCGAATTGGGTCCAGGCCAGATGAAACTCTTCATTATAGAGCGGCGAGTCCGGCAGCACTCCATTATTGCCGATCACGCAGAGCCCGTAATAGATCACATCATTGATCTCTTCCCGATCGATGCCCAGGGACAGGGCATGGCGGAAGCGCACATCCCGCAGTAGGGCCCGCCAATCGGGGTCGTTCACCGTCAGATTCGGATAAAGCGCTAATTGGGAGCCCTTCATGTTGCGCCACAGACGCACGTCATAGCCGCTGCGCGCCTCGTTTTCCTTCAAAAAAGTGTAGTCGGTAAAGTTCAGACCACGCGCCTGCAGGTCGGATTCCCCCGCACCCGATTTCGCCGGCACCAGGGCGGCGCCGACCACGTTCAAGATAAAGCGATCGAAGTAGGGGAGTTGCTGACCCGATTCATCGATCCGGTGGTAATAGGGATTGCGCTTGGCGATAAAGCGCGTGGTGGGCGGGCGCACCGTGTTGAACCAGGGCTGCAAGGTCGGCAGATCCGGATTGTCGAATTTATAAAGATTGTCCAGGCGATTATGCAGTTCCGCCCAGTTGCGCACGCCGGCCTTTTTGGCGGCCTGATCGATGTGGGCTTGGTCCCCATATTTTTGGTGGAATTGCTTCATATAGTGGGCCGGCCGAAAGATGAAAAGCGGCCGCGCACCCGCTAGGGCCGGCACGAAAAAGGGATTGGGGGAGGGCCAGGAATAGCGGATGGTGGTCTCGTCGATTATCTCCACCTGAGCCGGAACGCCGCCCGCCTTTAACTCCACCGGTGGCCCGGTGGGAAACAGCGCGTCGTTGTTGGCCACGTCTTCCCAAAAATACCGAAAGTCCTCTGTGGTAAAGGGATGTCCGTCGGACCAGCGGTGCCCTTTGCGCAGATGTAGGGTGAAGACCTTCCCGTCTTCCACCTCCAAACGCTCCAAAATATCGGGTACCAAATTCAGTTCATCGTCAAAGGATATGAGGCGCGCATAACCGTAGACGACCAAAAGCCGCGTGTCCTTGGCTCGGGTCACCAGGGTGTGAAGGTCACCGCCCGATTTACCAATATCTCGGAACTCGGTGGTCTGCGAAATAGCAGGATTTTCTGGCAAACGCTCGGCAATGGGCGGCAACTCGCCGGATTCCACCATCTCCACAAGGGCGGGTGTCTCTTGCAGGGTGATGGCACCACCTGGCTGCGGAGATTCGTAAATTTGAACCGCAGCATTCGCCGCGCTCGATCCGAAGGAGGTCGCGGCAACACCCACAATGGCGATCATTTTCGCCCATCGCCAAAGCGGCTGGAACCCGTTTTCCCTTTTACATCCGGGGCAACGGTCCAAGAAAAACTCCGGTTCGGCCATGGATTAGCGCTTCAGCTTAACAACACTAAGGCCGGATCCCAGCGAATAGTGGTTTACCTGGGCCAAATCCGGCAACATGGTATAGGTCTCGATCACCTCAATAGCTCCCTGAACGTCCTCCGCTTTATAGCGGTATTTGTAAGCTTTTCCCTTTCTTGTCCAAGCCAGTTCACAGCCCGGTTGCAAGCTAGGGTCCATCATCATGGCCAAGGTCGGCAGTGGCGGCCCCCCAGTGGCATAAATAGCCTCAGCCGGCAAATTATCATCAAAAAGGGCCCAACGAAAGCCACGCGCTTTGGCCTCTCTAATCCGTCGAGCATGGTTGATATGATCATCGAAGAAAATCAATGCTTTGTCATAATTTTCTAAGAGGTCATTGAGATCCTCTTCCATCCAATCCTTTTCAAAATATTCCGCGTTTTCATCAAGATGGATTAATTTTTTTAAAGTAATATCAAAGCAAAACAACCTTACATTCGGGCATGCTTGACGAAAAATCCAGCTGCTATGACCTTTGTGAACGCCGCTTTCAACAATGATTTCCGGATCAAAAAGGCGCGCCAGCACAAAAAGCCACAGGCTGTCATTAAAACCGCTGCCACCCGAATTATCCCGCACGACGCGAGATGGATAAAGCGCGTAGAATTCCGAGACCCAGGCCGGCAGCCGGTCCGCCAGGTCGTCACAGCCATGCTCAAAGCCGCTAAGCCCCGACGCCATCAGGTCTACCAGTTTACACTCAAGACGCTTTTGCAGCTCGCCGTCCAATAAACTGGGCGAGACCAGGGCCTCAGCCGTTTCCGTATCCAGATTTTCTATATCTATGGTCATGGCGCGAAGCTACATCGTGCCGACACAAAGCGCCATGGCGTTGTCGGCGTCGAGCCGTCAACCAGCGCTAAAATTTCAGTCTCTGGGCTGGTTCATGAATCAAGCCATTGGCCTATGGCGAGAGCGTCCTTCATAAAGGAAATATAAAGCGTGACTTCTAAACGGTATTTCGAGAGAGAAGGCATCATGTGATCTAATACATTGCTTTGAGCAATGGTGAGGGATCACCCAAGCCATTGAACGCCTAAGATCAAACCTCCCGGAAACCGCAACAAACTACAAATTCTCACCCCCCCTAAAGCTATCCATTATTTTCCATAATATACATTATGCGTATTTTCCTATGGAGTAGCATTACCGGTAGCGCGCCTCACCCCTGTAATGATGAAGACGTGCCCTGATGGAAGTTGATAGGATGCCTTCTGATTTCGAGTTGACTCTGGGTTACTTCGCTGTTGCGGCGGTGTCGCAAAAAGGATCGTATTGAGAGGAACGTACAACCGTGAAAACTATCGGTATTCTTGGCGGAATGTCCGCCGCGTCGACAATGATCTACTATCGGCATCTTTGCGAATTGACCCAGCAACGTCTCGGCGGTCTTCATTCGCCCGAGCTCTTAATCCGGTCTCTCGATTTCGAACGGATCGAGGCCCTTCAAGTGGTGGGAAAATGGGACCAGGCCGGGATCATCCTTAATAGTGAAGCCAAGGCGCTGGCGCGGGGCGGCGCCGATTTCCTCGTCCTGGCCACCAACACCATGCATAAATTGGCGGATCAGATGATGTATGGGATCTCCCTTCCCCTGGTGCACCTCGCCGATGCCACCGCGCGGCGGGTTAAGTCGGCCGGGCATACGTCACCAGGGCTGATGGCGACCGCCTTTACCATGGAGCAATCGTTTTACACGGATAGGCTTTCCGCCGCTGGCTTGAGTCCCGTCATTCCCGATGCGAAAGACCGCGCTGAGACCCATCGCATCATTTACGACGAGCTTTGTAAAAACGTAACGACTAAAGAAAGCCAGGCGGCCTATGTTGCTATTGCCGAACGCCTGATCCGGACGGGCGCAGACTGCCTGATCCTGGGATGCACCGAGGTCGGGATGTTGCTCAATCAAGGCAACGTCTCGGTACCCGTATTCGATACCACGCTCATTCATTGTGAGACAGCACTGGAAAAGGCACTCGAATAACTAATGTGCCGTTTTTCTCCGCAACATCAGTCAGATAGGATGGTACTTTAAACGCAAAACGGCATCCCTCCCCGCCCCATCTACCAACTTCTAAAAATACTGTTCAATGAGCCAATCCATTTTGTCGCGGTCAAAAGGCCCAAAATGGCCCGGGAAAACCTGTTGGACCGGTAAATCCCTCAAGCGCTTTAGGCTGGCATAAAAACTCTCCTTGTCGCGCGGCAAAGGCAGGCGTCCTTCGGGGTCAATAAACAAGGTGTCGCTGGTAAACAGTGCCCCGGTTTCTTCCTCCCACAGGCATATACTTCCCGGCGTCACGCCCGGCGTATGAATGACGCTTATGCGCCGTCCACCCAGATCGAAACAATCACCATCCGAGAGAACATGAGTGATCTTGGCCGGCCGCAAACGATAATCCTGGGCACGAAAGCCCGGCGCCGGCATCTCCAAGAACATATCATCGCTGACAAAGAGGTCCGCAACCGAACTCTTGGCACTGGGCGTCTCCAAGGCCGCCACATCGCCGCGATGGGCCGCCCTCGCCTCAAATTCGTGCAATCCGCCCGCGTGATCATAAAAACAATTGAGCGCCACCGCTGTCACGGGAAGCGAAAAATGCCCGTCAATAAAGCCCCGGATCGATCGCACCCCAGTGGCACTGTCAATCAACAGGGCGGACTCTCTACCCGTAAGCACCCAGGCCACACCGCTTAGAAAGGGATCGATATGGGCTTCCCGAATGGCGAAGATGCCTCCCGGGTACTCTCTAAGCGAAAACCACTCAGAGGTGGCGACATCAGGCATTATCATATCTCACTTTATTTTATTGTTATTCAATAATACTAAAAACCACTACTTTTATAAGGGACAGGATAGTATTTCGCTCGAACGATCCGGCAAGGCTGGTCCACCGCGCCACTCCACTTTATGCTCGCGCCATGAGCAGCTCCAATCCCAAAACCGACATCTCCTATCCAGCCGGCCACATTGACCGCCTGCTTCACATCATGGCCCAGCTTCGCTCTCCCAACGGCGGCTGCCCTTGGGATTTAGATCAGGATTTCGAAAGCATCGCGCCCTATACCATCGAAGAGGCTTACGAGGTTGCCGAAGCTATCCGCAGCAAGAATATGGCCGACCTTCGCGACGAGCTGGGCGATCTCCTGCTTCAGGTGGTCTTCCACGCTCGCATGGCCGAAGAGGAAGAGGCCTTTGATTTCTCCGACGTGGTCGCCGCCATTTGCGACAAGATGCTTCGCCGCCATCCCCATGTGTTCGGCGCGAAGGAAATTGACGGAGTGGCCGCTCAGAACCGAGCCTGGGAGGACCACAAGGCAGCCGAACGGCAGGCCGCCGCCGATGGGCCGGTCAGCGTTGTTGATGGGATCGCCGTGGGGCTGCCCGGTCTGACCCGCGCCATCAAACTGCAAAACAGGGCCGCACGGGTGGGTTTTGATTGGCCCGACACTGATCCGGTCTTTGCCAAGATAGAAGAGGAAAGCGGCGAGGTCCGCGACGCCATGGAACGGGGACTGTCCGCCGATAAAATCGAGGAAGAAGTGGGCGACCTGCTTTTTGTCGCCGCCAACCTGGCCCGTCACCTAAAGGTCGATCCCGAAGCGGCCCTGCGCCGCGCCAATGCTAAATTCGAACGTCGCTTCCGTCAGGTGGAAACGAGCTTTGATCATGATTTAGACGGGGTCAGTCTCGAGGCCATGGACGAGGTCTGGAACCGGGTGAAGAAGCAGGAAGACGGTCCCTCCTAATCATGCATTAGGAGGTGAATAAGGCTTGAGGTGTCCCACCGCTGGCCGCCCCGGGCCTGGACCTGAGCATAAAACTGATCCACCAGATGAGCCACCGGCAGACGCGCGCCGTTGCGTTTGGATTCGGCAAAGCAAATGTCCAGATCCTTGCGCATCCAATCCACGGCAAAGCCGAAGTCAAACTTATTCCGGCACATGGTCCCGCCCCGATTTTCCATCTGCCACGATCCGGCCGCGCCTTTGGAAATCACATCGATCACTTGATCCATCTCCAAACCGGCCTTCATACCGAAATTGAGGCCTTCCGAAAGGCCCTGCACCAGCCCGGCAATGCAAATCTGGTTCACCATCTTGGTCAATTGACCGGATCCGCTGGGACCCATCAGGTTAACGGCCCGCGCAAAGCAATCGATGGCCGGTTGGGCCCGCTCGAATGGTGCTTTTTCACCCCCGCACATCACGGTGAGGACGCCATTTTCAGCGCCGGCTTGTCCTCCGGAGACGGGCGCGTCGATAAAGTCGATCCCTTGTTCCTTGGCCACTTGCGCCAGCTCGCGGGCTACCTCGGCCGAGGCGGTGGTGTGATCCACCAGCACCGTGCCCGCGGTCATGCCGGCCAGTGCCCCATCCAAGCCCAAAACTACGGAGCGAAGATCGTCATCGTTGCCAACACAGATGAAGACAAGCTCGGCGCCCTCGCTTGCTTGACGGGGGGTTTCCGCGAAAGCGCCGCCATGTTGCGCCATCCAGGCTTCAGACTTTGCGGTGGTTCGATTATAAACCGTCACCTCATGTCCGGCGGACGCTAAATGACCAGCCATTGGATAACCCATGACGCCCAAACCGATAAAGGCGACCTTGCTCATATTTTTACTCTCCACTTCTAAAGGGTGCCGAGGGTCCTCGACGAATGGTTAATCACAGTTGGCCTAGGGTTTTATCAAGGGCCCGGGTTAGTCGGTCGAATAACAGATCGATTTCGTCACTCTTGATAATCAGCGGCGGGCAAATGCCCACGATGTCACCGGGACAAGCGCGCAGGATCAAACCCTCATCCATGGCATGATCCACAACCTGCTGAGCCACCTTGGCAACCGGCGGATAGGACTCCTTAGTTTCCTTATCTGCGACAATCTCGGCCGCCCCGATCAGGCCGACGCCCCGACTTTGACCCACCAAAGGATGATCAGACAAGTCGGAAAGACGCTCTTGGAAATGAGGACAAACGGCCCGCACGTGTCCGATAATGTCGTCTTCCTCGTAAATTTTCAGCGTCTCAACCGCAACTGCCGCTGGCACCGGATGACCGCCATAGGTAAAGCCTGTGCCAAAGTTACCGACCTGCTTTCCATAATCTTCAAAAACTTGATAAACCCGATCCGATACCAATACCGCCGAGATAGGCAAGTAGGCGGACGAAAGCTGCTTGGCGCAGGTTAAAATATCCGGTTGGATACCATAGGTCTGCGAGCCCCACATGTTTCCGGTTCGGCCAAAGCCACAGATCACCTCATCAGCAACCATCAAGACATCGTGACGCTTCAGCACTGCTTGGATTTTTTCGAAATAAGTCTCCGGCGGCACAACGACTCCGCCCGCTCCCATGACCGGTTCGGCAAAAAAGGCCGCCACGGTCTCAGGCCCTTCGTCGATAATCTGCTGATCCAACTCGGCGGCAAGGCGGTCGGCAAAGTCAATCTCGCTTTCGCCGGGATGTCCATTCCGGTAATGATCGGGCGTGCCGCAGTGAAGGATGCCGTCAATGGGCAAATCAAATCCCGTTTGCACGTAGCTCAGGGCGGTCAAGGACCCGCCAGCGATGGTCACGCCGTGGTAGGCCCGCTTGCGAGAGATGATCTTTTTTTTCTCCGGCCGACCCAGCGCATTGTTGTAGTACCAGGCGAATTTGATTGCGCTATCGATTGCCTCAGATCCTGAATTAGCAAAAAACGCCTTGGCCAGCGGCGCCGGCGCGATGGCCATGAGGCGCTCGGCCAGCTCAATAACGGGGGGCGTGGAACGGTGGGTAAAGATGTGGCTATAGGGCAAGGCCTCAAGCTGGCGGGTGGCGGCAGCCACCAAGCGCTTTTCGCTAAACCCTAAACCCACGCACCACAGGCCTGCCAGACCTTCGATATATTGCTTGCCGTCCTCATCCCAAAGGTAGACGCCCTCGCCCTTGGTCATGATCGCGGGGCCTTTTTCTTGGTGGGCCGCCAAGTTGGTGTAGGGATGAAGCATATAGGCCACGTCCCGTGCCGCAGCGGAATTAGGAGCGACAACCATAAAGACCTCCTCACCGTGAAAATGGGCCGCAAAAGGAACCGCGAAAAAGGGGCCGCCTTCAGATGCCGAAAAAAAAGGTCAACAGAAGCAAATCTCTGCCAACCGCAAACAACCGCGCATTGGCTCAGTGTGCGCTAGACCCCATAAAGACGCAACGCTCATCTGGGAAATTCTCGGCCCGGCCGAATTTGCCCCACCTTGCCAAGGGCAATGTTAGACTGTTAGAGACCATGGGGATCATTTCCCGAAAGATGAATTCCTTCTAAAGTCGAGTTTCCTGTCATGCTCAGTCAGCTTCCCTTCGAGTGTCCGCAGCATCTTCTCACTCTGGCAGGCCAGGGCGAGCCCACACCCATGGCCGTTGCGGGCGCCGAGTCAAGCGTGGCCCTAGAAAGTGTAAAGGCCGCCCACGATGAAGGACTCATTCTGCCCTACCTGGTTGGCGATCCAGCGAGCATTAAAAAAATCGCTGCAGAAATCCAGTGGCCCTTGGGTGATTTTGAGATCGTTTCCGCCGACGGCGAAGAAGATACCGCCGCAAAAGCGGTTGAACTGGTGCGAAAAAAGCAGGCCAAGGCGCTCATGAAGGGGCAGATCCACACGGATCGACTAATGCGGGCGGTGATCGACCGGGAAAAAGGGCTCCGCACCGGTCGGCGCTTAAGCCATATCTTTTACATGACTGCGCCAGGCCGTGAAGGTGCTCTCTCCATCACCGACGCCGCCGTCAATGTGGCACCCAGCGTCGATGTGCGCATGGATATCCTGCGCAATGCCATTTCCTTCCAACATGCCTTGGGCCAGGCCTGTCCCAAGGTGGCGGTGATCTCGGCAACGGAAACGCCAAATCCGGCCATGCCCACCAGTATGGAGGCCGCCGACATTGTCGCCCGTGCTGGAAATGGCGAAATCGAGGGCGCCTTGGTGGAAGGCCCCTTTGCCCTGGATCTGGCGGTCTCCCCGCACTCTGTGAAAATCAAAGGCATTGCTAGCAAAGTCGCCGGTCAGGCCGACGTGCTGCTCATGCCCGCAATTGAGGCGGGCAATGTCCTTTTTAAAGCCATGGTATACTACATGAGCGCGTGCGCCGCGGGCCTGGTCTTGGGGGCGGCTGCGCCCATCGTGCTGACCTCCCGCGCCGATCCGCCCGAGGCCCGCCTGGCCGCTGCTGCGTTGGCTTCAATTGTAAGCCAGTCGCTAGAAAGCTGATCCGAATCAACAATCTAGTGTGTCTAGTCGGATCATTTAAACCAAATCGAAACCTAACGGGCCTAGTGTTGATGGTTGGCTGAAACTGCTGCTCAAAGCAGACCGAGCCCAATAATTCCGAACCTTGGCCGATCAGGAGAAAGACCTTGAACCCTGCCACCCAGGCTGCCGTCACTGCCCAAAAGGAGGCATCGGACCACCAGGCAGCGCTCGGCCAACTCGCTTTTTCAATCGACCGGCTCAAAGCGGCCAATGTCAATCCGGACTCCTTTTTGGCAACAGATTATTTGAACCATTTCAACGAGATAATCATGCTCATGGAGCTCATCCCCAGCATGCCCGATTGCCTGGAGGATGCCCGTGCTTGGCAACCAAAGACCTATCAGGAGCACTTCCAAGATAGCGGTCTAGCCGATGCGGAGCTGATTATTCAAGCCTATGAAAAAGCGCCGGAAGCCTATCGCCGGCCTTTCGATGCTGCCGTGACCGAGTTGAATAACCGCATTGCTTATGGCCTCACGATCTTGGAAGGCAAGCTTGCCGCGGACAAAGTTGAGTCCCTGGATGCCTGGGGGGATACCATCATGAGCAAGCTCAATCGGAGCGTCGAAAGCCTGTCGGCCATGATCAATGGATCCTTGCCCAGCAATGATCAGGGCGAGGTGGATTCGATCATCGACGCCTAGAGCCGGTGTCGAGCGAGTTGAAAGCACTCTAAGCCCGCTTTTTTCGGTTCCCAATTCCGCTTGACGCCACCTGCCCCATCAACTCGGCCAACAGTTTGATGCCCGGCTCGATACGGCTCAATTCAATGGATGAAAATCCGAGCCGCAGGTGATTTTTCGGAGCTTCATCGGCATAGTAATGATCGGTACCCGACTCGATAAGCAGTCCGTGCTGGCGCGCCGCCATGACGAGTTGGTCGCAATCCACCTCGGGCGGACAGGTCACCCAGAAGCTTGTGCCGCCTTGAGACTTCATGCGGGTTGTTTGCGGCAGATGTTTTTCCAAGGCGTCGCCCAGTTTTTCCCACCTTTGCCGGTATCCCCGCTGCAAACGATGGACCAGGGCATCGTAGTAGCCACCGGCGATGAAATAGGCCAAGGTTCGCTGATTGTTGGCCGGCGGATGACGCATGATCAAGCGTCGCAGAAAACGGGCTTCGCGAATCAGTTCGCGGCTTGCCACCATGTAGCCCATGCGAATCCCCGGTGCCAAGTACTTGGAAAAGCTCCCCAAATAGATCACCCGCTGATTATGGTCGATGGACTTCAACGCGGGCGTCGGCGCGGAGACAAAGTTTGTTTCCGCCTCATAATCATCCTCTATGATCAAAATGCCCTTTTCCTCAGCCTTCCGCAGTAGGGCGTTGCGGCGCTCGATCGGCAAGGTCACCGTGGTCGGTGATTGATGACTTGGGGTGACATAGATACAGTCACAATCATCCAATTCCCCATCCACAACCAATCCATGCTCGTCGACGGGAAGGGCTTTCAATTCCCCTCCGACAATTTGAAAGATATGCCGGGCATCCACGTAGCCTGGATCTTCAAAGCCGATTTGCGTGTCTGGGCCGGCAAGCAATTGGGCAATCAAAAAAATCCCATTTTGCGCGCCGAGTGTTATGAGAATTTCATCTTCCGAAGCCTTGATGCCGCGACGGGGCAGGACTCGAGCCCGCACCTCTTCAATAAGCCGCGGGTCATCTTGGTCAAAGCGGTCCTCGGACCAGTCCTGGATGGACGAAATCCCCAAGGCCTGCCGCGAGCACAGCCGCCAGGCAGTGACGGGAAAAAGGCTGGGGTCTGTTTGCCCGTAAATAAAGGGGTAGCGGTATTTGGTCCAATCCCGCGGCTTGGCCACGTGTTGCTGTTCAGACGGGCGGATTTGGAAGCGACCCTCCCAATCCACGGGCGCCTCCAAATTCTCCGTCTTTTGTTCTGGCGCCTGTGCCAAGTCGAAGGCCAGCTCAGCGTTAATAAAATAGCCGACTCGCTCGCGCGAGATCAGCAAACCCTCATCAGCCAAGGCCTGATAGGCCAGAACAACCGTATTTCGGGACACACCAAGCGACTGGGCCATGCGCCGGCACGATGGCAAGGGTTCGTCGCCGGATAGGCGACCATCGACAATGGCGTCCACCAACTGGCGCCGAAGCTGGGTTTGCAGGCCAACCCCGCTGTTGTGCTTAACCGGAAATATTAAATCCCGCATTTGCGCAATAACCCTCGTCCCCACAGCAAAATCTTGCCGAGCCTTTCCCAAAATTAGCTGAATTATACAATGATTCCGGCTTATTACGAGCCAATTGCTCAGCCTGCTTGGCAGGCCGCGACAAAGCGCTCACGGCGCCACGGCCTTACCCAGGAACAAAGCCGCCCTTGGCCTTACCAACGATCGGTATCTGGCTCTAATCGTTAGGGTTTTCCGAGATTAAATTCTAGGCCAAACCATGGTCCTTGCCCCACGGGCAAATAACCTCTAAGCCCACATATCATTTTCAAAGGCTAAGGTCATACAGCCTTTTGGCCCCCATTTGGGCCAACTCATGAAAAGGAAAAGGATAAAGTCCCAATGTCGGTCGTCGGACGAAATCATACAAAAGATCGCCCGATCGATACCAATCAAAAGATTGGGGACGAGGTTAAATATTCAACCTGTTATATGTGCGCGTGCCGTTGCGGCATTAAGGTTCACCTCAAAGACGGCGCCATCCGTTACATCGAAGGTAATCCCAATCATCCCATCAACAAGGGTGTGCTCTGTGCCAAAGGTTCTGCCGGGATTATGCAGCACTACTCTCCGGCTCGGCTGACCAAGCCCCTTTTGCGGGTTGGCGAACGGGGGGCTGGCGAATTCAAGGAAATTGAGTGGGACGAAGCTCTTCAGACCGCCACAATGTGGCTCAGTGCCATTCGTAACGAGGATCCGCGCAAGCTCGCCTTTTTCACCGGCCGGGACCAAAGCCAAGCCCTGACCGGCTGGTGGGCTAGTCAATTCGGCACCCCCAACTATGCAGCGCACGGGGGCTTTTGCTCGGTCAATATGGCCTCTGCCGGACTCTATTCTATCGGCGGTTCTTTTTGGGAGTTCGGCCAGCCCGATTGGGACCGCACCAAGTACCTCATGATGTTCGGCGTGGCCGAGGATCACGACAGCAATCCCATCAAGACCGGCCTGGCCAAGGTCAAGGCCAATGGCGCCAAATTCGTCTCCATTAACCCCATCAAGACCGGCTATTCGGCCATTGCCGATGAATGGGTTGGTCTGAACCCCGGTACGGACGGCCTATTTATCCTGTCGCTGGTCTACGAGCTGCTACGGGCGGGTAAGGTGGATGCGGACTACCTGGCCCGTTACACCAATGCCCCCTATTTGGTGATCCAAGACGAAGGAGCCCCTGACCATGGTCTTTTTGCCCGGGACGAGGCGGACGAGATTTTATGCCATGACCGCAAATCAAACCAGCTTCGGCCCTGCAGTGACCCAGAGCTTCAGCCCAGCCTAACGGGTGCGGTTAGGCTGCCTGACGGTCGCTCGGCGGTTCCTGCTTTTGCCTTGATGGCCCAAGCCTATTCAGATCCTGGCTACGCCCCTGATGCCGTGGCGGATAGAGTGGGTATTCCAGCCGAGCAAATTCGCCGTCTCGCGGCCGAACTTGCCCAAATTGCCTTTGAAGAAGAAATCGTCCTCGATCAACCTTGGACCGACTGGCGCGGGAAGCGGCATGAAACGATGATCGGGCGGCCCGTATCCATGCATGCCATGCGGGGCATTTCCGCCCATTCCAACGGTTTTCACACCTGCCGCGCCATTCACCTCTTGCAGGTTATTCTGGGTTCAATCGATTGCCCCGGCGGCTTTCGATATAAGCCGCCCTTCCCTCGTCCGACTCCTCCCGGCCCGCGTCCGGCCGGTAAATTAGGCGATGTGGCACCCAATACGCCCTTGCCTGGCCCACCTCTGGGATTCCCCATGGGCCCGGAAGATCTCTTGGTGGATGACGACGGTCAGCCCTTGCGTATCGACAAGGCCTTTTCATGGGAGAATCCCCTTTCCAACCATGGCATGTTGCACATGGTCATCTCCAATGCGTGGCGCGGCGACCCCTACCCCGTTGATACCTTGTTCATGTACATGGCCAATATGGCCTGGAACTCCGCCATGAATACGGCGGACACCATAAAGATGCTGACCGACAAGAACGCCGACGGCGAGTACAAGATCCCACGCCTTATCTATTCCGATGCTTATTACTCCGAGACCGTAGCCTATGCGGACCTGGTGCTGCCCGATACAACCTATTTGGAGCGCTGGGATTGCATCTCGGTCCTAGACCGACCCATTTGTGAGCCGGAGGGACCAGCCGATTCGATCCGCCAGCCGGTGGTCGCTCCCGACCGGGATGTGCGCCCCTTCCAGGAGGTCCTTTTGGAACTCGGCGCCCGCCTGGGCCTACCGGGCATGAGCAACGATGACGGCAGCCCCACATATCCCGGCGGGTACCCCGATTACTTGATCAATCACCAACGCAAACCCGGCGTGGGCAGCCTGATGGGTTGGCGCGGCGAGGACGGTACCGCCAAGGGACGGGGTGCCCCCAACCCCAACCAGCTGCAAAAGTACATCGACAACCAGTGTTTCTGGCAGGATCACCTGGCCCCGGACCAGCTATATTTCAAACACTCCAATCAGTCCTATCTGAACTATGCCGCCCGCATGGGCTTTATCGACCAGGCTCAGCCCATTGTCTTGCAAATCTATAGCGAGATCATGCAACGCTTCCGCTTGGCGGCGGAGGGCCATGGTCCCCATCAACCCCCGGAACTTCATCGGGAGCGGGTCAAAACCTACTTCGATCCCTTGCCCCTCTGGTATGCGCCCTTTGAAAGCGCTTGCAACGATGAAGAGGCCTATCCCCTCTATGCCGTTACCCAGCGCCCCATGGCCATGTATCATTCTTGGGGCTCACAGAACGCTTGGTTGCGCCAAATTCACGGCAGTAACCGGATCTATATCTCCGAAGGCCTCGCCAAGGCTGAGGGCATAAAAGAGGACGATTGGATTTGGGTTTATAGCCGTCATAGCCGGATCAAGGCGCAGGTCCGGGTGATGATGGGGCTCAACGAAAAGACCATCTGGACATGGAACGCCATCGGTAAGCGAAAAGGGGCCTGGAATCTGGACCGGAATGCCGGCGAGGCGAGCAAGGGCTTCCTCCTTAATCACCTCATCGACGATCTTCTTCCAGAACAAGACGGCGGTTATCGCTATTCCTGTTCCGACCCCGTGACCGGTCAAGCGGCCTGGTACGACCTGAGGGTCCGCATCGAAAAGGCCCTGCCCCACGAGGGCGCCATCACCGAGCCCCAGTTTCCCGAGCTGCAAAAACCCAAAGGTCTGGGACAAACACCGGCTCAGTTGCGCTATGGCGCGGCCTTCCAGGAAGCAACGGGCGATAACGGTGGCAAGCTAGGGCACAAAAAATGACCTCGCTCCCGCAAAATCCCCCTGCCAAGCGGCTGGGGCTGGTTATCGACCTGGATACCTGCGTGGGCTGCCATGCCTGCGTGGTGAACTGCAAGGAATGGAACACGGGCGGCTACCCAGCCCCCCTCAGTGACCTTAATCCCTATGGGGCGGCGCAAAGCGGTGCCTGGTTGAACCGGGTCCACTCCTTTGAGGCAGTTTACGAAGACAACGCTAACGCGGCCCGCGACGGCGCCTCGCAAAGCCAGAGCCGAACCGTCCACTTCCCCAAATCATGCCTACATTGCCAGGATGCGGCTTGTGTAACCGTTTGCCCAACCGGCGCCTCCTATAAGCGGGAGGAGGATGGTATCGTCCTCGTGCAAGAGGACCTCTGCATCGGTTGTGGACTGTGCTCTTGGGCGTGCCCCTATGGTGCCCGAGAGATGGATCCCACCGGCGGTGTGATGAAAAAATGCACCCTGTGCATCGACCGTATCTACAACGAAGAGATCGAAGAAGCCCAGCGCCAACCGGCTTGCGTCAATACTTGCCCCGCCAAGGCCCGGCATTTCGGCGATTTGGCCGATCCTGACTCATCGGTTTCCAAGTTGGTGGCCGAACGGGGCGGCATGGATCTCATGCCCGAGATGGGCTACCGGCCCACGAACAAATACCTGCCGCCCCGCCCCCGCCGCGATAGCTACGGCAAACAAGGTGGCGCCAACGGCCCCCTAGAAAGCGCCGATCCTAAGGGTGGATTCCTTGGCTGGGTCGATCGCCTGTTGAGCGACGATTAGACCGGGCAGCCTAGTTCATGAATCCAGCCTTTTCCGTCCTCATCTTCACCACTCTGTCCGGCGCCGGCTATGGCCTCTTGACCCTGGTCGCCCTGTTGCGCATGACCGATGCCTTTCCGGCGGTGCGCTGGCTTGGCTTTACCTCCTTAAGCCTCGCTCTGGTTCTAATCACGATCGGGCTTATGGCCTCAACTTTCCACCTGGGCCATCCCGAACGGGCCTGGCGGGCGCTGAGCCAATGGCGCTCTTCTTGGCTTTCCCGCGAAGGGGTAATGGCCTTGGTCACCTATATGCCCGCTGGTCTCTTATGGCTGGGATGGATTTTTTGGCAGGCCGACAACCATATCATGTCCCTGTTGGCTTTAATGAGTGCTCTTGGAGCAATCTTGACCGTTATCTGCACAGGGATGATCTACGCATCCCTGAAAACCATTCCTCAATGGCACAATGTGTGGACCGTCCCGGTTTATCTCATGTTCGCCCTGATGACAGGCGCACTCCTCTGCTATGCCATTAGCCTGTGGTTCGGATTGCCTGCCGCCGACGGCCTGGCGGTCTTGGTTCTCCTGTCTCTTCTTGGGGCTTGGGCAGTGAAGTGGAGCTATTGGCAGGCCATCGACACGACCCCCAAGTCCAGCGATATCCGCTCGGCAACCGGCCTGGCCGCTTTTGCCGAGGTCCGCCTTCTCGACCCGCCTCATACCGAAGAAAACTTCCTAATGAAGGAGATGGGCTATCAAGTCGGCCGCAAGCATGCGACCAAACTTCGACGGCTGGCCCTCCTCTTGGGCGGGGTCTTGCCCTTTGCCCTAACGTTGCTGGCTATTGCCGCCGCCTCGGGCCCCTTCTGGATTGCCGCCGTGATCGCTAGCCTAGCGGCCCTGTCGGGCATCGCCGGTGTCTTCATCGAGCGCTGGCTGCTCTTCGCTCAGGCCCAGCACAAGGTCACCCTCTATTACGGCCAGCCTACAGCCTAACCGGCGGTTTAAGCACCAAACCGGCTCCACCATCCGGGGCCTGCCTTGACGATTGGCCAAGAAAAAAGAAAAAAAGGATGGATCAGGAAAAATTTCGCAAATGAGAATCCACGCACGCTGGTTGCGCAGCCGATCACTGTTGCATTCGATTAGGGTATATACGCTCCGCACCGGCACGGCCGTCACTCTCACACCATTGGCGATGCCCGCCCAGCCCACGGTTATTGTATTCTCGATCGGCGGCAGCCATGGCTTTGATGCGAACCCTTGTTAGTTGATCCTTGTTACGCTTGTCTTGCGCTTCTAACTGGCCACGCTTAGCGGCATAGGCGGCGTGGAGGTCTTCATCGACAATCCCGCAAAAGACGGTGACCTCGAAGTCATAGATTAGATCATAATAAGGATCTGAGTCCGCGTATAGCGAGGCAGGCCAAACAACCGCCAAACAGAATAAAGGCACTCTGATAAAGGCCCAGAGCCCTCTAATCATCGCGCGAGAAAAACTCACCGATGATCTCAGATTTGGTATCTAAAGAAACATCCGAGCAGGTTTTGACGGCTCCCAGCTGGCGCCAAGCAATCTTCCAATAAAGCTCTTCTTCATGCCGCAAGATCCCCAGAAAAGCGTCGCAGAAGGCAATATCGAAGTAAGCCGTCGCCGATTTCTTATCAAAGTCCCCCTGGGGAAGCTCCGCCGAGTTGGCGCCATAGTCTTTGAAAACGACGGTACCCACCATCTCGTCACCATCGCTGTAGAGACGCACGGTCACCGACGGCCGGGGCGATTGGCCGTGGACCTTGGTAATCACCTGAACCTTGTAACGAGAGATCTTGTGGACTGAAACGGTCGCCGCCATAGCTCACACTCCCTCAAGTCGCCGCGGGTGCGGCATCGGAAAGATCGGTATCAGCCTCGGGCTCCTTTTTCATCTTGGCAGCGGCTTTGGCCCGCTCGGCTTCATTTTCTTCCCGACGCTTGCGAATTTCATAAACCACCGCTCCGACAAGGGTGATCCCCAAGATGACAACGGCAAGAGCCGAAATTTCTGGCGACACCCCAAATCGCGCCATACCCGCCAACTCGGTGGTCAAAGTGCCTTGCGAAACCATAGTGAAGACCGTGGTGTTGTAATTTTCAAAAGAGGTTAGGAAGGCGAGCACGACCGACGAAAGGATCGCCGGGCGCAGGAAAGGAATCAGAACCTTCCAAAAGACCTGAACATGGGAGGCTCCCAGATCCAAGGCCGCCTCTTCCAAGTTTGTGTCAAAGCGCTGCAAACGCGCCAAGAACACCAACATGCAATAGGCCGAAATGAAGGTCGACTGGCCCACGATGGTCAAAAAGAAGGGATTGTTGGTGGTCTCGTAATCCAATCCCAAGATGGCCCCGAAGCGATCCCAAAAAATCACCGTGGAAATACCCAAAATCACGCCCGGGACCAGTACTGGTGAGACCACGATCGTATAAAAGAGTGGCCTTACCCGTTCGTTCACATTCATCAACATAATCGCCGCGGCCAGGGCAATGGGCACCGATAGAACCACCACGCCAACGCCGATCCACAGCGAATTGATAAGGCCGTTGATCAGCTTATTGTTCTGCGACAACTCGGCAAACCAATTAAAGGTAAAGCCGAGCCAAGGCGAGGCCGTGGGATAGGTCGAGTTATTGAACGCCGACGCCGACATAAGTAAGAGGGGGCCGAAAAGATAGGTGAAGAACAGCAGGATATAGCCGCCGACCACCAGTTTTCTGATTTGATCTGAGCTCATTTTTTCGCCAAGTCCCCCAAGCTAACTTTGGCAATCTTCATTGCCGTCATCACAAAGGCAATACAGACGATCAATAACACAAAGGAATAGGCCGCACCCTGTGGCCAGTTCCCACCCGTGTTGTACCATTGGAAAATAATCTGCGTGAACCAAAGGCTCGACGGTCCTCCCAGAATATTCGGTGCCGCCAAGGCACCCGCTGAAAGCATGAATACCATGGTACAGCCCGAGGCAATGCCCGGCTTGGCATAGGGCATGACCACGCGGAAATGAATCCGCGTCCAGCTTGCCCCCAAGTCCCGGGCGGCCTCGATCTGGTTATGATCCAAGCTCTCGATTGCATTATAGAGCGGGAAGATCATCAACAGCAGGTATGCGTAAGTTAGGCCGGTATAGAGCGCCACATCTGCCCGCAAGAAATCAAACGGCGTATCCCATATGCCCATGCCGATAAGGGCGGTATTGATCAGGCCCTGATCGGCAAAGATCAGCTTAAAGGCAAAGGCGCGCAGAATTTCATTCACCCAGAAGGGCAGCAACAGACAGAGAAATAAGAGACGCTGACTGCGACCTGCGACCGACTGGGCCATGTAATAGGCCATGGGATAGCAAATCGCGAAATTAGCAACTGTCACCAAAACACTAGCCACGATCGTCTTCACGAAAACCCCAAGGTGAAGCCAATTCAAGGCCTCGCTCGATCCTTCGCGGCCAAACACCAGGTATCGATAGTTCTTTAGCGTATAGACATCCTTCGGTCCGCCAACCTCTGGGGGCGGTAGGTTAAAACGGAAGGAAAAATCAAACATGTAAAGCTGGGGCATGATCACCATGAAGATGATCCAGCCGAAGGAAAACAATAAAAGGTATGTGGAAACAATCAGGCCGTTCTTTTGCACGAAACCAAAAGCATTCAGGCCGGAAAAGAATTTTGCCGATTGCTTTTGCAGGTAGGGTGCGAGCAGGAGTGCGAGAATTAGGGCGGTTAGAATCTCGAGAAAACCGATCCCACCACTCATTGAGCTGTCATCCACAGCGGCGGGCTGCTCTTCCCTTAAGATCAGCTCGATTTGGCTGTCACCCGAGGGCAGACGGATATTGTCCGGATTCCGGATAATCAGATTTATGCTGTTCCCGTCGCCCGCACCTTCATCCACCGTCGTGGCGGCCGGCTCTGTGCTTTCCGAGGTACTGGATTGGTTGCCGAAGTTAATCGTGGGGGTCGTGGAAAACCCGCCGCTACTGCCGCCGCTACTGCTGCCACTGTCGCTCCCCTCCTCGTCGGAGCCGGACTCTGAGCTGGAACTCGAGCCAGCCCCGGGCAGGCTTGGCGTTACCTGAGCCAATTGTTGGAATTCTAGCGTGACGTCCTCATTCATCGGCCAGCTCCCCGACCGGCAGGGCAACACCCCGATCCGCGTCGAAGCCCACTCTGGTCATCTCACCCGGCGTCAAATGGGGCACCGCCCCCGTATTGGACATGGCCAAACGGATATCCTTGGCGCTGCTCTCTCCCTTTAAGAAGATATGCAAGAAACTGCCTTCGAACTCTTGTTTGATGGCCTCGGTTTCAAAGACGTTATCAGCTTGATCGTTGTCGCCTAACAAAAGCAAACTCTCGGGACGAACAAAAAGGATGGCCTTTTCGCCTTCTTTCAGGCCTTGATTGTTGATCCCCCGGAGCGGGCCAAAGGCCGTATCGATTTGAGCATGCCCGTTGGCAACCTTAGAGACCCGTCCGTAGAAGGGATTGTTCTCCCCCACGAATGAAGCGACGAAGGATGTCGCTGGATCGTTATATACAGTGGCGCCGTCGTCCACCTGTTGCACAATGCCGGCCGACATCACGGCGATACGATCCGACATGGTCAAAGCTTCGCCTTGGTCGTGCGTGATGTAGATAAAGGTGATGCCAACCCGCTTTTGTATGGCACGCAGCTCCGTGCGCATATGTTGGCGCAGTTTCAAGTCGAGGGCCGAGAGCGGCTCGTCCAACAAAAGCACCTGAGGTTCGACCGCCAGGGCCCGCGCAATGGCGACACGTTGACGCTGACCACCGGACAGCTCCGAGGGTAACTTGTCCCCCTGACCTGGCAAAGCAATCAGATTCAACAGCTCCTCGGCTCGCCGCCGCCGTTCCTGATATTTGATGCCGCGAACCTCAAGCCCAAAGGCGATATTCTCAGCAACCGTCATCAAAGGAAAAAGGGCCAGGTTTTGGAAAATGAGGGCAGTCGGCCGTTGATTGGGACCGGTTCCTCTTACGTCCCTCCCGTCGATGCGAATGGTTCCCTCAGTCGGATCGTTAAAGCCCGACACTGCCCGTAAAATTGTTGTTTTTCCACACCCGGACGGCCCCAAAAAACTAAAAAATTCGCCGCTCTCAATTGTTAAGTTCGCATTATCGACGGCGGTGAACTCACCAAATCGTATGCTGATATGATCCAGCTCCACTGAGCTCATCGAAGACTCCCCTCTTCAAATGTGAGCGGCCCCGGCCCATCGCCAGAAATTCTGCCCCACGGGAAGCGCAAGCCCTGCTTGCGCTTCCCTGGCACAACAGCCAATGGGAACTATCGTGCGCTTACGCGGCCACGAACTTGTCGCGGTATTCAGCACGAATTTCCGCATACCATTGCGGCTCATCTGGCCACCACCACAACTTGGCCAAGGCATCGTCTGGGTAAGCCGACTGGAAGGCTGCCTTGGACGGCCCGTCGAGAAGCTCGGCAGCGCCGCTAACCACACCGTTGTAACCGGTCGCGATGGCCGCACCGGCGGCGGCTTCCTTGGTATAGATGTGGTTGAGAAGCTCATAGGCCTCGTCGATGTTCTTCGCACCGGTCGGCATGCACAAGCCATCCAACCAGGCAAAGGCACCTTCCTTGGGCGCCATGTATTGGACCGGAGCACCTTCTTTCATGAGCTCGATCGCCGGACCATCCCAAGTCTGACCGATCACCACGCCATTCTGCATGAAGTTGGTTTTCTGGGTCACATGGTCATTCCAGAAGGATTTGACCCAAGGCTTATGCTCAACGGCAAAGGCGGTGATACCTTCCCAGATCTTGCGCATTTTTTCTTCGTTCTCATAAGCCTCGTTGAACGGCGGCAAATCGCCTTTTTCAGCCAGGTAGCGGCCAATGCCCGCCATCATGGAGTGGGGCCGCCCCTGGATTTTGCCCTTCATCTCCGGAATCCAAAGGTCACCAAGGGAAAGCTTGCCATACTCTGTGGTGTACATGTCGGTCCGCCACGACATAGCTTCGGTGCCCCAAATGTGCGGGACATGATGCTGACCGCCGCCCCACGTCCATGCAGCTGAAGCCTTCACAAAGGCATCGTCCACGTTGGTCAGGTTGGTGATCTTGGTCAAATCCCAGGGCTGGGTCAGTTGCAAAGGCTCCCACTGGCCCTTCCGATTCAAAGTCGGGGAAATAATATCGAAACCGCGCCCCTTTGAGGCTTTCAGCTTGTTCAAAAGCTCTTCGTTCGAACCCAGCGGGGTATAGTTGACCGTAATACCCGTTTCATCGGTGAACTTCTCAATGAAATCCTCGGTCAGGTAGTTCGACCAAATAATGACATCCAGCTCACCCGAAGCCGCAAAAGGCTTTTTAACAAAAATCGGCGCAGCGGCTGCGGCACTACCTAGAACCGCGGCGTTTTTCAGAAGGGTCCGGCGGGAAAAGCGCTTTGCCGCCCGCATGGTGGCAATTGAAGATTTTTTACCTTTGAGGTCTTTAGACATACATCGTCTCCCTGTTAACACACTGTCATGTGTTTGGTGATGATTCGCATTTAGAATGCAAACAGTCGGTCGAATCCCGACCATGTTTTTCTGGTGCGTTACTGACTGATATTCCGGCCGTTTCTCCCCCCATATTCATCGCTTTATGCGCTTTGCGATCATAAAAAGATTACTTTGAGATTCTTAGCACGAACCACAACGCATCCGTTAACTATAATCGGAACCGCAGATTTTTGACAAGAAAAAGGGGGCATGTGCGACCAGTGGACGGTGCGCACAATTTTCACGCCATAGACTTTTTCCCCGATCTTTTTTTTTTGCAACTGCAAAAACAATTGAACCTACAGCCGGAACAAAAACTGTGACCGGTCGCATTGGTTCACGCGCAACGCGAGTGGCCGGTTCGGCGCCTGAATTAGATCGTTATTTGGCCAAAACTAAAATAACCGGAACAAAAATGGCTTGAGCGGCTAAGGCGTCATGCCAAAGCCGCTCAATCTGCCAAACTTTTACGATAAGCAACGGCTACGCCGATTGCTCGGATCAATAGGCCGAAAGCACAGCGCGAAGCTTGCTGAAAATTTCATCCAAATGGCTGTCTTCACAGATCAAGGGCGGAGACACCAGGACACAATCACCGGTCAATTTCACGATCAATCCAGCATCGAAGCAATCCTGCGTAGCGACGGTGCCGCGCCGACCCGGGGTGCCGTCCAAGGTCGCCAGATCGATGCCGCCAAGCAAGCCGTAGCCGCGGATGTCCTTTACCACCGGTAGATCGCCCAAGGAGAACAGGGCCTCCATAAACTTCGGTGTCATTTTCTCGGCTCGGTTCACCAGGTCCTCTTGCTCGAAAATGTCCCGGGTCGCCAAGGCTGCGGCCGAAGCCACCGGGCAGCCCGAGTAGGTGTAGCCGTGGAAGAGCTCCACGCCCCATTCGGGAGTCACCGCTGCCAGGGCCTCAAAGATCTTCTCGCTGCAAGCCACGGCGCCCATGGGCACCACACCGTTGGTCAAAGCCTTGGCCATGGTCACCATGTCCGGAACTACACCAAAGGCATCGGCCCCGAATTGCTTGCCGGTCCGGCCAAAACCGCAGATAACTTCGTCGAAAATCAACAAGATACCATGTTGATCGCAAATTTCACGCAGGCGCTCCAAATAACCTTTCGGCGGCACCAAGGTGCCCGTCGAACCGGCAATCGGCTCCACGATGCAAGCCGCAATCTGATCGGCACCGTGCAAGTCGACAAAACGTTGCAGATCGTTGGCTAACTCCGCACCGGTTTCGGGCTGTCCAGGCGTCTTGTTATGCTCAGGCAAAAGCGTGTGCCGCATGTGGCAAACACCCGGCAGACCCAAACCGAAAGCCTTACGGTTATTCAAAATCCCAGCCACGGACAGGCCGCCGAAGTTTACGCCGTGATATGCCCGCTCCCGCCCGACAAAGCGCATACGTTGACCCTCGCCTCGCGCCTTGTGATAGGCGAGTGCGATTTTCAGGGCGGACTCGACCGCTTCGGATCCCGAGTTGGAAAAGAACACATGGTTCAAGTCACCCGGCGTGATGGCGGCAATACGGCGCGCCAGCTCGAAAGATTTGGGATGGCCGTACTGGAAAGGCGGAATAAAATCCATGTCCAACAAGGTCTTGTTGACCGCCTCGGCGATTTCGGTGCGGCCGTGCCCTGCGGCGACACAGAACAATCCCGCCGATCCGTCCACCAGCTTTTCACCACGGTCTGTTGTATAGTACATCCCCGTGGCACCTGTCATCATCCTGGGATTGGATTTGAAGTCCCGGTTGGAGGTAAAAGGCATCCAGTGCTGCTCAAGCGAATTCGCGAGCTGGGTGACCGTATTCATGAGATTTATTCCCGATTAGTGTGTGGCATTAAGGGCGAAGGTAGGCTTCTGCCTGGCCCCAAGCTAGGACCAATTCAACATATAGCGTGAGGCCAGCTTAAAGGCGCCAACCCCGCGCTCTGCCAAGTGATCTTAGGCGAGGCACAATTTTCCCGCAATTCAAAGATTTTTATATTTTTTTAATTGATTTACAGATTACTAGATTATTTTCTTCTACCAATATATTAATGCTCCTTGAAAAAGGTTTGTTAATTCTTCTTTTCCAATGAACTTTGGGGCATTGTCCATCAGACGACGTTGTGGGAGAGCCCCTTCCATCAGGCTCTCCACATCTCCCCCTTGATAGCCCACTCCTGTCAGTCCGTTGGGCATCTCGGTCTGCCGCATCATACCGATGAGCTGGGTGGCGATCACCTCCCCTGCGTCATCCGTGCCGGCCTGAGCCACATCCGCGCCCAAAAGCTCAGCCGCCTCCAAGTGGCGCCCAGGACAGGCCGAGGCGGTAAAGCGAAAGACCGAAGGCGCATTCACGATAACCGACATCCCATGGGGGACGATCGCTGCGTCTTGGGGATAACCGTGGGGGCAAAAATCCCGGACCAGGCCCGAGACGGAGTAACTCATGCCGTGCGGAGCGTGACAGCCGGCGTTACCGAAAGCGATCCCGGCCAAGGTCGCGGCCCACATAACCTGCGCGCGGGCTTCCTCGTCTTCGGCATCGTGCACGGCGCGTACCAGATACTGCCCCATAAGACGCAGCGCCTCACGGCACCCCAGGTCGCTCCAGGGATTGGCCCCCTGGCCGAGCGGACGCTGGCTTGGTCGCGCCATCGCCTTGCGCTGATTAAAGGGTCTGGCGGTGTAGGACTCCAATGCATGGCTCAGGACATCAAAGCCGCTGGCCGCCACCACATTTTTGGGCAAGCTCGCCGTGACGGTGGGATCGACCAAGGCGCGATGGGGCCGCAAATGGGTAGACACAATGCCGGTTTTCGCCTTCATCTCCAGCAAGTCAAAGACCGCGATACCCGTGCACTCGCTGCCCGTGCCCGCGGTTGTCGGACAGGCGATATGGGGTTTCAGCGGACCGGGAACCGCCTGCGCAGCACCAATCGGTGCATTTACATAGGTCAAAAAGTCGGCCGGATAGCTGGAAAAGAGGTTCGCCGCCTTACAGGTGTCCATGACCGAGCCGCCGCCGACGGAAATAAATCCGTCAAAACGGCCCTCCTGAGCGAATTGGGCCGCTTCGGTGAAGGAGACATCGGTTGGCTCCACCCTCACCTCATCGTAAACGACCACATCCAACCCCGCTGCCAGCAACGACTGACGGGTTCGCACCACGGGTTCCAATTTTGCAAGCGTGGCATCAGTCATTAAAGCAATGCGCTTTAGCCCCATGGCGGCGGCGTGATCGCCCGCTTCTTTCAAGCATCCATGACCATAGGTGATCGACGCAGTATCAATTGAAAATGCACTATCACCATCATCGGACGGCGCCAAGTAATGGCAGCAAGCCATAATTCAAACCCTCGGTTCTTTCGTAACGACAGTCTTTTACTTCTTAACGGATGTCTTTTTACACCCACAGCCTCGGAGAATCCCATGCTTTGCGCCGTGCCTTTGCTGACCGAAATCAATGACCTCACCGACCAGCGGAAAATCCAGACCATAGGTCTCCCCTACTCTCTTATTGGAAACGCCGATCTGCATCCCTGAAAGCCACTGCTATTTTGGTAAAAGCCGTAGGTCACAAGCGTATCAGCGACTCCAATGCCGCCGGCATTGTTAGCAGAAATCAGTCCAACGAAATCTGTCTCTATTTTTCTTATTTGATTATCAATAGACTAGCAGTGTCGTTTGACAGAGTCATTTTTTCATCCAAACCTGATACGTCCCTTGGACACGATCAAGGTCCACATTTAAGTATCTCGTGAGTTCCGAATGACCGAGCTGACGACTTCGATCTGCCGAATAGAATCAGCAGATACCCACATTATCCGGCACAGAATCCTGCGGCCCAACCAGGACCTCTCCGACTCGATCTATCCTTTAGATGATGCGCCGCAAACGCTTCACGCCGGCTGCTTTATGGCTGGCGACTTGGTCGGCATCGCTTCGGTCTTCAATGAGCTCAAAATTAAAGATGCATCGGTACAAGGCACCAAAATCGCCTCGGATCAGGAGCCACCCCCCGAATGGCGCCTTCGCGGCCTCGCAGTGGTTCAAACGGCCCGTGGCATGGGTGTTGGCAGGCTTTTAATCAACGCCGTGATTGATCATGCCTCCCTATACCAAAAGGATGGAACAATTTGGTGCAAGGTACGATTGGACGCGATCGACTATCTCCATAAATATGGTTTTGAGGCCAGTGGCGCGGTCTTTGAAAACGAATCCCTCGGACCTCACCGCATCATGAGCCGCGACCTGCCGGGCTAAACCTCCCTCCGCAATATCGGATCACCCTCCATTGTGCTTTAGGGCCCCGGGCTACAAATCCACTGTCCTCGCAAAGACCCACCTCCAAAAAAGAAATCAAATTGGCCCAAGCTTCTTAGGGCTTGAAAGCAAATTCATGTTTTCGGTTAGTCTGAAAGAACACCCTATCTTTTATCCACGAGTGACCCGCATAAAACTCCTTGCGAACCTGAGCCTTAAACGGCCTTCATAGGCCGAGTAGTCTGCGCAAACTATCTGACGCCGGCCCGCGATGAAATCGCAGCCCGAGCGCCGATGGTCACCGAATACAAATCAACTCAGCTTTTCGGCCGCTCTGATTTCGGGTCATAGAGGGGACGCAGACTGGCTGTCGCCGCGAAGCGTTCGCAGGCTACCTCGATTTCATAGTCGCCTGATTTAACGAAGTCAGCTGTTACCCCGTCCGGATGGGTGACATAGCCCATGCCGATGGCCGCTCCCAGGTGATGGCCATAGTTGCCCGATGTTACTCGGCCGACAATTTTACCGTCTCGAAAAATCGGCTCATTGTGATAGAGCAGCGGCTCAGGGTCCTTAAGGGCGAACTGGACCATACGCTTGGTCACACCCTCTTCCTTCTGCCGCAGCAGGGCATCGCGTCCGATGAAGGGCACGTTTTTGTTAAAGGCACAGGCAAAGCTCAAACCGGCCTCCACGGGTGTGTCTTCATCGGTAATGTCATGACCCCAGTGGCGAAAGGCCTTTTCGATACGGCAGGAATCCAGGACATGCATGCCCGCCATCTTTAGGCCCATGGGGTCTCCCACCTCGGTCAGAGCGTCAAACACACCGCGGGCGAAATCACTGCGTACATAGAGCTCCCACCCCAATTCGCCCACGTAGGAAATGCGCAAGGCCCGCACATGGCCAAAGCCCAGTTCAATCTCTTGGGACGTTCCAAAGGGGAAGGCTTCGTTGCTTAAATCCGCGCCCGTCGCCTTTTCCAAAAGACTGCGGCTTTGCGGCCCCATGACCCCCAACACCGCATAGCCGGCCGTCACGTCAGTCGCAAAAGCATGGGCGTCATCGGGAATATGGCGTTTCAGCCAATCCAGATCGTGCACCGCGACCGCCGCCCCGGTGACAATCATAAAGCTGTCCTCGGCCAAACGGGTCACGGTCAAGTCCGCCTCGATGCCACCCCGCTCATTGAGCCATTGGGTATAGACGACCTTGCCCGGCTCAACGGCCACGTCATTGGCGCAGACCCGCTGCAAGATCGCTTCCGCATCCCGGCCTTGCAGCAGGAATTTAGCGAAGGAGCTTTGGTCAAAAAGCGCCACCTTCTCGCGCACCGCCTTGTGCTCGGTGGCGGCATGCTCAAACCAATTCTGGCGCTTAAAGCTGTATTCGTACTTGGCCTCGACCCCATCAGGTGCAAACCAGTTGGCACGCTCCCAGCCGGCGGTCTCCCCGAAGCAAGCGCCGCGCTCGGCCAAACGCTCGTGAACAGGCGAGGTGCGCACATTGCGGCCGGTTTTGTACTGATAATAGGGCCAGTGCATGGCGTAAAGCAGGCCCAGCGCCTCAGTCGCCCGCTCGTAAAGATACTTGCTGTTGCCCTGAAAAGCATCAACACGGCGAATATCCACATCCGAGAGGTCCATTGTGGGATGCCCCTCCACGATCCACTCGGACAAGGCCTTGCCCGCCCCACCGGCGGATTGGATGCCAATGGAATTAAAGCCGCAGGCGACGTAAAAATTCCGCAGTCCCGGGGCTTCGCCAAGCATGTAGCGGTCGTCGGGCGTGAAACTCTCAGGCCCGTTAAAAAATTTGCGGATGCCAACAGTTTCCAAACTGGGGACCCTCTCGATGGCTCCTTCCAAGACAGGCATGAAATGATCGAAGTCTTCCGGCAGCTCATCAAAGCTGAAGTCATCCGGGATGCCGTCCATCCCCCATGGTTTTGCCTCGGGTTCAAAGGCTCCGAGCAACAATTTACCCGCATCTTCCTTATAGTAGGCGCAGCCCCCCGGATCTCGAAGAGTTGGCAGATCCGGCGTCAGCTCGGCCATAGGCTCGGTCAGGATGTAAAAGTGCTCACAGGCATGCAGTGGCACCGTCACCCCAGCCATCTTGCCGATCTCGCGGCCCCACATACCGCCGCAGTTGACCACCACATCCGCCTTGATGGGACCCTCGCTGGTTTGTACGCCCGTCACCGCGCCGCCAGCTATGTCGATACCTGTGACCTTCACGTTCTCGAAGATCCTGGCGCCGCCGGTCCGCGCGCCTTTGGCCAAAGCCATGGCGGTGTCGATCGGGTTGGTCTTACCGTCCTTGGGAAGGTGAACACCGCCCACCAGACCATCCAAGCTGATAAGCGGCCATTTCTCCTGGATTTGCTTGGGAGAAAAGACCTCAACCTCAAGGCCAAAGGTTTTGGCCATGGAGGCGCCGCGCATAAGCTCTTCCATACGCTCGCTGTTTGTGGCGATAGAAATGCTGCCGCTTTGTACAAATCCCGTGGCCTGGCCGGTCTCCGCCTCAAGGCCCGCGTAAAGGCCGGCGGTATATTGCGCCAGCTTGGTCATGTTCAAGGTGGCCCGCAGCTGCCCGACCAATCCAGCGGCGTGCCAGGTGGTCCCACAGGTCAATTGCTTGCGTTCTAGCAAGACCACATCCGTGCGGCCCAGTTTGGTCAGGTGGTAAGCCAGGGAACAGCCAATCACACCGCCTCCGATGATGACGATCTCAGCCGTATCGGGAAGTTTTTGCGCCATAGTTTTTCTCCAAAGGGGATGGGGCATCCATCCCAAATCATTCGAGCGCCAAACTATCCGTTTCTCCGGAAAAATTCCAAGCGGGAAGTGAGCTGGCCCCACCTTTTTCTTGGAGCCACCTTTTTCTTGGAGCCAACGTTTTGTTAGGCCCGGTTATCATAAACCCCGTTTTCTTAGATCGGGTCTTAGGCTTGAAAGAGAATGTCGTAAAGGCGTTGCCATATCTTGTCGCTGGCAGCCAGGATTAAGCCCTCAAGACCGTAGCGCGTTGCGGCATAGGGCTCGCCGTCCAAACAGTTGGCCACACCGCCCGCTTCCTGCATGAGTAGGCTTCCGGGTACGTGGTCCCACGGCATAAGACGGCTAAAGAGGGAATACTGCATGCCGCCTTCCAGCATGCGCATGTATTCCCGGCCGGCACAACTCATCGACTTAGCCGTATTCAACCCAGAGCGTCGCTCGGCAATACGCTCTGCGAGGTCCGGCGAGGCAAAGGTGGAGGCATGCAAAGTGCCGGTCATGCCGGTCAGGTCCTGGCCGCGTGCAAAATTAACCCGGCATTCATCAAGGAAAGCACCGGATCCCACCTCGGCCACGGCCATGCGGTTGTGAACCGGGTCGTAGATCCAGCCGCCAAGGCTGCGACCTGCTTGGACAAGAGCGACCATTACGGCAAAAACATCCCGGCCGCGGGCAAAATTTCCAGTGCCGTCGATGGGATCGATGATCCATATCGGTCGATCCGAAGACAGCTGATCCATAAGAGTGGGATCGGCGGCGACAGCCTCCTCACCGATTACCAGGCAGCCGGGCAGCAGCTCCTTTAACCGCTGGCTCAGAACCTCTTCCGTGGCCACGTCAGCCACCGTGACCAAATCGCCCCTGCCCTTGTCGCGGATGTCTCCTTCCCGCAAGGAACGAAACCGGGGCATCACCTCTTGGGCTGCGGTGTCCCTTATGACGGTCGAGACCTGATCGATGTTTACAAGCATGGCGCGGCGAGTATCCACGCGGCTTGCCTAAAAGAAAAGGGTGCAAATGAAAAGGGGCCGCAGCACGTGCCGCAGCCCCTTCCCTAACGTTTCAGGTCGGAATGGCTTAGAAGCCCATGCCACCCATACCGCCCATACCGCCCATGTCAGGGGCCGGCGGAGCAGCGTCTTTCTTCTCAGGCTTGTCGGCCACCATGGCTTCGGTGGTGATCAAAAGACCGGCCACGGAAGCGGCGTCTTGCAACGCCGTGCGAACAACCTTGGTGGGATCAATGATACCGGCCTTGACCATGTCCACGTAAGTGCCGCTTTGGGCGTCATAGCCCTGCTTGCCCTTAGAGTCGGACACCTTGCCCACAACGATGGAGCCTTCGGCACCGGCGTTCTCGGCAATCTGGCGGATCGGCGCCTGCAAGGCCCGGCGAACGATTTCAAAGCCGACCTTCTGGTCGTCGTTGCCGGCCTCTAGCTTGGTCAAAGCCTTGGAGGCCAGGAGAAGAGCCGTGCCGCCACCGGGGACGATACCTTCCTCAACCGCGGCGCGGGTGGCGTTCATCGCGTCTTCGACCCGATCCTTACGCTCCTTCACCTCGATTTCAGTGGCACCGCCGACGCTTAGGACCGCAACACCGCCGGCCAATTTGGCCAACCGCTCTTGCAGCTTTTCCCGGTCGTAGTCCGAGGTGGTCTCTTCCGCCTGAACGCGAATCTGACCGCAACGGGCCTCGATTTCCTTTTTCTTGCCGGCGCCGTCCACAACGGTGGTCTCTTCCTTGGTGATGACCGCCCGCTTGGCAGAACCCAGCATGTCCAGGGTAACGTTCTCCAGCTTGATGCCCAGATCTTCGGAGATGACCTGACCGCCGGTCAAAACGGCAATGTCTTCCAGCATGGCCTTACGGCGATCACCGAAACCAGGGGCTTTCACAGCAGCGATTTTCAAGCCACCGCGCAACTTGTTGACCACCAGGGTGGCCAAAGCTTCGCCTTCCACGTCCTCGGCAATGATCAAAAGCGGCTTGCCAGACTGGACAACGGCTTCCAAGAGCGGAAGCAGCGGCTGAAGGCCGGACAGCTTTTTCTCGTGCAGCAGAATGAAGGGGTTCTCCATCTCGCAGACCATTTTGTCCGCATTGGTGATGAAGTAAGGCGACAGGTAGCCGCGATCGAACTGCATGCCTTCAACCACATTCAGCTCGGTGGCCAAGGACTTGGCTTCCTCGACGGTGATCACGCCTTCTTTGCCGACCCGTTCCATGGCCTCGGCAATCATGTTGCCGATCTCGGCCTCGCCATTGGCGGAAATGGTGCCCACTTGGGCCACCTCTTCGCTGGTGGAGATACGCTTGGACTGTTTTTGCAGGTTGGCGATCACGGCTTCGACGGCCTGATCCACGCCCCGTTTCAGGTCCATGGGGTTCATACCGGCAGCAACGGCCTTGGCGCCTTCGCGCACGATCGAGGCCGCCAGGATGGTCGCCGTGGTCGTGCCGTCACCGGCAATATCGTTGGTCTTGGAAGCCACTTCGCGCACCATTTGGGCGCCCATGTTCTCGAACTTATCGCTGAGCTCGATTTCCTTGGCAACCGTCACACCGTCCTTGGTGGTCCGCGGCGCACCGAAGGACTTGTCGATCACAACGTTGCGGCCTTTCGGGCCCAGGGTCACCTTGACCGCATCGGCCAGGGTTTCCACGCCACGCAGCATCCGCGTGCGGGCATCGGCACTAAATTTTACTTCTTTTGCAGCCATCTGCTCAAAATCTCCTTACTGCAGCACGCCCATGATGTCGGATTCGCGCATGATCAAAACGTCGGTACCGCCAACTTTGACTTCGGTACCCGACCACTTTCCGTAAAGCACGGTGTCGCCAACCTTGACGTCGAGGGGCGTTACCTTGCCGTCCTCACCACGGGTGCCAGAGCCCACCGCGGTGACTTTCCCTTGCATGGGTTTTTCCTTAGCCGTATCCGGAATGATGATACCGCCCGCCGTCTTTTCCTCATTGCTGAGCGGCTCAACGACGACACGGTCGTGCAAAGGCCTGAATTTCATGAAGTTCCACCTTGTTTGCTTGGTTGTAACGCATCTGTTTTAAGCAAAATGCCGCCCGCAAGCAGCACTGCTAGCACTCTCACTTGCCGAGTGCTAGCGGGCATATAGAGATTAAGGGCTGGGCTGTCAACCAGGCTGAAAATAAAAAATCGCAGAAATGACAGGGAGTTAAGAAACTTGGTTATCGTATTCCAAGGGTCGAAAACGGGCCTGCCGATGCAAACTAAGAAATCTTTCCAAGTTTGCCCGGTCCAATCGCACCTTCATATGCGCCAATCGGTCATCATCGCGCCGGTCCAACACGGAACCGTGGTCATAGAGCCAGGAAATACCAGCACCATCAGTCAGAGGTAGGCTCAAATGTGCCGATTGGTACCCCTCGGAAAGTCGGTCTTGAATGCCCTGAACCAGCGCCTCACATCCCGCGCCTGTGACAGCCGAACACACGAACGTATCGCTACGCCGCGCCGCCTGGGAACGAACGGATGCCATGGCTTCTGGGTTCAGCAGATCGGATTTGTTCCAGGCTTCCAGAATGGGCGGCCCCTTTTCCTCGCCGATTTCCAGATTGGCCAGGACGCGATAGACGTCCTCAGCCTGGGCCTGACCATCGGGATGGCTGATGTCGCGCACATGGACAACCAAACTAGCCGCCGTGACCTCTTCCAGCGT
Organism: Pseudomonadota bacterium; assembly: GCA_039028695.1. Classification (GTDB taxonomy): domain Bacteria; phylum Pseudomonadota; class Alphaproteobacteria; order Kiloniellales; family Kiloniellaceae; genus JANQKX01. The sequence continues at coordinate 42,529 of JBCCHN010000012.1, forward strand.
CGCCCGGAAAGCGGCCACTAGTTCGGTCGGCAAGTCAGAGATAAATCCCACCGTATCTGAAAGAATGGCTGGGGCACCGTCCGGTAATTCCAGTTTGCGCATGGTGGGGTCCAAGGTGGCAAACAGCAGGTCTTCCGAGCGAACGCTCGCGTTTGTTAGCCGATTGAACAAAGTGGATTTGCCGGCGTTTGTATAGCCCACCAAAGCGATCACAGGATAAGGCACCTTTTGGCGGGCGGATCGATGCAGGCTACGGGTCTTACGCACCTGCTCCAAATCGGATTTTAAGCGACTGATTCGCTCGGTTATTAAACGACGGTCGATCTCTAGTTGGCTTTCACCGGGGCCGCCCAGGAAACCGAATCCGCCCCTTTGCCGCTCCAAGTGGGTCCAAGACCGCACCAATCGGGAGCGCTGATAGGTCAAAGCGGCCAACTCCACCTGCAAGCGACCCTCTTTTGTTCGAGCACGCGCCCCAAAAATCTCCAGAATAAGGCCCGTGCGGTCGATCACTTTGCAGCCTAACTCTCGCTCCAGGTTGCGTTGCTGTACTGGCGTAATGGCCGCATCCACAATCATCAGCTCAGCCGAGACCTCATGGATCACCCCGGCTAATCGTTCGATCAGCCCGCCGCCCATTAGTGTCGCGGGCTTCGGGCGCGTGATCTTGACCGCCTCGGCATGAAGGACTTTAAGATTGATGGCGCGGGTAAGGCCAACAGCCTCATCCAGGCGCGCCAATGGATCCCGCGCGGACGCTGGCTCGTTCCTCGATCCCGTCAAGATGTTTGGATGGATGACGACGGCCCCTGTGGTCATTGGAACCGCCCGAGGCCCTGTCCAATGTGGACAAAGCCGACAATAAAGACGCGATTATTCGCCGCCTTCGGATTCTTCCTTGACGGGATCAAACAATTGGACCGGCATGGCCGGCATAATGGTCGAAATGGCATGCTTATAAACCAACTGGGAATGGGCATCTCGACGAAGCAGGACGGAAAAGTTATCAAACCAGGTCACAATGCCCTGCAACTTCACACCGTTAACGAGGAAAATTGTAACAGGAATTTTGTTCTTTCGAATGTGGTTCAGAAACACATCTTGAACATTTTGAGACTTTTCACCGGCCATTTTTTTTACTGTTCCCCCCGTCATCCATACCTATCTCGATCCGGTGATCCGCCATGCTCAATCGGGTTGTCGTATCGCCCTACCCCATTGCGGCGGTAATCAACAGAACCCCAATGCCTCCCTACCTGGGCCAACAGCAAATTCGATCCGGAACGAAGAATAGGACCATGTCAATAGTTCGTATCTTCCTACGCCATTCAACTATCAGGTATTTTCCGAAAAGAAAAGGTACCAACGCACCTCGGATGACATATCTGACGACTCTTTTCCGCTTCGCAAAGTGCCAGGCGGCAAATTTCCTGTATTTCCTAAAATTAACCGGTGCCGGGGGCAAAAATTTCCCGCAAATGGTCTCCAAATGTGCGGCAATCTGAAAAATAAAGGTGTGGCGGGCAAGCCCCAAATTCATCGCCCACAGGCGGGGTCTCGCGGATAAGAACCGCCGGACAGCCACTTTTGTAGGCGGTCACCATATCAATATCCGTATCGCCGACAAACCAGACCTCCGGGCCTGGCGCTATGCCGCTGCCTGACAAGGCCAATTCGACGGCCGACGGGTCGGGCTTATCCTTGGGAGCATCCATGGCACCGATCAGCTTGTAAAAATACATTTGCCAGCGAAGAAATTCGGCCTCTTCACGCAATAGGTCCCCGTTTTTATTGCTGACCACGGACAGAATCACATCGGGATAAGCTGCGGCCTGGCGCAAAAGCTCCTCCGCCAAGGGACGCGTGCGCAGCATCTCAAGATGATGTTGCCGAATGGAAGTATAAAAAATCTCAATGGCTTCGTCAGCTCGATCACCGAACAGCCTGGGAAAACTATCTCGTGCCGATGCCCGAACCCTTTGCCGAGCTTCCTCAAGGGTCCAGGGCTTTTGACCCATGGCCTCGAAGGTCACCACCAAGGCCCGATGGATCACCTCCCAGGTGTCTACGAGGGTGTTGTCCCAGTCAAAGAGCAATGCGCGCGGCCGTTTTAGGACCACGCTGTTTGAGGTTACTTTATCGGAAATCACTGCGGCGCCCGCAAACCATCTACATATTCCAGAAAGGTAGCGCGGAGGCGACCGGTCAAGAGGCCCGGATGGCCATTGCCCACCGGCTGATGATCGATCTCCGTAACCGGCATCACCAAAGAAGAACTGGAGGTCACGAAGGCCTCACGCGCCTCTTTCGCCTCTGCAACGGTAAAGGCCCTTTCCTCAAGGGTTAAGCCCTCGGCCGTTATCAGCTCGATCAGGCGGCTCCGCGTAATGCCATTTAATATGGCGTTAGTCGCCTTTCGCGTCACCACCTTGTCATCCTTGGTGACGATCCAAGCATTCGATGAAGTTCCTTCGGTAACATAGCCTTCCTGGTCGACCTGCAATGCCTCGTAAGCGCCCTCTTCTGCCGCACGCTGCTTGCCCAAAATGTTCGGCAGAAGCGACACCGATTTAATATCGCAGCGGGCCCAGCGTTGATCCGCAATGGTGATCACCGATACCCCCTTCGTCAGGACGGCATCGCTATGGGGTTTGGTCTTTTTGGTGGTTATCACAAGGGCGGGTTTAGCCGCCTCGGGAAACTTGTGGTCTCGAGGCGCCACGCCACGCGTGACCTGAAAATAAACGCTCCCGTAACTCACTCCATTGCGCTCGATGAGTTCGTTTATAACCATCTGCAGGGCGCGCCGAGACATGGGGGCGGCAATCTGCAATTCTGCTAAGGAGCGATCCAATCGGTCCAAATGGCCGATATCATCCACCAAGACTCCATTGACGATGGGAATGACCTCATAGACCCCGTCGGCAAATTGATAGCCTCGATCTTCGATATGAACCGCCCCGTCACGATGGGGAATGAAGCGACCATTTACATAGGCATCACGCGGCATTTCTTTGCTCTCTTCACGTCTCTATTTGATCGGGCCGATTTGGTCTGGCCGATTTGGTCTGGCCGATTTGGTCAGGGCCACTCAATCTGTTTAGGTTCCTATTGACCCTTAAAAGTACTCCAGTTTTACGGCGAAAAGTTTCTCGATTTTTTTGACCGCCTGCGCCGCGGCAAAAATGATCACCAGGTCCTCGGCGGTGATGACGGTCCCGCCCCGCGGAATAATCACCTCATCGCCTCGAACGATCGCCCCGACGATTACCCCGTCGGGCAGGTCCACATCCCGGATCGGCACGCCCACCAGACCCGAGGTCTCCAAAGCCTCCGCCTCGATCACCTCGCCGAATCCATCGCTCAGGGAACGGACCGAGCGAATGCGGCCCCGCCGGACATGCTGGAGGATCGTCGACACGGTGATGGCGCGGGGACTAACCACCGTGTCGATGCCCAAGGATCCGATCAGCGGGCTATAGGTTGAGCTGTTGATCAAGGTCACCGCCCGGCGGCAGCCGAAGCGCTTGGCCAAGAGGGAGGCTAGGATATTTACCTCATCGTCATTTGAAACGGCAATCACCGTCTCGGCCACCGCCGTGTTGGCCTCATCCAGGATTTCCAGCTCCAGGGCATCTCCGTGGATCACCACCGTGCGGTTCAGGGATTGAGCCGCAAATTCCGCCCGTTGTTTGTCCACTTCGATGAGTTTCAGGTTCACATGGGGGTGATTCTCCTCCACCGCACTCGCCAGGAACAGACCGATATTGCCGCCACCCACCATTATCACCCGGCGGGCCTCCTTTTCCTCATGGCCAAAGGCGGACATGGCCCGATCCAAGTGCGCGGTCTCGGCAACCAAATAGACATCGTCGCCGGGCAGCATCTGATCATCGGGCGTGGGGACAATGCCCTGACCGTCCCGGGTAATACCCACCACCACGATATGCAATTCTGGGAACAGGGCCGTCAGCTGGCGGAGCGGCGTGTTGATCACCGGTGTGTCTTCGCTGCAATGAACACCCACCACGCTGATCTTGCCGTCCGCCAGGGGGTGCACGTCAAAGGCACCAGGGACCTGAAGGCGCCGCTCAATGGCCCTTGCCACCTCTATCTCTGGCGAGATGATCACGTCGATGGGCATGTTATCGCGTGTAAAAAGGTTGGCCCATTTAGGGTCCAGATAATTTTGGTTGCGGATGCGCGCAATCTTGGTCGGCACTTCAAAAATCGAATGACAGATCTGGCAGGCCACCATGTTGACCTCATCGGCATAGGTCACGGCGATCACCATGTCCGCATCATCCGCCCCCGCCTTGGCGAGCACGTCGGGATGGGAAGCAAAGCCCACCAGGCCCTGCACATCCAAGCTGTCGGAAATCTTCTCGATCAGCGCGCGGGATTGGTCGATGACCGTAATATCGGCATTTTCCCCCGCCAAATAACGGGCAATGTTGAAACCAACCTGCCCCGCGCCACAGATAATGACCTTCATACGCTCCTCGGTCGCCGCGCCCCGGCGCGTTGTACCCGCCCGCTTAGGGCCTCAGTTAGGCTCCTGTCAGGCCCGATCCCCGGAATTAATGCCCAAAGCCCGAAGTTTGCGGTGGAGCGCGGATCGCTCCATTCCCACAAAACTCGCCGTTTTAGAAATGTTGCCGCTAAACCGCAACACCTGCGCTTCCAAATACTGTCGCTCAAAGACCTCACGTGCATCTCTAAGAGGCAGGGTCATGATCTCAGCGCGCGCGTCGCCTGTGATGGCCACAGGCGCCGAAGCGGAGATTTCCGGCGGCAGCATCTCCAGAGAAACCGGCTCCGACGCCTCACCCGGCGCCATGATAAGAATAGCCTCGATCGAATTGCGCAACTGGCGCACGTTCCCGGGCCAATCATAGGACTGCAAGGCCGCCATGGCGTCCTCGTCCAGGCCCCGCGATGGCAATCCGACGGCACCGGCGGCCCGCTCCATGAAATGATCGATCAGCTCGGGGATATCCTCACGCCGCTCCCTTAATGCTGGCACTTGGATGGGCACAACGTTCAAGCGGTAATAAAGATCCTCGCGGAACCGCCCGGCGCCAATTAGGCCGACAAGGTCCCGGTTCGTGGAGGCGATGACCCGCACATCGACCTCGACACTTTGATCACCGCCGACCCGCTGAAAGGTTTGTTCCTGCAAAACGCGCACGATCTTACCCTGAGTTTCCAGCGGCATATCGGCTACTTCGTCAAGCAATAGGGTCCCTCCATGGGCCCGCTCGAAAGTTCCCATCTTCCCCGGCGATTCTGCTCCCTCCGCTCCCGGTTCGCTACCGAATAGCTCAAGCTCCAGGCGATCAGGATGCATATTGGCGCAGTTCAAGGCCACAAAGGGCGCTTGCGCCCGCTGGGACGAGGCGTGCAGTTGCCGCGCCACGACTTCCTTGCCGGACCCGGCCGGACCGGTAATCAAAATCCGGCTTCCCGTGGGCCCGATTTTAGACAAGGCTTGGCGCAACTGGCTGACCCAGGCCGAACAGCCGATCATCTCACGGTCCGGCCCCGCCAATAGGCGCAGTTCCTCATTTTCCCGCCGCAAGCGGGCCGCCTCAAAGGCCCGCTCCATAACCAGCAAAAGCCGGTCCGCCTTAAAGGGCTTTTCGATAAAATCGTAAGCCCCTAAGCGAATGGCATTGACAGCCATTTCGATGGTGCCATGTCCGGAGATCATGACAATGGGCAGGGCCGGATAGTCCTTGGTGAGCCGCTCCAGCAATTCCATGCCGTCGAGCGAGGAATTTTTCATCCAGATGTCGAGCAATACCAGTCCTGGCAGGCGCGCCTTGATTTCTTGCAGGGCCATGTCGCTGTCCCCCGCATCCCGGGTCTCAAAGCCTTCGTCCCGCAAAATGCCCCCAATGGCCAAGCGGATGTCGGCTTCGTCATCAACAATGAGTATTTCCCGCGCCATCAAACCTTCTCATTCATCCTAATAGGTCCTTCACACCGCCCGTCTCTGTTCGGCGTCTGCCGACGGGGAGGCCGCCGGTTCCCCGGCTTCAGCCACCGGAAAGACCATCACCACAGCAGCGCCGCCCGACTCCCGATCCAAAAGGGTCAGCTCGCCGCCGTGGTCTTCCATGATTTTTTTGACAATCGCTAGGCCCAGTCCCGTACCCCGTTCCCGGGTGGTCACATAAGGCTCGGTCAAGCGATGGCGCTCTCCCATGGGCAAACCCTTGCCGTTATCCAAAATCTCAACGGTCACCTGCTGAGCCTTCCTCGATAGGCGGACAACGATTTGCCCATCAATGTCGTTCTCGGGGTCGGATTGCTGCCGGGCTTCGATTGCCTCGCCCGCGTTCAGCAAAAGGTTGGTCAAAGCCCGCATGACTTGCTGCCCATCGCAAGACAGGATTACCGGCTCTTCCGGCAATTCCTTGACAAAGGTGATGTCTGGATGAGCGGTCGTTTGCAGGAAAACCGCCTGTTCCACCAGCTTGTCCAAGGATTCCTCGGACAGGACCGGCGCCGGCATGCGGGCAAAGGACGAAAACTCGTCCACCATGCGGCCGATGTCCCCCACGTGGCGAATAATCGTATCCGTGCAAACCTTAAAGGTGTCCGTGTCCGATGAAATCTCGCCCAGGTATTTTCGCTGCAGCCGCTCGGCGGATAGCTGAATGGGCGTGAGCGGATTTTTGATCTCGTGGGCAATGCGTCGAGCAATATCGGACCAGGCCGCCTTGCGCTGTGCCGACAAGAGCTCGGTCACATCATCAAAAGTGACGACAAAGCCGATGATGCCACCCTCATCGGCCTCGGCCACCACCCTGACCAGCAAGATCCGTGTCGAGCCATCCCGCCGTTGCAGGGATAGGTTACTCTCCGCCAAGCGCCCGGGCCGCCGCCCAGCGGACAGGAGCAGTTCTGCCACCTCGGGCAAAATGCCTGACAGCTTATGCCCGCGGAGTTTTTCTATTTCGGTCTCCAAAAGCTCGCAGGCAGATCGGTTGGGCAGGGTGACACAGCCGTCTCGATCCAAGCCGATCACCCCGGCCGATACGCCGCCCAAGACCGCCTCAATGAAGCGGCTGCGATCGTCCAGCAGGCGGTTGGCGTTCAACAGTTCGCTTTGCTGACTCTCCAAGCGGCCGGTCATGCGGTTAAAGGCGCGCGCCAGACTGCCGATCTCGTCGTCCCCGTCGGTGGTGCTCACCCGTACTGAGAGATCCCCCGCACCGACCCGTTCGGATGCAGCAATCAGGCTGCCGATCGGGCCGGTCAAATGATTGGCGAAGGCCAAACCAACCCAGATCGCGGCCAGCAGCAGCATCAGCGCCACCACGGCAAAGATCAGTGCAAAGGCGATCTGCAAATCGTCCCTTTTGCCTTCTAGCTCTTCATAGAGCTGTACCGCCCCTCGAGTGCGGTCCAAATGGCCAAGGACGCGCGGATCGACCAGTCGGCCGAGATAGAGCACGGCATCATTGAAAAAATCCAGTCGGACCAAAGCCCTGACCCGCTCCTCGTCCTCCGAGGCCATGACCACGACTTCACCGCCTTGCGCCTTTTCCATCGCCCAATCGGGTATGTTGGGATTAAAGGCCAACAAAAAATTATCTGCGCGGGCAAACAGGTGGCCAGAGCCATCATAGATCGCGACTTCAGTCAAATCCCGCTGCTCGGCTTGTTGGGTTAGTACCTGAGCCAAAATACGGGGATTGTAGATCAGCAAGGGACCACGCCGGTTCAAGAGTTGAGCGATGGCCAGGGCGTCCGCATTGATGGTCTCAACATGTCCGTCGGTATAGGCCTCGGCAACCTTCACGGAGTTTTTGATCGCCGTTGAAACCCGTTCGCTGAACCAGACTTTCAGGCCGAAGTCGAAGAGCATCACCGAGAACACCGCAACCAAGATGGTTGGTGTGACGGCGACCAAACTGAACAGAGCCACCAGGCGGCCGTGCAGGCGGGCGCCGGCCAGGCCCTTCTTGCGCTGCGACCACAAAACAACCAAGCGCCGGGCAATCAGGGCACTGAAGCCAAGCAGCAGAACCAGATCGCTGATCAGGACCAGCAGCACGGTTTGAGGCTCGGCCGCCACGGGCAAATCGCCGGTCATGATAACGAAGGTGACCGTGCCCAGGGTTAGGCCCAGGACCAAAAACGTCAGTGCGAGCTTGCGTTCTAGTTTGACCCGCCGTGCCCAGTCCAACAGCACCTCGAACGTGGAGCGCTCGGTTCGGCTTTGATAGGAAGGGCTCGATTCAGCTACCATGGCGTGGTGTCTGGTCCATCTGTCTGTTGCAATTTTGCCACAGCCCTATTTAAGGCCGCGAACCACCCGAATGTCCAGCTCTCTAATCTTCTTCCGCAAGGTATTGCGATTGAGCCCTAAAAGATCCGCCGCCTTGATCTGATTGCCGCGGGTCGCCGCCAGGGACAGCTCAATCAGGGGCCTCTCCACTTCCTTGAGTACCAGATTATAGAGTCCCGAGGCCGGTAGGGTGTTTTGATGGGCGCTAAAGTAGCCTTGTAGGTGACGCTCCACCGCCTCGCTTAGGGATTCTTGGGCGCCAATAGGCTGATCGACCGCTTTTCCCAAATCCGTTAGCTCGGCCCGGACCGAGGCGCGATGAATGGCCTCGTCCCCGTAGAGAACCACCAAGCGTCGCACGACGTTTTCAAGCTCTCTTACATTGCCGGGCCAGGTATGAAACTTCAGATCCTCCATGGCTTCCTGGTCCATGGTCTTAGCCGGCAGACCGTCCTTTCGAGCCAGACGCAAAAAATGACCAACCAATTCGGGGATATCGTCGCGGCGTTCCCTCAGCGGCGGCAAGCGAACCGGAACCACGCTTAGCCGATAATAGAGATCTTCGCGGAAACGGCCCCGCCGCACCTCCTCCAACAAATCCCTGTGCGTGGCGGCCACAATTCTTGCATCCGCCCGGTTGGCCGCCCGACCGCCCACCGATGTGTATTCCCCCTCCTGAAGGACCCGCAAAAGCCGAGTTTGAGCCTCCACGGGCATATCACCAATTTCATCGAGGAATAAAGTGCCGCCCGCAGCCTGTTCGAAGCGGCCGGAGGCTCGGCTGACCGCCCCGGTAAAGGCTCCTTTTTCGTGCCCGAAAAGCTCGCTTTCAATAAGGTCCTTCGGGATAGCCGCCATGTTGACCGCGACAAAAGCTCCATTGCGGCGTTTGCCATAGGTATGAAGCGCCTTGGCGACGAGCTCTTTACCTGTGCCCGATTCCCCATAAAGCATCACCGTCAAGTCCGTGCCCATGACCCGGGCCAGAACCCGGTAAACCTCCTGCATGGCGCTTGAGCGGCCAATAAGCGGCAGGGTCTCCAAGTCTCCGTCGACCGCTTCACCTTCGGCGGGCAGTTCCTGGCGCTTCTCCAGAGCGCGCTCGACCACCGCCACCACTTCGCGCAGGTCGAAAGGCTTCGGCAAGTATTCAAAAGCACCCCTTTCCGTCGCTCGAACCGCGGTCAGCAAGGTGTTTTGGGCCGACATCACAACAACCTTCAGCGTCGGACGGAGTTTCTTGATGCGCGGCACCAATTCCAAGCCGTTCTCATCGGGCATCACCACGTCGGTGATCACCACATCGCCGCGACCGTCCTTGACCCACTGCCACAAGGTGGCGGCATGTTCGGTGGACTGCACATCGTGGCCCTCGCGAATCAAGGCCTGAGATAAGACTAGGCGAATGGCGCGATCATCGTCGGCAATGAGAATCGTCGCCATCAGACAGCTTCCCCCACATCAGCTGATGATGATTGCAAACCCCGGGGCACCATGGGCAACTGGACTCGAAATTCCGTCTGGCCCGGCTGACTTTCAAATTCGATCACACCGCCATGGTCGCCCACCACCTTCGCCACCAAGGCCAAGCCGAGCCCCTTGCCTTTGGTCTTTGAGGTAATAAAGGGGTCGAATAGGTGGTCTCGCAGAGACTCGGATATGCCGGGCCCATTGTCCTTTACCGACACCATGAGCGGCAACTCCTGGCCCGGCTGAGCACCATTCACGGCGAGGCGATAGCCCTGCAAATACTGGGTGGTCAGCAAAATTTCACCCTCGCCCGATAAAGCCTCCACGGCATTTTTCATAAGATTCAAAAAAGCCTGTATCAGCAAGTCCCGGTGACCATGGACCAGCGGCAATGAGGGATCATAGAGCTTCACAAAGCGAATGCCTTCCCCGGCACCGGCCGCTAGCAAGCGCGCAACGTCGTCCAAGACCTCATGGATATTGACCCCATCCCGGGCCAAGGGCCGGGCGTCGGAAAACATCTCCATATCGTCCAGCAGAGCCACGATTCGGTCCGCCTCATCGCAGATGAGCCGGGTGAGATCTCTGCTACCCGCCGGACAATCCCTTTCCAAGAGCTGAGCCGCCCCACGAATACCGCTCAATGGGTTTTTGACTTCGTGGGCTAAAAGAGCGGCCATGGCCGATACGGATCGGGCCGCATTTCGGTGAACCAGCTGCTGATCAATGCGCCGTGCAATGCTGCCCTGACGAAAGGCCAGGACAACCGCGCTGCTCTGTTCCAACGGCAAACCTTCCCCGGCTGCTGGCGCGTCCAAAGGCGCCGCATCGATGGATACCTCCTGCAAGCCGATCTTGGGCGTTTCCAAAATCACCTGATGCTCGCGAATCGATTGGCGCCGCTCCCGGGCCTGGTGGATAAGGGAAAAGATGGCACTATCTTTGGGTAGATGGTCGCTCAGGGCGGATCCGTTGCGTAACGTCAAAGACGACTGGAAAAAGAGCTCGGCTGCCTGATTGGCGAAGATCACCCGGTTTTCACCATCGACCGCTAGCACCGCCTGTGGCAAGGCGTTGAAGAGCGACGCCAATAAGGTCGAGTCCGAAGCCACCCCGCTTAACGGGGCCTCCTGAGAAGAATGGGAAACCGAGGTCATGCCGCCCTCTGGTCGACCAACGGCTTGAAATAGTGGTCTAAAGCCAGGAAGACCTTATCGGGGTCTTCCTCTTGATTGACCGCCGCACGAAACTTCGCTGCACCCGGCAAGGAGTGCACATACCAGCCCAGGTGCTTACGGGCAATTCGCACCCCTGATTGCTTTCCAAAGTGAGTCAAAATCGATTCATAGTGTTTTGTTATTATTTCATATTTTTCAGAAATCGATGGCTCCACACTAGCCTCGCCAGTGCGCAGCAGCGCCATCATCTGACGCAAAAACCAAGGCCGCCCATAGGCTCCACGTCCGATCATCACCCCGTCTGCCCCAGACTCCGTCATGGCCTTGATAACATCGTTTGCTGAGACGATGTCCCCGTTGACGATAACCGGCAAATCTACGGCTTCCTTGACCTTGCGGATGAAGGCCCAGTCCGCCTGGCCCTTATATTTCTGGCAGCGGGTTCGTCCGTGAACCGTGATCATTTGAATGCCGCAATCCTGGGCAATCTTGGCGATCCGGGGTGCATTCTTGTGTTCCTGGCTCCAGCCGCTGCGCATCTTGACCGTGACGGGCAGCGATACCGCCTTGACTGTGGCCTCCATGATCTGCCCGGCCAGTGTCTCATCCTGCATGATGGCCGAGCCGGCGTATTTATTGACCACCTTTTTGGCCGGACAGCCGAAGTTAATGTCGATAATGGCGGCGCCCCGGTCCTCGTTGATCTTGGCCGCCTCAGCCATGATCTGCGGATCGCAACCGGCCAATTGAACGGCCAGATCGGGCTCGTCCCGTCGCGATGTCATAACCTTGCGGCATTCCTTCAAGCTCTCCTTGGCCAGACGAACCATCGCCTGACTGGCAATCATTTCCGAGACCACCAGCCCCGCCCCACAGGCCTTCACGACCCGCCGATAGGGCTGGTCCGTGACCCCGGACATGGGGGCCAGAATGACAGGATCCTCTATTTTTACCGAACCGAGGCGAATGCTCATGTTACCTGCTCAAACAATAGGCAAGAAATTTTGTGCGCAAAAGCTGGGCATTCATACGCTTTTCCAAGCCCTTATCCAAGAAGATTTAAGCTAAGATCACAAATAGTAATGCGCTCTTAGTTGTGTCCTAAAAGGACATCGGTCACGAACTTGACCCCTGGATAGGCTAGGGACAGGAGGAGATAGCCCAGCAAAACCAGGCGTGCCGCCCGGCGGCCGCGCAAGCCGCTATTGTGGTGCAACACCAACAGCACTCCAATGACGGCGAAGGCCATAATGGCGAGCAGGGTCTTGTGATCCAGGGAAATAAGGTGCGCCTGGCTCTGGTAGAGCTGCGCCATGCCACTAGCGATGCTGAGTCCGAGCACGCCCTCGGCGCAGAGCAGCAGCTTGACTTGCATACTTTCGGCTTGCGCCATGGCCGGTAGGCGCGACGTCAAAGCGTCTTGGCGCTTGGCCTTCAAGGCCCGTTCCTGCCAAAAAACCGCGCCGCCTGCCACCGCTGCCAGGGTCACCAAGGCATAAGAGACGACCGATAGAATAATATGGACCACGAGCCAGGCCCCCAATCTAGCGGTATTCTGATCTCTTGGAGCCTCCGTACTGAAAAAAAGCGCCAAGAGTGCAAGAACGAAGAGATAGGGCACCAAGAGCACTGTCAAACGCACGGCCCAGGGCTTCCAGATCACTAGGGCGGCGAAAAACGCAAGGGTCGTCGCTATCGAAAGCCACAGGGCAGCGGCGAATCCGGCCGACCAATTGCCGCTTAGGATGACCGAGCAGTAGGTCGCGGGCCCCAGAATAGCCACGGCGAGCACCGCCCAGAACAGCTCGTCGGAGCGGTCCAGCCGGCGACGGATTGCTAAGAGCGCCATTGGGATCATGGCCATCAGTGCCGATAGGGACAAAAACAGGCTTTGCATCATGGCGCCTTATACATCGCCCTTGGCCCCGGCAACAGAGCGCACTAACCTCGCGCCTGAGAATATGCTCAGCAAGCAAAAGGAAGCCATTGGCATCCCTTGCCAACCAAAAAAGGAACGAAAAATCTCCAAGGTGCCTCAAATCGCCGCCCTTATCGTTGCCGCCGGACGGGGTAGCCGTTTTGGCAAGGCTTTACCCAAGCAATATGCGACCTTGGGCGGGGTCCCTGTGCTTCGGCGCACGGTTACTCGCTTTTTGACACATCCGATGATCAGCCGGGTATGCGTCGCCATTCACCCGCAGGACCGTGACTTTTATGAAGCGGCCACCCAAGGCCTGGACCTTGCCCCGCCTGTCCTAGGTGGTGCCAGCCGTCAGGAGTCTGTCAGGTTGGGACTGGAAGGCCTTGCCGCTGCTCAACCGGATTTTGTCTTAATCCATGACGGTGCTCGGCCCCTAGTGGATTGTCCGACCATCGATCGGGTCATTGACGCCCTCGCAACTAGCCCCGGCGCCATCGCCGCCCTGCCGGTTCACGACAGCTTGAAGCTTGAGGCAAGCGGCAATATCGCCGAGTCGGTCTCCCGTGATGGCCTTTGGCGCGCCCAGACCCCCCAGGGCTTTCATTTCAATTCGATTATCAAAGCCCATCACGAATACCGAAACCGGGATGACTTCACCGACGATGCCGCCATCGCCACCGCCAATGGCCTGACCGTCACCCTGATCGAGGGGAACATGGAAAACATCAAAATCACCGACCCCAGCGACCTTAAGATTGCCGAGAGCTTTCTGGATGACCGCCAAGCTGAAGAAATCCGCACCGGCCAAGGCTTCGACGTGCACCGTTTCGAGCCAGGCGATGCGATCACCCTCTGTGGCGTCACCCTGCCCCATTCCCAAAAGCTCAAGGGCCATTCCGACGCGGACGTAGGCTTACACGCCCTTACGGATGCTCTTTTGGGGGCATTGGGTGCCGGCGACATTGGCCAGCATTTTCCCCCAAGCGACCCCAAGTGGGCCGGCGCGGATTCGGCTCAGTTTTTGAGCCATGCGGCCGCACTCGCCCAGGAGGCCAAGGCACGCATTGTCAATCTGGATGTCACTCTCATCTGCGAGCGGCCCAAAATCGGCCCGCACCGCCAGAAAATGACCGAGCGAATTGCCCAAATCCTCGAAATCGGGCAAAGCCGCGTCTCGGTCAAAGCCACCACCACCGAGGGCCTGGGATTCACCGGTCGGCGTGAGGGCATCGCCGCCCAGGCTATCGTCACCCTTGCTCTGCATCCGGCTGCGGCCGCCGAAAAAGTCTAGCGCCCGTGGCCTCCGGCAAACTCTCCCCCTTTCACCCGATCTCGCTGATCGCCACCTGGTTCGGCAGCGGCCTCTTGCCCAAGGCGCCCGGCACCTGGGGATCCCTGGGCGCCTTGCCTTTTGCCTATGCCATCGCCTGGATCGGCGGTTGGCAACTCCTCCTCGCGGCGGCCTTGCTGGCTTTTGTCATTGGCATATGGGCGGGAGGCGTCTATGCCGAACGCATGAATCTCAAGGACCCCGGCGAGGTGGTCATTGACGAGGTGGCGGGGCAATGGCTGGCGCTCCTGCCCGTTGCGTTGTCATTGGAATATTATCCCCTCGCCTTTCTGGCGTTCCGCTTTTTTGATATTACCAAGATCTGGCCCGCCAAATGGGCCGACCAGCGGCTTAGCGGCGGCTTGGGGATCATGGTCGATGACATGGTGGCGGGTCTTTACGCTGCCATCGTCTGTATCTTGGCCGTCTACCTGGTGGGATCATTTTGATGACGTCGAATGAACGAGTGCAGCGGGCCACGGCCCTTTTAGCGGCCTATCGCGCGAAGGGCCTGACCATCGCCACGGCCGAATCCTGCACCGGGGGTCTGATCGCCGCCTGCCTTACGGAAATCGCCGGGTCCTCGGATGTTTTTGAGCGCGGTTTCGTGACCTACTCCAACGAAGCCAAGAACCACTGCCTCGGCGTGCCCATGGAGACCATCACCGAACAAGGGGCCGTGAGCGCCCAGGTCGCCGAGGCCATGGCGGCTGGCGCGCTCCATCACTCTCTGGCCCAGGTGGCCCTCTCCGTGACCGGTATCGCCGGGCCCGGCGGTGGCTCGACCGAAAAACCGGTCGGGTTGGTTTACTTGGGCCTGTGCCGTCGCGGGCAAGCGGCCAAAAGCCACCGATACTTTTTTCAGGGGGATCGCCAGGCTATTCGCAGCGCCGCTCTTGAGGCCGGCTTGGCCCTACTGGAAGAGCAGGTGCGCCCGTGTCCTTAACCCCGTCCAATCCGCCCCCCGCCCCTTCTTCAGGTCCCCCGCCCGGTTTAAGATCTCTTCCCATCGATTTGGGCGACCTTTTGCTGGTGCTAATCATCAATCTGCTGGCGTTGCGCTTCTTGCCGCCGCTGATTGAGGGCATCGTTATACCCCAAAGCCCAGTGGATCAATTGGATCCAAGCCGGTTCCTCTATTCCTTACTATTCGTCTTTATCGGCCAGAGCCTGATCCTATTGGGAGCCATCGATTGGGTCATCCGGCGCAAGTACGACCTGACCTGGGCAGACCTTGGTTTGCGGCCCATGGGACCGGGATGGATGCAAAGATCGATTATTTTTGGCGTTTTATCTGTTCCGCTGATGACCATCTTCCTATTGGTCACCCAAGAGTTTTTGCCGGAATCGCCCGAAAACCCCCAGATGGAGATCTTTCAGCAGCTGCCTCCAACATGGTTCTCGGCGATTTCCGTAATCGCCGTTACCGCGGTTTTGGTTCCGATTGCCGAAGAACTCGCCTTTCGCGGCATACTTTTTCCCTGGCTACGGGACCGCTACAATCTGTCGGCTGGTATTTTCATCAGCGGCCTGCTTTTTGCCGCCGTTCACGGCATGCCTGCTTATATCCCCGCCTTTACTGTATTCGGCATGTTCCTAGCCGCGATTGCACATCACAGCGGATCTTTATGGCCGCCCATCATCGTGCATGGCATTTTCAACGCCATTCAGCTCAGCCTCATATTCAAGTTTCTGATGGCTGGCGTGCTACCCGGTCAGGCTTAGCGCGCGTGCCTGGCCGATCATAGAGCACACGCGCCCGCGCTTCAAAGGCAGAGACCATACGTCTTACCGCCTCTTCAAAAAGCGTCTCTATGACTTTCTGGATAAGCCGGGATCGGAACTCAAAATCCACGAAAAAATCCAAGTTGCAGCCGTCCGGATGAGCCTCAAAGATCCAGTGATTGTTCAGATACTTAAAAGGCCCATCGCAATATTCCACGTCAATGCGGTAGTTGGGCCGATCTAAGGTCACCCGACTGGTAAATCGTTCGCGGAACATCTTAAAGCCGATCATCAGGTCCGCTACGATCATAGTTTCGCTGCGTTCGCGAATACGAGCCCCCATGCACCAGGGCAAAAACTCGGGATAGCGCTCGACCGCCGCGACCAAGTCAAAAAGCTGATCGGGCTCGTAAGGTAAAACCCGCCGTTCCGCATGGGTGGGCATGAGCGACTGCCGCGTCTTTTACGAACGGGCGGCGAGCTTTGCTTCCCGCGCCGCTCTTAACCGCACAAAATCCGCATCCGCGTGATAGGATGAGCGCGTCAGGGGGGAAGCCGAGACCAATAAGAAACCCTTACCCCGGGCCATGGTCTCATATTGCTCGAATTCTTCAGGCGCCACAAAGCGGTCCACCGCATGATGCTTTGGCGTCGGCTGCAAATACTGCCCGATGGTCAGAAAGTCCACCTGAGCCGAGCGCATGTCGTCCATCACCTGCAAGACCTCTTCCTTGCTTTCCCCTAAGCCCACCATAATTCCCGATTTGGTGAACATGGACGGATCCTGTCGCTTCACATCGTCCAAAAGGCGCAGGCTATGGAAGTAACGCGCGCCCGGCCGCACTTGTCCATAAAGACGCGGAACGGTTTCCAAGTTGTGATTAAAAACATCGGGCTTGGCATCCACCACGACTTCCAATGCCCCTTCCTTGCGCAGGAAATCAGGGGTCAGAATTTCAATGGTGGTCTCCGGCGTACGCTCTCGAATAGCCTGGATCACAGAAGCGAAATGCGCGGCCCCGCCATCGGCAAGGTCGTCCCGGTCCACCGAGGTGATAACAACGTGAGCCAGCCCCAGCTTGGCCACAGCTGCCGCCACATTGGTCGCCTCAAAAGGGTTAAGAGCGCCAGGTTTGCCTGTTGCTACATTGCAAAAACTGCAAGCCCGAGTGCAGATCCCGCCCATGATCATCATGGTGGCATGCTTTTTTGCCCAGCACTCGCCGATATTCGGGCAAGCCGCCTCTTCACAAACCGTATGCAGGCCATGCTCACGCACCAGCTTGCGGGTCTCATGATAGGTCGGAGAAACCGGCGCCTTAACCCGGATCCACTTCGGCTTGCGCTTAACCTCGTTGTCGGGCCGGTGAGCCTTTTCCGGGTGGCGCGGGCGATTTTCCGTGACGTTGGTTTCCATGGCTTTAGAAATGGATGACCCGGTCGTAAGCGTCAAGCACTGACTCGTGCATCATCTCCGACAAAGTGGGATGGGGGAAGACTGTGTGCATCAGCTCTTCTTCGGTAGTCTCGAGTCCCATGGCGACGACAAAACCCTGAATGAGTTCGGTCACCTCGGCGCCAACCATGTGCGCGCCCAAAAGCTCACCGGTCCCGGCATCAAAGACCGTCTTGATCAAACCGTCCGGCTCCCCCAGGGCGATTGCCTTGCCATTGCCCACAAAGGGAAAGCGCCCAACCCGCACCTTGCGGCCCGCCTCGATCGCCTTTCTCTCGGTCAGGCCGACCGAGGCCACCTGAGGCTGGCAATAGGTACAGCCGGGGATCTGCCCCTTTTTCATGGGATGAGCCTGCATGCCGTTGATCTTTTCGATACAGATCACTCCTTCGTGCTCGGCCTTATGGGCGAGCATAGGCGGCCCGGCCACGTCGCCGATGGCATAAATCCCTGGTTCGCCGGTGCGCGAGAACTCATCGACAACGATGCAGCCCCGGTCGGTTTTGACCTTGGTGGTCTCAAGCCCCAGATCTTCAATGTTGCCTACCACCCCAACAGCGGAGATCACCCGATCCACTGTGATTTCCGTCGTCTTGCCCTTTGCGTCCTCAACTGAAACGGTAACCTCGCTGGCGGATTTCTTCAAACCCGCTACCTTGGCTCCGGTCAGGATTTTCATGCCATGCTTTTCGAATTGCTTGCGCGCCAAGCCGGCGATCTCCTCATCCTCCACAGGCAGGATCTGCGGCAGGATCTCAACCACCGTCACCTCAGACCCCATGGTGCGGAAGAAACTCGCGAACTCGATGCCGATGGCGCCCGACCCGATCACCAAGAGCCGTTTGGGCATGGTCTCGGGTACCAGAGCTTCCATATAAGTCCACACCAACTTGCCGTCCGGCTCCAGCCCCGGCAGGGAGCGGGCCCGCGCGCCGGTGGCCAGAATGATGTGCTTGGCGGTCAGGTCGGCGACAGTGGCCCCATCCTTGGTGACACTTACCTTACCCGGACCGGCGAGGCGCGCTCGGCCATCAAAAACCGTGACCTTGTTCTTTTTCAGCAGATGCCCTACCCCGCCGTTCAGGCGTTTGGACACCTTGCGCGAACGGGCCACCACCTTGGAGAGGTCAAAGCTGACCTTTTCAGCACTGAGCCCATAGTCGCCGGCGTGCTCCATGTAGTGGTAAATTTCCGCTGATCGCAGCAGCGCCTTGGTGGGAATACAGCCCCAGTTTAGACAGATGCCACCCAGGTGTTTTTCCTCAACAATGGCGACCTTCATCTTCAATTGAGCCGCCCGGATCGCGGTTACATAGCCACCAGGCCCAGCGCCGATTACCACCAGATCAAAATTTGTCTCCGCCATCGAGTGTCCCCTTAAAGCAACATTGTCAGCGGATCTTCGATCAGCTTTTTGAACGCCGCCAGGAATTCGGCTCCGACGGCCCCGTCAACCACCCGGTGATCTACCGATAAGGTGCAGGACATAACCGTGGCGACGGCCAAAGCACCCTCCTTAACCACTGGTCGGGATTCCCCGGCGCCAACCGCCAGGATACAGCCCTGGGGCGGATTGATGATAGCGGCGAAATCCTTCACCCCGAACATACCCAGGTTGGATACGGAAAAGGTGCCGCCCTGATATTCTTCAGGCGCTAATTTGCCATCGCGGGCCCGCGTCGCCAGATCCTTCATCTCCCCGGAGATGGTTGCCAGACCCTTGTTCTCCGCGGCCTTGATAATCGGCGTAATCAGACCGGACGGGGTGGCCACAGCCACCGAAACATCCGCATGATCGTAAAAGAGCATGCCACCTGGATCGAAAGAGGCATTGGCCGCCGGCACTTTCTTGAGCGCCAAAGCCGCGGCCCGGATAACAAAGTCATTGACCGAAATCTTATAAGCATCGCTGCGGCTGTTCAGCTCCTTGCGAACGCCCAAGAGGGCATCCAATTCACAGTCGATGGTCAGATAGAAATGGGGTACCGTTTGTTTGGATTCGCTCAAGCGGCTGGCGATCACCTTGCGCATGGCGCTCAAAGGCTCTTGTCGGTAGGACATTCCCAAGAGGTCCGCCATTTCCTTCGCACCAGGACCCGACGCTGCGGCGCTGGTCGCGGGGGCCAGCGAAGCGGCCGGTGCTGCGACTGCGGCCTGAGGCGCTCCTGCGGCCTGAGCCGAGCCCGAAGCAACAGCGGCTTCCACGTCCGCCTTGACGACACGGCCATGGGGACCGGTACCGGCAATGGCGGCAATATCCAAACCTGCGTCTTTGGCCAGGCGTCGCGCCAAGGGGCTGGCAAAAACCCGCCCTGTACCGCTGGAAGCTGGCGCTACCGTAGGCGCTGCGGGTGTCGGTGCTGACGGTGCCGGAGCACTTGCCGCCGGCGCGCTGGGCTGAGGTTCAGCCGCCGCTGGCGGCGGTGCCGCGGGCGCCGTGTCCATATCAGCGGCGTCCTCGCCCTCTTCCAACAAAATCGCGATGACGCTATTGACCGCGACCCCTTCGGTGCCTTCGGCGATCAGAAGTTTACCGACGGTTCCTTCGTCGACGGCCTCCACTTCCATGGTGGCCTTATCGGTCTCGATTTCGGCGATAACATCGCCTGAGGAGACGTTATCCCCTTCTTTCACGTGCCACTTGGCCAGATTGCCCTCGGTCATGGTCGGGGACAGGGCCGGCATCAAAATGTTGATCGACATCCGCTATTCCCCACTGATCAATTGCGATAACAAACTTCTTTGGCCCCGGCGACAATGTCGTGAGCCTGAGGCAAGGCAAGCTGCTCCAAATTGGCGGCATAGGGCATGGGCACGTCGACGCCGCAGACCCGCTTCACCGGTGCATCAAGCCAGTCGAAGGCCTGCTCCATCATGATGGCAGCCAATTCCGAACCGATGCCGGAAAAGCCCCAACCCTCCTCGCAGGTCACCAGGCGATTGGTCTTTTGTACAGAGGCAACGACTGTCTGCGCATCGAAGGGCCTCAGGCTCCTGAGATCCACCACTTCAGCGGAAATGCCTTCTGCCGCAAGAACATCGGCGGCTTCCAGCGCCTTGCCCACCATGATGGAAAAGGCCGCGATCGTCACATCGGTGCCGGGCCGAACCACCTTGGCCTTGCCGATGGGCACCAGCCAATCATCCGATTTGGGAACCTCGAAGGACTGCCCATAAAGAATCTCGTTTTCCAGGAAGACCACCGGATTGGGTTCGCGGATCGCCGACTTCAAGAGGCCTTTGGCATCGGCCGCAGAATAGGGCGCCACCACCTTTAGGCCCGGAACATGGGCGTACCAACTCGCATAACACTGCGAGTGTTGGGCCGCGACCCTTGCCGCTGCGCCATTGGCTCCCCGAAAAACGATGGGCGAGGAAATCTGCCCGCCTGACATGTAAAGGGTCTTGGCGGCCGAATTGATGATGTGATCAATGGCCTGCATGGCGAAGTTAAAGGTCATGAACTCCACGATGGGCCTCAGGCCGTACATGGCCGCGCCGACGCCCAAGCCGGTAAAGCCATGCTCGGTGATCGGGGTGTCCACGACCCGCTTGGCGCCGAACTCATCCAGCAGGCCCTGGCTGACTTTATAAGCACCCTGATACTGGGCCACTTCCTCTCCCATTAGAAAGACCCGCTCATCCCTGCGCATCTCCTCGGCCATGGCATCCCGCAGCGCTTCGCGAACGGTTGTGGTTTCCGTGGGACCGTCCCATTCCGCCTCTGCGACGGGAGCCGCTACAGCGACAAGCGCAGCCGCTGGAGCGGCAGCCGGCGGAGCGGCAGGCGATGCTCCCAGACTAGGCGCCGTTTCGGCAGCCGCCGCCGCACCGTTTTGAGCTGCGGCAACAGGAGCAGCCGTTAGGGCCGAAGCGTCTTCCCCGTCTTCCAACAGGCGGGCGATGACCGAATTCACGGCCACCCCCTCGGTCCCCTCGGCCACAAGAAGCTGACCCACAGTCCCCTCGTCGACCGCTTCCACCTCCATCGTAGCCTTGTCCGTTTCGATTTCAGCGATGACATCGCCCGAGGAAACACTATCCCCTTCCTTGACGTGCCACTTGGCCAGATTGCCCTCGGTCATGGTCGGCGAAAGAGCCGGCATGAGAACATCGATCGGCATAAATTTCTCCCTATCTTTTTTAACCCGCGACCCGGCATCTCGGCGTAACGGTCCTGCCTCGGTCGGGTATCTTAAAGGTCATCGTGAAGTCGTCACAAAGTCATTCCGCGGCCAGGTTGACATCCGTGAAAAGCTCGGACGGATCGGGCTCCGGCGACTCTTGTGCGAAGGTGGCTGCCTCGGAGACGATCCCCTTAACTTCTTTGTCGATACCCTTGAGGTGCTCCTCGTCCATCACGCCGCGCTCGATCATAATGCCGCGTAGCCGCTCGATGGGATCGCGCTCTTGCTTGACCTTTTGCACCTCTTCGCGGGCGCGGTATTTGGCCGGATCCGACATGGAGTGACCTCGATAGCGGTAGGTCAACATCTCCAAAATAAAGGGGCCCTTGCCGGAACGAGCATGCGCCACGGACTTTTCGCCGGCCTTGCGAACTTCGAGCACATCCATGCCATCGACCTGGGCACCCGGGATCCCATAGGCTTGGCCTCGGTGATACAATTCGGTGCTTTTCGCGGACGAACGCTCGATACTGGTTCCCATGCCATATTTGTTGTTTTCAATGACATAGATCACCGGCAGCTTCCACAAGGCGGCCATGTTGAAGGACTCGTAAACCTGCCCTTGGTTAAGCGCTCCGTCCCCCAGATAGGCCAAGGTTACAGCCTTTTCGTCCAGGTACTTGTGAGCAAAGGCCACACCGGTTCCGATCGGCACTTGCGCGCCGACAATGCCATGCCCACCGTAGAATTTCTCCTTGTGGCTGAACATATGCATGGAGCCGCCCTTGCCCTTTGAATATCCGCCGGCACGCCCCGTTAATTCGGCCATCACGCCCTTGGGATCCATCCCGCAAGCCAGCATATGGCCATGATCTCGGTACGATGTAACCTGGGAATCCGCGTCGGTGATCGCCGCTTGCATGCCCACCACGACGGCTTCTTGCCCGATATAAAGGTGGCAAAACCCGCCAATCAGCCCCATGCCATAGAGCTGGCCGGCTTTTTCCTCAAAGCGCCGGATAAGAAGCATTTCACGGTAATAGGACAGCAGCTGCTCACTGGTCGCGTGAAGCTCATCGACAGCCGAGCTCCCCCTTTTCCCCACAGCTCTTTTTCCGGCAGATCGCTTCTCGCCGGAGCTCTTGGTAGCCATCGCATACCTCTTTTTTGTGGTATCAAAATTATTTTGTGAAACTTAGATTTTGCTTGGGCTCGTCACCCTAAAAAGGCCCTTTATTATCCAGTAACATAACGAAATGCGGTAAAAAACTCAAGAAAGCTAATTATTTGAAAAATAACCCTTTTTTTATTATTAACTCGATATTAGTTAAACATTCAAATAAAAAATTTTCACCGATTGAAGATCAGTTAGACGGATCGGTTTTTTTAAACAAGAGGATGTAGTCGTCGGACGCGCCGTAGTTGAGGAGCAGTCGCGCGCGCTCCTCCAAGAGATCCGCGTCCAAATGATCGGGCTTTAAAAGCGCCACGCGTTTTTCAAGGTCTCCACGTTGCCCCGCAAGTTGACTTTGCAGCGCCTCAGCTTTCTCGAGCTCGGACTTAAGGGTAAGCCATGCATTGACCCCCCGATCCCCCTGGACCGCGTGAAAGAGAAAATAGCCAACCAACACAGCCGCGGTGACCTGTGGCAAGGCTTGGCGAAGCCGATTTTTTAAATGAGGGATTGCGCTCATAACCGGATGGAATCACATTGGGATTCCTCGCGTCAACCTCAAAAAGCAAAGGAATCCAAAGTGATTCCCTTTTTCATTGAGATAAGAGTCATGTTCCCTCTTTGATCTTCTTTTGATCTCAAGTGAAAAACGACTCGGGAAGGCACAAGATGTGATACCATGCCTCCTCACTGCGACACGAAATCTGGTGGTTAACAAAGGGAATCCAAGGACCTACCGGCGGCCTTTGAGAACATTCGTTCCAGCGTAATGAGCGGCACTTCCCAGATCCTCTTCAATGCGAATTAGCTGATTATACTTAGCCAAGCGGTCTGACCGGGAAAGCGAGCCGGTTTTGATCTGACCACAGTTGGTGGCCACCGCTAGATCGGCAATCGTGGCGTCCTCAGTCTCGCCGGAGCGATGGGACATCACCGCCGTGTAGGCCGACCGATGGGCCATGTCCACAGCCGCCAGAGTTTCGCTTAAGGTGCCGATTTGATTGACCTTTACCAGGATGGAGTTGGCTACACCCTGATGGATGCCCTCGGCCAGGCGGGCCGAGTTGGTGACAAAAAGATCATCGCCCACCAGCTGAACCCGGTCCCCGACGGCCCGGGTCAAGGCGGCCCAACCGGCCCAATCGTCCTCGGCCATGCCATCTTCAATGGATACAATGGGGAAACGATCGCAAAGATCCGCAAGGTAGGCGGCATTTTCCTCGCCGGTTAAAGATTTTCCTTCGCCAGCAAGCTCATAGCGACCGTCCTTAAAGTACTCACTGGACGCGCAATCCAACGCAAAGACAACATCCTTGCCCAGTTCATAGCCCGCCGCCCCGGTGGCCTGGGCAATAAAGGTCAAGGCCTCTTCCGTGGATGCTAATGAAGGGGCAAATCCTCCCTCATCCCCCACGTTGGTATTGTGGCCCTCCGCCTTCAGCGCGTCTTTTAGGCAGTGAAAAACCTCGGCCCCCATGCGCACGGCCTCCGCGATAGAGGCGGCGCCAACCGGCATGACCATGAACTCTTGAATATCGATGGGGTTATCCGCGTGGGCGCCCCCATTGATGATGTTCATCATGGGAACCGGAAGGGTTCGAGCATAGGCGCCTCCCACATAGCGGTAGAGAGGCAATCCGGCCTCCTCAGCAGCGGCTTTGGCGATCGCCAGGGACACCCCCAAAATGGCGTTAGCCCCAAGGCGGGATTTATTCTCCGTCCCGTCCAGGTCGCACATCTTCCGATCCAATTTTACTTGGTCCTCGGCCTCTAGCCCGGAAAGGACGTCGAAAATCTCGTGATTGACCGATTCAAGCGCCTTTAACACCCCTTTACCCCGGTAACGGGACGCATCACCGTCGCGCAGCTCAACGGCCTCGTGCACCCCCGTTGAGGCCCCGGAGGGCACTGCTGCGCGACCCTGCGCACCGGTCTCGAGGATCACATCCACCTCGACGGTCGGGTTTCCGCGGGAGTCCAAAATTTCACGGGCTTTTATATCGACAATGGCGGTCATGAGAAGGAAACCTCTTTCCTAAAGTGTGGGGAATGTATCGGCCGAACGGCCCGAAAATACTAAATCGTGGAGAGATCAACGGGCCGTCGCTTGGCAAGCGAGTCGAACTCCACCAAAGTGGCAATAATATCCGGCATGTCTTTCAGGTAAATCATATTTGGGCCATCCGATGGCGCAGAATCCGGATCTTGATGGGTCTCCATGAAGACGGCTGCCACACCAACGGACACAGCCGCCCGGGCAAGGACTGGACCAAATTGTCTCTGCCCACCAGAGCGACCACCCTGTCCGCCAGGTTGTTGGGTCGAATGGGTCGCGTCAAAAACGACCGGGCACCCGGTTTGTGCCGCCATAATCGGCAGGGACCGCATATCGGACACCAAGGTGTTGTACCCAAACGACGCACCGCGCTCGCATACCAAGGTGTTTTCGTTTCCCGCTTCACGGATCTTCCTGACCACGTGCTGCATGTCCCACGGCGCCAAAAACTGGCCTTTTTTGACATTTATGGCGCGCCCGGTCGCGGCAGCGGCCAGCAAAAGATCCGTCTGGCGGCACAAAAAGGCGGGGATCTGTAAAACATCAACCGCTTCGCCCGTTGGGGCGCACTGCCCCGGCTCGTGGACATCGGTTAGGACCGGGCAGCCATAGGTTTCCCGGACCTCGGCCAAGATCGGCAGCGCCTTGTCCAAGCCCAAGCCACGATTGGCCCCGCCGCTGGTCCGATTGGCCTTGTCGAAAGAGGACTTATAGATCAAGCCGATGCCGTTGTTGGCACAGATTTCCGAGAGGGCCTGCCCCATCTCCAAAGCATGGCTCCGGCTTTCCAGGGCACAGGGTCCGGCAATCAGGACAAAAGGGCGATCATTGGCGAGGGTCAAAGAGCCAATGTCAACTTCCGTCATAAGAAAACCTTTCAGGCTGTTGACCAATATAGCTATTATACTAGTCTTGACTGTTGAACTGCCGCTTCCACAAAGGAGGTGAACAAAGGATGAGGCTCAAAGGGGCGGGATTTTAGCTCTGGATGGAATTGAACCCCGATAAACCAGGGATGGTCCGGCAGTTCAACGATTTCCGGCAGCTCCCCATCGGGCGATAAACCGGAAAACCTCAAGCCCGCGGCCTCAAGGGCGCCCTTGTAGTTGATATTCACCTCAAAGCGATGACGGTGCCGCTCGCTGATCTCCGACATCCCGCCATAGACCTCGCGGACCTTGCTGTTTTCACCCAGTGCACAGCGGTAGGCACCCAAACGCATAGAGCCGCCCAAATCCGAATCCCTGTCTCGGCGCTCCACCTCATTGCCCCGGGTCCACTCGGTCATGAGCCCAACCACCGCGTCCTGGGGATGGCCGAATTCGGTGGATCCAGCACCGGAAATCCCCGCCAGATTGCGGGATGCCTCAATGACAGCCATTTGCATACCAAAGCAGATGCCGAAATAGGGAATGTTGCGCTCCCGCGCAAATCGCGCCGCTGCAATCTTGCCTTCCGTGCCGCGCTCGCCGAAGCCTCCCGGCACCAGAATACCGTGGACACCCTCCAACTGGTGAGTCGCCCCGTCAGATTCAAAAATTTCCGAATCCAGCCATGAGACCTTGACCTTGACGTTGTTCGCGATGCCACCGTGGGTCAGAGCCTCTGCCAAGGACTTATAGGCATCCAACAGGGCTGTGTACTTGCCGACCACGCCGATGGTCACGTGACCGTCAGGCTCGCGAATGGGCGCCATGACCCGGTCCCACCGGGTCAAATCAGGCTCAGGCGCCTGGTCCAGTTCAAAATGCCGGCAAACCTCGCTATCCAAGCCTTCCTCGTGATAGGCACGGGGAACCGCATAGATGGAGTCCACATCCAGCGCCTGGATCACCGCGGACTCGGGAACATTACAAAAAAGACCGATTTTCCTCCGCTCGTCAGCCGGGATCGGCTGCTCGCATCGGCAGACCAGGATATCCGGCTTAATGCCGACGGATTGCAATTCCTTGACCGAATGCTGGGTCGGCTTGGTCTTAAGCTCACCCGCTGCACGGATGAAGGGAACCAAGGTACAATGAAGGAAAAGGCTTTGCTGCCGCCCCAGTTCGTTGCCCAACTGGCGAATGGCTTCCAAAAAGGGTAGCCCCTCAATATCGCCCACCGTGCCGCCGATCTCGCAGACCACAAAGTCCTCGCCGTCCAAATCCGCGCGCACGAATTCCTTAATGGCATCGGTGACATGGGGAATGACCTGGACCGTCGCACCCAGATAGTCTCCGCGCCGTTCCTTGGCCAAAACCTTAGAGTAGATCTGCCCGGTAGTCACATTGTCACTGCGTTTGCCAGAGACACCCGTAAAACGCTCGTAGTGACCTAGGTCCAGATCCGTTTCGGCGCCGTCGTCGGTCACATAGACCTCGCCGTGCTGATAGGGCGACATGGTGCCCGGATCCACGTTCAAATAAGGATCGAGCTTACGCAGACGCACCTTATAGCCGCGCGCCTGTAACAAAGCGCCCAAAGCTGCTGAGCAAAGGCCTTTTCCAAGGGAGGAGACCACGCCGCCGGTGATAAAAATAAACCGCGTCATGGACGGACACTATTGACCGAACGGTTCAGCGGGGCAAGCCCGCAATCGATAGCTTTTTGATAATGACCCAAGATCAAGGAAATGCCCCGATTTTCTAAATAGGCATCATGCCCAATTTTTGCACAAAAGACTGGTATACCTGACTGAATCCCACCTTCCGACGATGCCCGAAGGCCCCAAAAATCAATGAAAGTGCCGAGTCGCAAATCTTCCGAACGAAAAACTTGCCGGCCAACCAACCTGGTCCCTTATTGAATGGGAACTTGAGGCTCGTCAGAGGCAGGTTCGCCACCATCATCAGCAGAAGGCTCTAGTGGCTGGGATTGCCCTGACGGCGCCACCGTCGGCAAGGTATCTAAGATGGAGGAGGGCTCGCTCCCGCCTCGGGCCAAAATTGACAGGATGATGCTGGTCGCCATGAAGCAGGCTGCCAAAGCCGCCGTGGTTCGAGTCAAGAGATTGGCTGTACCACGCCCCGTTAGAAAACCGGACATACCGCCACCGGCGCCGCCACCGCCGCCGCCGCCAATGCCAAGACCGCCCCCCTCGCTGCGCTGCAAAAGCACGACCCCAATTAGGGCGATGGCGATGAGGACGTGAATTATTAGAACGATATCGATCATTTTTTCAGTCTTTCCGGGTCAAGGGCGCTATTTAGACCTTTGGCCCCGACATTTCTAGGGGCAACTTCTAGCGATCGCCCAAAAATCTTCGGCTTTGAGGCTGGCGCCCCCCACCAAGGCCCCGCCCACTTGCTCTACCGCCATCAATTCCGCGGCATTGTCCGGTTTTACCGAGCCGCCATACAAAATGTTCGTCGCTGCCGCGGTTGCCTCACCGAAGCCCGCCTGCAGCAAGGTGTGGATCGCGCGATGGACCTCCGCCACATCTTGAGGGGTTGCGGTTTTACCGGTTCCAATGGCCCAGACCGGTTCGTAGGCCACAACGAAGGCGCCCGCATTCGATCCAGCTTCGGGTAAGGATCTTTCAATTTGATCTTGGATTACCGTTAAGGCTCGTCCGGCATTGCGATCCTCCTCGGTCTCGCCCACGCAAATGATGGGCACAAGGCCAGCAACCATGGCCGCCTCGGCCTTAGCCTTTACATCGGCGGAGCTTTCCCCGTGGTCGCTGCGACGCTCGGAATGACCTACAATGACGTGGCTACAGCCCACATCAGCCAAGAGGCGAGCCGATAGATCCCCCGTATGGGCACCAGATTCCTTGGCATGACAATCCTGGCCGCCGACGGCAATTGTCGCGCTCCCGATCGCTTGTTTGATCAGAGGCAATAGAGGCGCCGGCGGACAAACCAACAGATCACAAGAGGGTGCGGGTCCGGCCTCCAGACGATCCGCCAAAGCCGATGCCAGGGCGGTTCCATCGGCAGAAAGCCCATTCATCTTCCAATTGCCGGCAATTAGCTTTCGCGCCATGGCAAATCCTCTTCAATTTGCGGCATAGAGGCCGCTTTTTTGGCGATCAAGTTTGGGAGAACAGCCCGCTCGGGCGATTCGGCGGCTTTGGTACCACAGCTCCCCACCTCTGTCATGCCCGCTGTACGCCCAAAAACCACCAGTTAGACCCAATTTTTCATATGGGGTTAGGGGACTGATACTCCGGCGCCTGCGACAATTAAATCCTTGCGGTTAGCGCACTATATCCGCTTTATCTTTCCAGGTTGCCCCCTGGGTGCCGGCTCCCTAAGATGCCGCGCCTTTGATGGGCAAGGGAACCGAGCCGAGGACTGTTGTATTTTCACCTTAATCGACCTCACTAAGCCCCAAGAAGATTGAGCGCCATGAAAGCCCAAAAAATACTCGTAAAGATCGTCACCGGAATTCTTTTTGGACTTTTGATTTTGAGCTTTGCCATCTGGGGCATTGGCGACATTTTCCGCGAAGGTGGGCACGGACAGGCGGTCGCCACAGTCGGTGACGTGGAAATCCCATCCCACCGATTTTCCCGAACCCTCAACGCGGAAATCAGCCGCATGAGCCAACAGTTTGGGACCGCATTGACGCCCGAACAGGCCCAGGCGTTCGGGATTGTTCAACAGGTGCTGGAGCGCATGGTGGGACAGGCCTTGTTCGAGCAGCAGGCTCAGAACTTCGGCATGACCGTCACCGAGGAGCAGATCCAACAGTCTATTCTGGCTGAACCCGCCTTTAACGATCAGTTTGGCGACTTCAGCCGGGACCGCTTTTATCAGGTTTTGCGCACTGTCGGGCTCAGTGAGCAGGAATTCATCGATTCTTTATCCACCGATATTGAGCGCGAGCAAATCTCGCGCGCGGTTATCGACGGCATCCAAAGCCCCTCGAGCCTTGCCGAAGCCATCTACCGCTACCAGGGTGAAAAGCGGGTGGCCGACTACGTCATCCTCTCCCATGACAACGTTGGGGATCTGCCAGCGCCCGGTGAAGAGGATCTCAAGGCTTTCTATGAGGAAAACGGCGACAGCTTCATGACGGAAGAAACCCGGGATATCACCCTGGTTCAACTGCGCCCGGACAACCTTTTGGACCAAATTGCCGTATCCGATGAGGATGCCGTGGCCGAGTTCGAAGCTCGCAAAGACGAATTCAGCACACCGGAACGGCGGACCATTGAGCAACTGGTCTTCAGCGACGAGGCCGACGCCCAAGCCGCAGCCGAAAAATTAGCCGGCGGTGCGGACTTTGCGACCGTGTCAGAGGAGATGACGGGTGCGGCGCCCGTTTCCTTGGGTACCCTCACCCAGCGAGAGCTGCTGCCCGCCATCGGCGGTCCGGCGTTCGCGTTGGCGGCCAACAGTCCAAGCGACCCGGTCAACAGCCCCTTGGGCTGGCATATTTTACTCGTCACCGATATTCAAGCCGGCACCGAAGCCAGTTTTGAGGACAACAAGGAACAATTGGTGCGCGACCTTGCCCTGAGCCTGGCCGTGGACGACATCATCTCAGTTGCCAATGATTTCGATGACGAATTAGCGGGCGGTGCCAGTTTGGACGATGCCGCCAATAGCTTGAATATACCGGTCAAGAGCTTAACCGGCATCACCTCTACGGGCACCGATGAGCAAGGCTTTCCCGTGGATAACCTGCCCCCCCTAGCCAACTTCGTCGGCGTCCTCGAGGATACCCCTTTGGGCGAAAGCAGCCTGCTGACTGAAACCGATGACGGGGGCTACTTCATTCTTCGAGTCGATCAAATTCATGATGCCGAACAGCGCCCCTTTGAAGAAGTTCGCGAACAAGCCGAAACCCTTTGGAGGGGTGTGGAAAGGGCGCGACTAACCAGCGAAAAAGCCGAGGCCTTTTTAGAGCAGCTTGTTCAAGGGAAGGCATTTGCCGAGTTGGCGGAGGCCGAAGGTCTGACGCTCGAGACCAGCAATCCCCTGTCCCGCAATGAAGCCAATCCTCAGCGCACACCGTCCCACGCCTTGGCCGGTCAACTCTTTGACCTGACCGAGATCGGTGCGGTCACCGTGGCCAGCACCGACGGTGGCGAGGTATTGGCCCAACTCAAGGAGATCGTCCCTGCGGACCTGGCGGCAGAGAAAACTCAATTGGACCAAACCCGCGAAAACCTGACCTTAGCCCTACAGGCTGATTACTTGGAACAGTATATGGCAGCCCTTCGGTCCGAGTTCGGCGTACAGGTCAATCAATCGGCAATCGACCGGGTGCTGAACCCCTACGCCCATTCTTACTGAGCCGTCATGCAGGTGACACCCGCCTTTTCCGATTTTGCCGAGGGCTATGAGGGTGGCCAGTCCAAAGTCGTTTGGACCACCTTGGTCGCCGATTTGGAAACGCCCGTATCGGCCTATATGAAACTGGCGGGCGATCGCCCCAACAGCTTTCTGTTCGAATCGGTAGAGGGCGGCGCCATCATTGGGCGTTACTCTTTCTTGGGCTTAAAGCCCGACCTGATTTGGCGCTGCCACGGCGAAAACGCCGAGATCAACCGCAATGCACGATATGATAGCGACAGCTTTGTCCCTTGCGAGGGCGCCGCTCTTAATAGCCTGCAGGCCCTGGTCGAAGAATCGCGCATAGAATTGCCGGTGGGCCTGCCACCCATGGCTTCTTGCCTGGTTGGTTATATGGGCTATGAGACCGTGCGTTTAATGGAGAGATTGCCCGACCGCAACCCGGACCACTTGGGCGTTCCCGATGGGATGTTTGTCCGCCCTACGGTGATAGCCATCTTCGACCGAGTGGAGGATTTGGTCACCGTGGTGACTCCCATTTGGCCCAACCCGGACCAGTCGGCCAAGGCCGCGTATGCCCAAGCCTGCGAGCGCTTGTCCGACGTGGTGGAGGATTTTCAGCAACCCCTTAGTGACCGGCGGGATGCCGCGTCGGAAAGCCA
>JBCCHN010000013.1:0-66685 GCA_039028695.1 Pseudomonadota bacterium
GGCCGCGGGGGAGCCGCCGGCCAGTAAGGGCTATACGCCTTCGGTTTTTGCCGCGCTGCCGCGGTTGCTGGAACGGGCGGGGCCGGGCTTGACGGATTCCCGATACGACAGGGGCGCCATCACCGGCCTTTTCACCGTCTTGGTAGAAGGCGATGACCACAACGAGCCTATCTCGGATGCGGTGCGCGGTATTCTGGATGGCCATATCGTGCTGGAACGTGAGATCGCCGAGCGGCACCGCTTCCCGGCGGTGAATATTTTACGCTCGATCTCGCGCACGATGCCGGCGTGCAACAGCTCCGAAGAAAGGACCTTGGTTGCCCGGGCTCGCAGTTTGATTTCCACCTACGAGAACATGGCGGAGTTGATTCGGATTGGCGCCTATAAGGCCGGCAGCGATGCTTTGATCGACGAAGCCATTCACTATTATCCCCGGCTGGAGGCCTTTTTGTCTCAGGACAAAGACGAACATTGTGATTTGGACCAGGGTTACCGGGACCTGGCTGCGTTACTTGACATGGAATGGTCCGTTACGGCAGCCGATGGCGGCATCCATGAAGAGCTTGAGAGAAAAGGAATTGATCAGTGACATCGTTGAACAACTTGGTACGCCTGCACCGTTGGACGCTGGACGAAAAACGTCAGATGTTGGCGGAGCTGGAGCAATTGCACGACAAGCTGAATCACGATCTATCTCAATTGAGCGTCCAGTTGGATCAAGAGCGCGCCGCCGCGGAAAAATCCGAAGAGGGCATGGCCACCTATCCCACTTTCGTGGCGGTGGTGCTGGAGCGCCGGCGCAAACTCAATGGCACCATTGAGAAAGTGGAAGCTTCCATCGAGGCAGCGCGCGAGGAAGTCTCGGATGCCTATCAAGAGCTCAAGAAGTATGAGATGGCCGTGAGTAACCATGAAAAGCGGGAAAAGAAAAAGCGGGATCGGCTTGAGCAGCTTATGCAGGATGAACAAGCCGCTGACACGCATCGGCGACGCGCAGCGGGCGCAAGCTGAGGCGCACTCGTCGTTGGCCGACGCCACGCGTTCGGGTTTAGGCAGCCGGATAAATAGCTTATTTCTCAAGTTCAAAGAGGTCGTGTACCGACACGCCCAGCGCGCCGGCAAGTTTTAGGGCTAGCGTGGTGGAAGGGACGAAGACCCTGTTTTCTATTGTATTGATGGTTTTGCGAGACACTTCGACCTTGACAGCAAGTTCGGCTTGGGTGAGGCCGGCTTTTTTCCGGTGGTCTTTGAGATGATTGATCAGGTCCAAGATCACCGCTCCCACCCGGTCAGGATGACCTGGGGAATCAGATAGGCGGCGGCGGTTAGGCAACCCATCAGCGGGAAAACAAGGTAGTAGGGGATCAAATCCAGCGCCATCAGAGCGCCAAAAAGGGGGTACATGAAAAGTGCGCTCCAATAGCCGATGCGATGCGCCAGTCCGTCTTGGACAACGTAGCGCTCGTCCATGGCCATATCCGCGGCCTGAGTCCCAGCCACCCTAAACGATAGGAAGATGATGATGGCAGTAGCGGCGCCGAATGCGCCCGGCCACCACGGGGAAATGGGATCGGGCTTGCCGCTGACCAGGACCAAAAGGGCGTAGATCAGGCAAATCCCAGCAGTTAGGGCCATCGTCAAAAAACGAATGCGCCCAATCAAAACGTAATGCCGCGCCATCAATCTCTCCATTATGTAACCTACAAGTTACATAATGGGGTAAAAATTATGTAACGTCAAGGTGACATTCTAGAGATGGCGTGGTTTAGGCGGAAAGGGACTCGCTTTTTTTGGCCGGGGAGGCGAGGGGGGAAGGAAAGCTGCCCACCCGAAAAGAAATTCGACCGCCCAGCCCCGCGGCACCGGCGGTATTGTGGAAGATCTCGGTTATTGCTTTGCGCTGGTGACTCTGCAGGGGACATTGGCAGCGAAGAATGAGGTCGAAGCGCTTGCTTTGGACCAACCCGTCGAGCTGGAGGTCACCATAACGAGCTAAGGTCATTTCCACCAAAAAACGGGTGGTCCGGTCTCCTCCAGGCTTCTTGTGGTGACCCGATTGGCCGTCGTCACGGCGAATGAACAGGCGCAGGCCATGAAGTGTCCCTTCGTGAAGGATGGGTAGGGGAAACAGGCGCCATTCGCCAACTACCTCCGGCGTGCGTGCGGCGCGGGCCATTTCTCCATTCAGGCGCTCCAGGAGGTCGGTACGCCCGCCTTTGGACAGTCCGCTAGAATGGGGGGACAGCCAAGCAGCCATCGCCGGACCTTTCAGGGCGGAGAGGAAAAATAGTAGGCCTGACGTCAAAGTAGGTCCGGTCTTGGGGATGTTGACGGCGGGGTCATAGTTTGGCGGCAGGGCCGTGTCATGACTGCTCGCCGCCAGTTGGGAAAGTTTAGTCAAGGCCGGCCATGATTTGCCCAGCCAGGAGGTGGTCTGCCAAGAGTTTGGGAATGATGCCCCTGCTGAAGATAGGGCGAACGCGCCGGGAGAGCGACCCACATTAGCGGAAGCCTCCAAAAGCTGTAGGGTCAGGGACGTGCCGAGGGGCAAGGCACCCTTTAGATCCAGAGAAAGGGTGCCAAGGGGGCTGTGCAAGAGATGCTGACCCTGGGCGTTGGCGGTCAGCACTTGGGCGGTGAAGGTGCGGGGGACTCCTGAACTGGTCAGTAAAGAGTGACCTGCCAATGTGCCGCTGCCTGGTGTTACGGTTCCGTTTGGCAGGCCCGAGAGGGGCGTTGTCGGTTGGCCGGTCCCGGCGACAGGATGCTGAAACGCTGTAGTGGAGGTTCCCTGTGACCCAAGGGGCTTTAGAAGAGACGCCAGGGTGGAGCCCAGGGCGGTGGCGGCCAAATGACGCTGGGATTGCAGTTGGAGCGCCAGCGCATGACCAGCCTGAAGACTAGTACCTGAGCCAGGGGTTGCCGCACCAGCAGGCACACCATAAGGCCAAGAAGGAGATAAGTGAGCCTGCGATGCGGGCCGTTGGCCGGAGGTCGCGTAGCTGTCGCCTTGCAGGACCGTACTGGGTATCCCAATTCCTAAGACTCGCAGGCTCAGCCTGTCACCAGCGTTTGGCAGAGAGGCACCGGGAGTATGGAATCCAGGAAGGGGGGTGCCTTTTCCAGCCGTTGCGTGGGGTGGTGAGCTTTGGAGAATGGCCTGTAAGGATTGACCAACCGACAAAATGGAATTGGCGGTGCTTTGGCTCGCGATGGAACTGGGGGCCGGAGGCGGACCACCTTGCGGTGCTGGTGCCGCTGCCGCGCGGACGCCTTGCCCGCTGGGTAGGTGGGCATTAAGCACCAAGACTTGCAGGCGGGTGCCGCTGCTGCGGATCTCCAGGGTCAATTCGCTGCCTTTGGGATAGCTTTGCGGCAGAATCAAACGTAGCAAACCCTCGTTGGCCCGCACCAGTGTTTCGCCCCGGCCGTTTTGACCCAACACCACGCCATGGAGCAAATGCCCGGGCGGCAGACGCAACAATTCCCGCGGCGGATCAGCGACGGTAGCGGGCGTGGCTGTGGGCAGGGCTGATCTAGGGGTGTGGGCGGGCAGGTTGCCGGTCCGTGTCGGAGAAACCGATGATAAGAGATCTTGCATGAGATCTTCCTTTCGGGGCTCATAGGTGAAATCAATCACCTGCTCGCCTTTATAGAAATATCAGCCCTATCGACCTTTAACGCCTTCTCCTGCAAGCCTTTATTATGTCACTTTTTTTTCTAACTTTGCCCTTAAGACTTCACAGTTCGGCCGCCAGGGCCTCCACATCGGCCGCGGCCGAGCAGGAGGGATAACGGGTTAGGGTGGGGCTTTGGTGCCGAATGGCGTCCTTGATCGCCTTGTCTCGCCGAATGACCCCGGCCAAGGGCGGTTCGCGCAGCAGAAAGGAGGCACAGGCCTTTTTTAGAGTGGCATAGGTGCGCTCACCCTCGCGACGGTTTTCCGCCATGTTGATCACCACACGCAGATCGGCTTCCGGGTTTTCACGCCAGGACAGTTTCATAAAGGCGTAGGCATCGGTGAGGGAAGTGGGCTCGTCCGTTGCCACCACCAAACAGGTGCGCGCCGTCCCGGCCATATGCCGTACCACGCTATCAATGCCGGCCCCCAAATCCAGCAAGACCCGGTCGTAGTCGAAGGCCAGAGCCGTCAGATCTTGGGTCAGTGAGACTAGCGCATCCTTGGAAAGTCCGGCCAAGGAGCTGGCGCCGGAGCGGCCTACCAGCACATCAAAGCCCGTTTCGGGGACGGCCGTCGCGGCCTCCTTCAGCGACCCGCCGGTGGAAAGGGCGCCGACCAGGTCCATGTCCGGGTTCAGGCCCAACTGAACATCAATGTTTGCCAGTCCTAAGTCGCCGTCGAAAAGCAAAATCCGCTGGCCCCGCTGGGCTAGGCAATGGGCGAGGGTAATGGAAAGCCAAGTTTTGCCCACGCCGCCCTTGCCCGAGGCGATTGAAAGCAGGCGCTCTTGCCCCTTGCGTTGGGCGTAAGCCTGGGCCGAGGGGAGGGGCGTCACCACGGAGTCGCTGTGGGTCATTGCTTCCATTGGGATTTCCTCTCGGGGACGCTGGGGGTAAGGCTTGAGCGGGAGACCGAATCGCTGCCCTTCATCAGGGCGTTGGCCAAGGTCGTGGCAGAAAGATCTTGCACCGCCTCACCGATATGAGGCGAGGCGGATAGGCCGGCGATATGTAGTCCGGCAGCATGGGCGGCGCCGATCGCAGAGCCCATCCGCCGGGTCAGGTCGGCCTTGCTGATGATGGCTTCCTTAAGCCCCAGATCGGCAAAGGCCCGGGCCATGTCGATTGAATCCAAAAGGTCGCCTCCGGCTGCCATCACCAGGACACAACGCAAATCTAGGTTTTCCAAGGTGAGGCGCAGATGCTCGGCATTTTCGGGATCGAAGGGATTACGCCCACTGTCGTCAACCACCAGGCGGCCCTCTTTCGGCGCCTGTTGAACGGTCCGGCGTAAGTCCGATAGGGTTCGGGCAACTTCCAGCTCGGCTCCCAAGGCCTCGGTGAAGGCGGTCATCTGGGCCAAGCCGCCCGACTTTTTACCGTCAAGGGTTACAATCGTACAGGGCCGCCCGGCCAGGCGAGCGGCGGCGGCTAGTTTGGCGGCGACGGCGCTCTTGCCCGCGCCCGGCAGGCCGGCAAGAAAAAAGCTATCGCCTTGAGCTTCCGGTGCGACTGACGCGAAGGTAAAGGTCGATGTAAGGGCTGGACCCAGATCTTCTTGCAGGTCCGACTGGGGAGTTTGTGAAGCCCGAGACGAAATTTGATGGGCCAGTTTGTTCGGAAAGCCATGGTGATCCAACAGCGTGAGAATGCCATGGTGATGGGCAGGATCTGAAGTGGGAAAGGCCGTCGCTTCGGTCTTGGTCGATGGGACAGTCACCGGCAACTCGGCTGGCTCGTTATCCAAAGCGGCGGTGACGCAAACTCGACCGTCCTTGGCTTCTTCCGTGGCCAGGATAATGGCATCGTCGCCCAGGCTGGCGCGAACCTGTTCCATGGCGTCCCGCAGACTGCCGGCGGAGAATCGCTTAAGCCGCATGGTGGCAAGGCCTTTCCGAGGACGGATAAGAGGTGAAGGGGTATAACAAAAGGATCATCATGCCCCTCAAATCTGACCCAGGGTTTTAATTTTAGCGCGTGGGTGAATTTCGTTTTGAGATAACACCACTGTGGTGGGCCGGAAGCGTTCCACGATAGAGCGCACAAAAGGTCGGATGGCCGGACTGGTGAGGAGGGCCGGGGTCTCGCCCATCATGGCCTGACGTTCGAAGTTTTGCCTCACTGTGGCGATTAATTCCTGCAGCTTGCTAGGTGCCATGGAGAGTTGTTTGTCCTCGCCCTCGCCCACGATAGATTCGGCAAAGGCCTGCTCCCAGGTTGGAGATAAAGTAAGGATGGGGATAAAGCCCTGATCGTTGACCTGAGAATTTGAGATCTGACGGGACAAGCGGGCCCGCACGTGTTCGGTAATGGCGGTGACGTTCCGGCTGTAGCCACAGGCCTCGGATACCCCTTCAAGGATAGTTGGCAAATCGCGGATCGATACCCGTTCGGTAAGCAGGTTCTGCAACACACGCTGGAGGCCGCCCACGGAAATTTGCGAGGGGACCAGATCGGCGATCAGCTTTTGCTGATCCTCGCCCAACTCGTCCAGCAGCTTTTGCGTCTCCGCATAAGACAGCAGCTCGGACATGTTTTCCTTGATGATCTCGGTAAGGTGCGTGGTGATGACCGTTGGTGGATCCACCACCGTATAGCCACGGAACAGTGCTTCTTCGCGAGACCCCTTTTCGCACCACATAGCTGGCAGGCCGAAGGTGGGCTCAACCGTTTCCTCGCCGGGCAGGTCGATTTTTTCGCCGCGGGGGTCCATGACCAGGACCATGGCCGGGCGCAGCTCACCCTTGCCGGCCTCTATTTCCTTAATGCGCAGCACGTAGCTGTTTGCGGGCAGCTGCAGGTTATCTTGGATGCGCACCGACGGCAGGACAAAGCCAACTTCCTGGGCCAGTTGCCGGCGCAAGGACTTGATCTGATCGGTCAGGCGCTGGCCGCCTTCGCCGTTGATCATGGGCAATAGGCCATAACCTAGCTCCAAGCGCACATGATCGATTTGTAGGGATTGGGTGATGGGCTCTTCGGCCACTGGCGTTTGAGCGGATTCCTTGGCCTCGAGCTGGGCTTGCTGCTCCTGACGTTGCACCTTCTTTTTGCCGGCGACCCAGGCAAAGCCACCCGCCGTGGCGCCCAAAAGCAAAAAGGGAAGAGCGGGAATGCCCGGCATGAGAGCCAAGGTGATCATCATGAAGGAGGAGAGGCCCAGCGCACGGGGGTAGCCGCTGAGCTGGCCGAAGACGGCCTTGTCAGCGGAACCGGTGATGGCTGCCTTGGAGACCAAAAGGCCAGCGGCGATGGAGACGATGATCGCGGGGATCTGCGTAACCAGCCCGTCGCCCACGGTCAATAGGGTGTAGCTGTGGGCCGCCTCGCTGAAGTCCAGATCCATCTGGGCTACGCCGATGATAATGCCACCCACCACATTGATGAAGGTGATGAGGAGGCCGGCAATGGCATCGCCGCGGACAAACTTGGCGGCGCCGTCCATGGAGCCGAAAAAGTTGCTCTCGTCTTCGAGGGTCTTGCGTCGCGTACGCGCTTCGTTTTCATCGATCAGGCCGGCGGAAAGATCCGCGTCGATGGCCATCTGTTTACCGGGTAGGGCATCCAAGCTAAAGCGGGCGGCCACTTCGGCAATGCGGCCCGAGCCTTTGGTGATGACGACGAAATTCACAATCACCAATATCGCAAAGATGATAATACCGATGACAAAGTTGCCGCCCATGACGAAGTTGCCGAATGCTTGAATGACCATGCCGGCGGCTTGTGTCCCCTCATGCCCGTCAGAAAGAATGAGTCGGGTCGAGGCCAGATTGAGGGATAAGCGGATCATGGTGGCGATGAGCAGCACCATGGGAAAGGAGCTGAAATCCAATGGCCGTTCCATGAAAAGAACGGTCATGAGGATGAGCACCGAGAAGGTGATGGAAACGGCCAAGGACATGTCCAGAATCCAACTGGGCATGGGCAGAATCAGCACCACGAGTATACAGGCCACGCCCAAGGCCAAGGCCACGTCGCCGCGACGGACCACGTCATTTACCTTGGCGAGCAAATCGTTGGCTGAGATTTGAGTGCCGGTATCGGCCATTTTAGGTTCTTTTTATCTATCTACTTAAAGCGTGCTCTTACCGCCTATTGGCCGTCTCTTAGGAATTTAAAAGGCGGGACGGTCGCCTTCGCCGGGCATGGGGATCGCAGTACCTGCCTCGCTATAGAGCTTCAACTTGTTGCGCAGGGTCCGGATGGAAATACCCAAGATATTTGCGGCATGGGTGCGATTGCCCAGGCAGTGCTGCAGGGTATCGATGATCAGATCCCGTTCCACATCCGCGACGGTGCGTCCCACAAGGCCGCGGCCCTCGCCGTTGGCCGTCGAGGTTGATGCTGCGGCGGGCGCGGTCGAGGCGCCTGCGGGGGCCGCCTGTTCAGTGTCGTCGGCGAGGGTTCGGCCCGTCAACATGATGTGGTGGGGCTGGATTTCGTCGTCCTCGGCCAAGAGGACGGCCCGATGCATTGTGTTCTCAATCTCGCGCACGTTGCCTTTCCAGTGATGGTTTTGCAGAACGGCAAGGGCAGGGACCGACAGGGTCGGGCGGGCAACGCCGTTGGCGGCCGCGTATTTTTTCACGAAGTGGTCGGCGAGGACTTCAATGTCCTTAGGCCGATCCCGTAAGGGAGGCAGGGCGATGTTGACCACATTCAAGCGGAAGAACAGGTCTTCGCGGAAGCGGCCCTTTCTAACTTCTTCCTCCAGATCCCGGTTGGAGGTGGCGAGCAGTCGGATGTTGACCTTGATGGGTTGACTGCCGCCGACCCGGTCGATTTCCCTTTCCTGCACGGCGCGCAGCAACTTGGCTTGCAGGCGTGGGTGCATTTCGGAGATTTCGTCCAGCAGCAGCGTGCCCCGGTTCGCTTCCTCGAACTTACCGATGCGACGGGATACGGCGCCCGTGAAGGCTCCCTTTTCATGCCCGAAGAGCTCGGATTCAAGAAGGTTTTCAGGGATTGCCGCGCAGTTGATGGAAATAAACTGTTCCTTTGCTCTTTTGGATTTGCTGTGAATGAAGCGGGCCATGACTTCCTTACCGGTGCCCGATTCCCCTGTGATCAAGACGGAGGCGTCAGAGGGTGCCACTTGCTCGGCCAGACGCAGGATCGGCGTCATCACCGGGTCCCGATAGATTACGGCGTCGGACTCCTCGGCCACGGCGGCGAGCACAGCGGCGATCAGTTCCGCATCGGGGGGCAGGGGGATGTATTCCTTGGCGCCTGATCGGATGGCATCTCCGGCCTGGGAAGGGGCGGGTCCTATGCCGCAGGCCACCACTGGAAGGGAAATGCGCTCGCTTTCGAGACCTTGGCAAAGACGGGCAATGTCAAGCGCTACGTCGGCCATGATCAGGTCGGCGCCCTGTCCGGCCCGCAGGGCGGTCATAGCCTGGTCGATATCCTCGCAGTGGGCGACCTTGGCGCCGCTTTCGAGGGCGAGTTTTCCGGCCGTGGCGATATGACCGTCCAGAGTTCCTACGATGAGCAGCCGCATGTTGTCCTCTCTAACTTTCCATCATCTTTTCCGATACCGGGGTATCGAATGAGCTATCCCCACCGGGGCGTAAGTGAATCCAGTATTTAGTTGAAGTAGGTCACCCGCTGTTCCGGGGACAAAGTGGTATTTATCAGCATTTCCAGCCGTCGGGGGTTTTCTTGCCGGCTGATGGAAGCGACGCCGATGGCATAGATCTGATTGACCTGAACCTCGGCCTGGGAGTTGCGTTCCAGCTTGTTGGCCAGAGGGGTGAAAACCATGTTCGCCAAGATGGCACCGTAAAAGGTGGTCAGCAGGGCAACAGCCATGCTGGGGCCGATGGAGGCGGGGTCTTCCAGATTGCCCAGCATTTGGACCAGGCCCACGAGGGTGCCGATTAGGCCCATGGCGGGCGCCACTTCAGCGGCCCGGCGCAGGATCGCGGCGCTGCGCAGGTGGCGGTCCCGGGTGGCTTGAATTTCGCGGGACAGGAAGCTCTCCACCTCGTCGGTGGCCAAACCGTCCAGCACCAGAGCAACGCCATTATGTAGGAAAGGGTTATCGCCAAAGGCTTCCATGACTTTTTGCAGCGCCATCTTGCCCTTTTTTCGGCTCACCTCGGCCAGGTAGAGGATTTGTAGCGCTGCGTTTGTCGGCTGTTCTGAATGATAAACGATGGCGCGCCAGATGGTCTTTCGCGCCCGAAACAGCTCATCCATGGAAAAGGAAATACTGGTGACCAGCAAGGTGCCGAAGCCCACGATTAGAATTGCCGGTATATCGATGAAAGAGTCCGGCGAGCCGCCCAGATACATGGCTAAGGCGATCACCGTGAAGGCGCCGGTAATACCAAGAAGCGTCGCCGTATCAAGGGACGGGCTCACCTCCGGTGCGGTGATGACCGTTTGGCTGCTCTGGCTATCGGCTGTTGCGTTGGCCATTGGATGTCAGTTTCCCGTTTGTTACGTTCAATGACGATCAGGTGCGATCGATTTTGATGATTTCCGTCATGGTGACGCCCAGGCGGTCTTCAACGACAACCACTTCGCCGCGGGCCACCAGGCGATTGTTGACATAAATATCGATGGCCTCGCCCACCTTGCGATCCAACTCGACCACGGCCCCCCGCCCCAGCTTTAGGAGTTGGGCGACCTGCATATTGGATTTGCCCAACACGGCCGATACTTGGATTGGAATGTCGTAAACCGCTTCCAGGTCTTTGGCATTGGTGGGCATACGGGCGATATCGCCGAGGCTTTCGTCGCTTTCAGGCGCTACCTCGTCGGCCGATTGCTGTTCCGCCTCCAGGTCGGTCAAGGCGAGATCGTCGTTTTCAGCCATTGTCTTTCTCCGCTAGGGTGGAAGCCTCGATGTCGCTTCCCGATGAATGCTGTTCAGTTGAGCCGTCTAGGGACGCCGGTATCGCCGGCTGGTCCATGATCGGCGTGTCGGCTTGAGATAGTAGGGTGTCAAAGTGTTCGTCGATCTCCGCGAGCAGAGCCGACAGTTCCCGGCTGGCACCGCCGTCCGCCCATTCCACGATCACGTCGCTAAATCCCAATTCCGGTTCGGACAAGAAGATAAGGCGTCCTTCGAAGCTCTTTCGCTCGGCGAGGGCCTTTGTGCTCTGCCTGATTGGCTCCAAGGCTTCGTCACCGGTGCGGATCACCAAGCGTGGCTCGTCGCGTAACCGCTCCATGCAGTCCTCAATAATTCGCTCGATTTCTGCCAGGCCATCCCGTTGGGCCAGGGCGGGAAACAACTTGGCGGACATCTGTCGCATGACCTTGAGCGATTGCATTTCCTGAGCAGCGGCGATTGACTCGCTTTCGCTGGTCACCTGGGTGATAAGGGCTTCGATCGCCGTTAGATGATCGACGGTTTGCTTTTCGATCCCGGCCAAAACTTCCGCGCGGGCCTCTTCTTGACCTGCGTGAAAGCCACTCTGATGTGCGGCTTCCAGATCCTCTTGGGTGAAGAGGGACGGGGGTGGCAAATCCTCCTCGGGCTCGGGCACATCCGGTTCTGTCGGCTTGAGCTCGGTCGCCTCGGGCGGTGGCGCCTCGAAATTTAGGTCGAATAGGAATTTGGGGGCGGTGTTCATGGTCAATGCCAGCTAGTAAACCAACT
Source organism: Pseudomonadota bacterium (assembly GCA_039028695.1). Lineage (GTDB taxonomy): Bacteria > Pseudomonadota > Alphaproteobacteria > Kiloniellales > Kiloniellaceae > JANQKX01. The sequence continues at coordinate 11,297 of JBCCHN010000013.1, forward strand.
CGTCGTCGCCCTTGCTGTCGGCAATGACGATATCGCCCTTGGCCGCCAGTTCCTTGGCGAGATTGACCACGTACATCTGAGCTTCGTCCACGTCGCGAAGGCGGACAGGGCCCATGGCTTGCATGTCTTCGCGCATCATCTTCGCGGCACGTTCAGACATATTGCCAAAGAAGAGATCGCGTAGGGCTTCGGAGCCACCCTTGAGGGCGATAGCCAGTTTGTCCTTCTCGGCCGAGCTGAGCAGGGTTTGAACAGCTCCTTGATCCAGGGCGCCCAAATCTTCGAAGGTGAACATGAGCGCCTTGATGCGCTCCGCCGAATCTCGATTGCGCTCCTCCAGGGAATCCAAAAACCGGGCCTCGAGCGTACGATCCAGATAGTTGAAAATCTCGGCCATCATCTCGTGGGAATCTCTGCGGCTGGTCTTGGCCAAGTTGGACATAAATTCGTTGCGGAGGGTGCGTTCCACGTCTTCGAGCACCTCTTTTTGCACCGCCTCCATGCGCAGCATGCGCATGATGACTTCCATGGCGAAGGGCTCGGGCAGAACGCTGAGGACCCGCGAGGCGTGCTCTGCCTTGATCTTGGAGAGGACAACCGCGACGGTTTGGGGATATTCGTTCTTGAGGTAGTTCGCGAGCACCTGCTCGTTCACATTAGCCAGCTTATCCCACATGGTTCGACCGGCCGGCCCGCGGATTTCCTCCATGATGCCGGTGACCTTATCGGGATCCATCACTTTCAGCAGCAACCGTTCGGTAGAGTCGAAATTACCCACCACCGAGCCAGTGCTGGAGATCTGTTCGGCGAAATCGATCAGGAGCTGTTCGATGAGTTCCGAGTTTACCGTCCCCAAATTGGCCATAGACTGGGACAGTTCCTTGATCTCCTCTTCTTCCATCATGGAAAAGAGCTGGGTGGCGTTTTCCTCGCCGATGGCCATCATCAAAAGCGCTGCCTTATCCGGACCGGGCAGGGAACGTAGATCTTCATGCAACACGGGAGGAACTCCTCAAATCGCTTACGGCGATGGATAATGAAAAATGTAGGCGGGCCGGCATGGTTCAGGTTTCCTGATGAAGCCAGCTACGCACAATTGCCACGGCCTCTTCTGGGTGTTTTTGAATGATCTCGCCAATCTTGCGAATGGAAGAGGCGCGGACCCGCCCTTCTACCTGATTGACGTCGATCATGTGCTCAATCTCGGCAATGGAGCTTGCACCGCCGCCCACAACTTGTCCGCCCGCGGATTCACCGCCCGGGCCCGCAAGGCCAATAGCGACTTCGCGGGCGCTGGTCGGTCCTGCCAAGGCGGGATGGGCAACCGAGCCATCGGACAATAGGGCATGGGCCTCCGGCTCCGCGTCCTCACCCAGCGGGCTGTCGAACAGCCGGCTGACCATGGGGCGTACGACAAAGAGAACTACGATGATGGCAAGGGCACCGAGCACGAGCAGTTCAGCCATGCGCAGGACGTCATGCTTTTCGAAGCCCATCAGGAAGCTTTCTTCCTCCAGACCGCTGGACGCGGGATCGACGAAGGGCATGTTGACCACTTCAATGCGGTCTCCTCGATCGGTATCGATGCCCACGGCGGAGCGCACCAGGGCCTCGATTTGCTGCATCTGCTCTTGCTCGATCGGCGTGTAGGACAGCTGGCCGTCTTCTCCGATGGTCGAGACGCCATTGACCATGACCGCCACCGAGAGGCGGCGCACCATACCCGCCTCGCGGATGTGGGTTTTGGTGGTCCGGCTGATTTCGTAATTGACGGTTTCTTCCGTGCGGGAGGCCTGGCTGTTCGCGCCGGCAGCGCCACCGCCGGCCGCAGCAGCGTCTGGCAGATTGTTGCCCACGGTTACACCCGCAGGATCGCCGTCTTTCTCGTTGGATTGTTCCTCGACCACTTGGGTCGAGCGCACCACCTGGCCGTCCGGGTCGTAGGATTCAGTGTTCTCGGTGATTCGGTCGAAGTCCATTTCCGCTGTTACTTGAGCGCGCACGTTGCCTGGGCCGAGGGATCGCACCAGCAAGTCTTCGATGGTGCGGACCAAGCGGGCTTCATATTTGATGCGCATCTCCTCGGCATTGGTGGCGGCCCGGTCCAGATCGCCCTCGTCGCCGCCGCGGGCGAGAAGATTGCCCTTGTCATCCACGACCGAGATGTTCTTGGGTTTCAGGCCCGGTACCGCAGCGGCCACCAAATGCTGAATGGCTTGCACCTTTTGGTTCTCAACTTCACCTGCGGCGTTCATGACCAGGATGATAGAAGCACTCGGCTCTTGCCGGTCGCGGGTAAAGAGCTGACGCTGGGGCAGAACCAGATGAACCCGGGCCTGGCGCACCCGTGCGATGGATCGGATGGTCCGGGACAGCTCCCCTTCGAGCGCGCGAAGGTGGTTGATGTTTTGAACGAAGTTGGTTGTCCCCAGGCCCTCGGACCGATCGAAGATTTCGTACCCAATGGAGCCGCCGCTGGGCAGGCCTTGTTCGGCCATGGCCACGCGCAGGCGGGCGACTTGGTCGGCGGCAACGAAGATTTGGCTGCCGTCGGCGCTCAATCGATAGGGCTGTTGCTGGTTCTCAAGCTGGCTGACGATTTGGCCGCTGTCTTGACTATCCAGATCGGCATAGAGCAGGGCCTGGTCCGGTTCGGCGAGCCGGCTGGTCAGATAGATGAAGAAGGAAAGGATCGCCGCGGCGATCGCCGCCATCATGCCGAGCCGGGTCGGGCCCAGGCCTTTCATGGTCTCGATGAAACTGTTCAAATCCGCTTTACCTGATCTTAAGCCGTACTGAAAAGGGCCTTGTTAAAATCCACACCGCTTGAGACGCGGGTCTTTTCCATGGCCCAGAGGCTATGCTGGTCTGGTAAATGCGCCGTTAATGACAGGCAGGATTTGCCTAGTAATGGGGAAAAAATTGCCGAGGCGCTTTAATCAAATTTTAGGTAAATGCCGGAAAGGCCCCGTATGCCTTGGCTAAAGCGAAATCGCGTGAGGGCAACATCATAGGGCAGGACAGCAATCCAACGCGAATTCTAATGCAGCTTGACAATGGCCTTAAAGGGCTCGGTCCGTCTTGGGAGGCATCTTAGCTCGTAAGACCAGAGCCCATCAGATAAATGCCCCGAAGAAAAAAGGCTTAGGGACAAAAATCGCGGCCGGATGGCTGAGGTAGCCAGGCCGGCCGCGGTTTGGACTTGGACCTATGGTCCTAAGGTTCTTGTTTAGGGGCTGCTTGTTCCGGTGGGGTACTAATTCCGCGCCTCGGGATAGGCGCCGCGGTATTGCTGCAGGCGCGTCGTGCGCAAGCCGCGCATACCATGCTTATCGATGAGTGCCTGCCAAGAGAGAAATTCCTCAACTGACAAGTGATAGCGCTCGCAAGCCTCCTCAAGGGTCAAGAGGCCGGACCTAACGGCGGTCACGACTTCGGCTTTGCGGCGAATCACCCAGCGTTTTGTGTCGGGCGGGGGCAGATCATTTATCGAAAGCGGCTTACCTGCCGGCCCGATGATCCTTTCTTGCCTACCTGGGCTATCCGAGTACATCAACTGTGCTCCGTGTTCTAACAACATATCCAGCGCTGACTCTATCCCTGGCGCCTTTACAAAACGCTAAATCAAGGAGTTAGGTAAAATTTTAGAAATCACGCATGTACGCACTCAGTGAAAATTCGGTGATTTCGGAAAATATTCGACGCAGGAAGGCGCGGGCCGAGCATGCCACTTTTTAAGGCGTGCCCGGCCGCGCGGCTCGTTGACTAGGCGGTGCTATCGCCTAATCCGGATCAATTCCTCGAGCATGTCGTCCGCCGTGGTGATGGTCCGGGCGCTGGCCGAATAGGCCCGTTGGGTGACGATCATGTTGGTGAACTCGTCGGCTAGATCTACTGTCGAGCTCTCCAGGGTGGAGGCGGAAACCGAACCGGCGCCATTCGTGGTTGCCAGGCTCAGTTGGAAGTTACCGGAGTCATCAGTTTGCTGATAGGCATTGCCGGTGAGGTGATTGAGGCCGTTGGGATTGTTGAACATCCCCAGCGGCATGCGGAAGATATCCTGATTTTGACCGTTGTCGAACAGAGCAGTGACGATCCCTTCCTCGTTGATGGTCACCCCGGTGAAAACGCCGAAGCGAACACCATCCTGATCGATGTCCGTGATGGCGAATTCCCCGGCGAACTGGGTCAGGCCATCGGTCGAACCCGCCGTCCCCAGATCAAGAGTGAAGGCGGAATTTGCCGCGCCGGTCGTCCAGCCATTTACAGTAAAGGGCGTTGTGAAATTGATGGCCGAAGGTGTGCCATCGGGGGCGAAGACCAAGTTGCCGGCGCCTGCCGAGGTTCCCGTGACCGCGCCCTCGGACACCGGATCGGAGGAGCCAAAGTCCCACGTATTGATGCCGGTCTTGGTGAAATTGATGTCCAGATCATGCGGGTTGCCCAGAGAATCGAAGATCTGCATGGTCACCGTATGGGTATCGCCGACCGCTGCCGTGGAGGGGAGGTTGACGTCCATACTCAAGTTAGCAGTTGACTCTGCATTGCCCGACAGATTGGAAACGTTAACGGTTTCCAAACCGGTAAAGGTACTGGCGCTGGGCGGCGGATTGGGATTGGTCCGCATGTTATAGCCTTGTAGATAAAACCCGGCGGCATTGACCAAATCGCCGTTTTCATCGGGCGTGAATTGCCCGGCTCGGGTGAAAAGGTAGTTGGACCCGACGGTGGGATTGGCGTTCTCGTTGACCACGAAAAAGCCGTCGCCGGCAATTGCCAAATCGGTTCCCGAGGCGGTGCTTTGCAAAAGGCCCTGCTGATCCACGTTGGCATAAGCCGAAGAGATCACGCCGCCCGAGCTGTGCCGGGTGACGGAAACCTCTTGGGTTACCAAGCTGGAAAAGCGGGTAATGCTCGTCTTGTAACCGACCGTGTTCACGTTGGCGATATTGTCGGAGATAATGCCAAGCGCGTTACTTTGGGCCGCCAAGCCCGACACGCCTGAAAACAGGGCACCATAAAGACTCATTACTCTTACTCCTTAAAATCGTTGTTTTTCCGATGAGTTCCGGGAAAACAACCGGTTACATTACTAATTCATGAGGGCTACTCTTCACGCGCTATTCCCATAGCCATTCCTTGCGGCCAAAGATTCCTTGGCCATTTAACTGTCATCTTCTTCGCTTGGGGCTCGAACCGCCGTGATGTCATCTGCGGAGATTTCCAGGCCTCCGGACACCAAGGTGATGTTGCCGTTATCGGTCCGCACGCCGGTGACAGTTCCATGGAATTCTTGCGTGGCGGTGAGGGGTTCACCGTCGCCGTCTCGGGCGGCGACCGTGAAGTTATAAACCCCGTCCGGCAGACTGTTGCCCTGAGCGTCGGTTCCGTCCCAAGTTACGTCATGGCGACCGGCTTCGGTGTCGATGGGCAAGGCGCGCAGAACCGTTCCAGCCGGATTGCTGATCAACAAGGTTGCCTCGGCGGCAGCAGTCCCCAAGGTATAGCTGATCCGTGCGGTACCGTCCTGTAGGGATAGTTGCTCGCCAGAGGCGGTGATCTCATTGCCTAGGTAGGCAACCGCCGCATTTAGGTTGCTGCCGCCTTGCAGGGAAATCAGTTGATCCAGTTTTTCATTGGTGGCCAGGGCCTGCTCCACCGAGCTGAACTGCACCAGCTGTTCGGTGAATTGATTGGTGTCCATGGGCGATAGGGGATCCTGGTTCTGCAGCTGGGTTGTCAGCAAAGTCAGAAAATTGTCGAAGGTCTCCGACAAGGAACCCGCATCGGTGATCGAGCCGCTGTTGCCCCCGGATACCACCGGCACGCCGTTAACTGATGTCTCATTTACGTCCATGGTCGTTCAAATCCTCTGGTCACACACTGATGTCCAACTGGCCATCGTGTTGTCTTTGTGGCAGGTCGCCATCCTTGTCGCCAGACGCCCAGTCATCGGTGAAGCCGTTGTCTGGTTGCCCATGGGCTTGGGAGCCGGACTGCTCGCCGCGTTGGCCGCCGTTACCGTGTTTCGCGAAGGCCAGGCTTTGTGAATCGGTTTTCAGGCCGGCTTCCTGTAGGGCTTTTTCAAGGCCTCTGGAGTCCCGTTGCAAGAGCTCCAAGGTCTCGGGTTTTTCCGCGGAGATCATGGCGCGGAGCAAACCGTCGTCGCCCAGCTCCATCTTAACATCGATCCGACCCAGCTCAGCGGGGTGAAGCTGAATGGAGATCCGGTCCGTGCCGGCGGCGGCGGCTTTTTGAATCTGGACGGCCACTTGATCATTTGCTGGAAGATTGGGCAGGGTCGCTCGTTGAGCGTCGCCGGCGCTCGAACCGGCGGTGGAGCCATTCGCAGTGTTCAGGGTAGAGAGGCTGTTCGTTGACCCCAAGGTTTGCGCAAAGCTGCTCTGGTTTGACGTTGGCCCGGCTGCCTCTGCCGCCGTGCCGGCGGTCAATTGGACGCCGCTGCCGTTAGAACCGCTGGTTGCCTGCGCTGTCGTCTGATTGGCCGCTGCGGCATTCAACTGGTTATGTCGGGGCTGGCCGTCGCCACCCGTTTGAGAGCCGCCGTTTTTCGCTCCACCTTGTTGAGCGAGGCTCAAGGGTGTGTCCGCTTTATTGGCAATCATCGGGTTTTTCACCTCACCGGCCTTGGCCTGGCCGGGATTTTCGGTGGCGATGACGGGGGTACTCACGTCAGCGCTGAGGGTGTCCCCCTGTTGTGCGGCCGTGTTGACCGCGGCGGCCGTTAAGTTGCCGGTGGGCTGGGAATGAAGAGTCGTCTGTTGCACGCTCACCTGTGGGCTTTGCACTATATTCGAGGAAGGTGAGGGGCTCGACGCCGATCCGGTACCGGGCGCTACCTTGCCATCGGCCGCCTTGGCCTGGCTTAGACCCTGGGGTGGGGTGCTAGCTTGTACGGGTGAGGCAGCGTCGGCCGTCGGATTTGGGGCGGACTGCTGAAAGGCTGTCCCGTTTCCCGTGCCCGTATTCGAGGCACCTTGGCCCGTCCCCGGGGTTGGGATTGGTGTCGCCGCGACCACCGAAGCCACGCTCGCTGCGCCACTCAAATCGGTGGCGCCAGAAGGATTGGTAGCAATGTTCGGGTTTGAGGACGCTCCTGACACGGAAGAAGTATCCAGGGACGGCCCAGCGTGGGGTGGATCAGCGTCTGCTGCTCGCTCACTGGCCTGTCCGTTTGATTGATTGTCTGTATTTGTACTGTTGTTCTCTGTCCTGGTCGACCTCGGTTGAGCGGCTGCTGCCATGCCAGGCGAGTGATCGTTTTGATTCGCGGCAGGATTCTCGTCAGCTATGAAATCCCGGGGTGCCTGACGAAAGGCTTCGGAACGCTCGGGCCGGTCATCTAGGTAGAGATCTTCACTTCGGTCGGGCCGCTGGGGCCTGAAATCGTCGCTGTAGTAGTCATCCGACCGATCCGGCGCGCTGCGCTCTTCAGGAATGGGGTCGTAAGTCTCCTGACGGTTTGGTGCTGTAAAGAGACTGTCGGACCTAGGCACGTCGCGCCCGGCCGATAGGGAGCGTTGCAGCAGGTCGTCGAACAGACCCACAGCCGCATCATCAAGGTCTTGGCTTGGTCCCGACCGATTGGATGAGGGTCCGATCAACTTTTCTAGATTTATATGGATGGCGTCCATCTTACTTCGCTTTTCTATAACGAACAATTCTGGTGATTGTTTCCCTAGGCAGCTGGCCTCTGAGCTAACTTTAAATCCCCCTCGCGAATAAGCTCGCTGGGCGTTTGGGGGACAGTACCGCTTTTCTGTTTTATGATACGTCGATCCATTCGACGCCAAGCGGCTCGCACCGGTTTGAGAAGGGATGTAATGTCTTTGGATCTTTTTTCAGCGGATCGGTCGTCTGCCAGGACGCTATTGAAACGAATCAGCTCGCTCAAACAGCGACGGTAAAGCTCGCGCACTTCAAGATAGCGTCCGCCCCCCTCGGCTTGGAGGAGATCATGAATGCGGCTGATGATTTCAGAAGCGTGGGCCAAAAGATAAAACTTATCTTCGATCCGACCTTCGGCTTGGGCGACGGCCGCGTCCTGAACCGCTTCAATGGCCTCGTCGTGCAGCATGGTCATAATCTCTGCGGGGCGGGGCAATTTAGTTGGTTCACTCGTGCTCATGTCATGATCCTTTGGTTCGTACGGCAGTCCGTCGTGCCCTTAGGAGGGAGATGGACATTTGGCTGGGCGGAATCTGGTTTGGCGTCAGTCCGGACAGCAGAATTCATCTGAATAAAAGCAAGGCCCATACCACTTTGGCCCGTTCCCATAACTGATTGATATGGCGGGGAAAAAATTTCAGCCGAACCGTTGCCGGGCTCGCAGAGGAGAAAATTGCCCAGAACAAACTGCAGGCAAGTGGGCAAAAAACGCCGGCTTGTTAAGCCTAGCAACTAAGTTTCCTCACTTGGTTCTTCTGGCGAGGGGGGACGCTAATAACTCGTTCGATCCGGGATGGTTTCAGGCTGGGTTGCCGGTCCTCTTTTATGCGGGGCGAGTGATTTGACTTGGGTGTCGGACTAAAGGGCCATTAAAGAGGGGCGGCAAATCCTGTCACAATCGGCAGTCTTTGCCCCCTTGGGCTGCAAGATCTACCGCTTTTCAGCATGGGTGCCATAACGAAATGTGCGCCAGAGATGGCCTAGAATATTGAAAAAATTGACAAAAATGAAAAAGATAAAATTTGGCACGTCTTGTGCGGATGTAAGAGCGGACCCTTGTCAGGATTGCGATCCGGTAGGGGTCTCCGGGAAAATTCCCCGGAACCAATCATCTGCTTACGTGGGTAACAGGAGAATCCAATGCCTACAGTTACAACAAACACAGCCGCGAATTCAGCTCTGCGGTTTTTGAATCTGAACTCAACTCAATCAGGGGAGTCCGTATCCAAGCTGGCCAGTGGGTCGCGGATTGTGCGTGCTTCGGACGATGCTGCCGGCTTGGCTATCGGAACCCGCTTGCGGGCGGACATCGCGGTCTTGCAACAATCTGCGATCAATGCCAGCCAGGGTGCTTCAGTCCTGCAAACCGCCGATGGCGGTTTGGCTCGATTGGCCGATGTGCTTCAACGTATGAAGAGCTTGACAGCACAGTCGCTATCAGGTGTCCCGTCAAATACGGAGCGCGCCTTTATCGACGCGGAGTATCAAGAGCTCTTGAGCGAAGTGGACGGCATTGCCGCCACGACACGGTTCAACGGCTCGTCCCTTCTGGATGGTAGTACTGGTACACAGTCCTATTTTGTGGGTACAGAATCAGGTGATACCATTGATATTGATTTCACCGCCCTGGCCGCCGGCGCGGCCAACTTTGGCACCGGCGGTCTAAGCCTGACCGAGGACGTGACGACTGCGGCCAATGCAGCGGCGGCCTTGATTGAGGTGGATGCGGCCATTGATTTGATCTCGGAGGCGCGGGCTACGGTCGGTGGTCTGGTCTCCCGCTTCGACTTCCGCGGCCAGCAGATCGCGACCTCCATCGAGAACATTGATGCTGCCAAATCAACGGTCTTGGATGTGGACCTGGCAGCCGAGCAAAGCCGACTGGTGTCGGCCCAGGTATTGGTCCAGGCCTCGGTTTCGGCCTTGTCCCAGGCCAACCAGTTGCCGCAGAACCTCTTGCGATTGCTCCAGTAATCGCTGGTTCAAGCGGATGATTGGGGGACGAGGGCGCCTCGGCGTCCTCGTCCTGACCGCTTTATCGGCCACTCGTCTGCAGGATTTGGGTCTTTTGATTGATTCGTCTTGCCGTCATTAGGCAAGATTTGCCGCTTTTTGCGTTTACTGGGCAATTTTTTCCGCGCCCTATGGGCAAGATTTGCCACTAGCCGTCATCGGCACGGGCTTGGGGCAATGCCTAAACGCCTGTCATTCCTACAAAATTTTCAAATTAATGAGTTGGTACCTTTCTTGCTACTATGCTTGCGAGGCTCTGGTTCCTTTTGGGGACAGGGGCTCGGATTGGCCAAGTAGGCCTTTCGCAATGGACCCGTCGCAGGAAGTGGCGGGTTATAATCTTCAAGTAGAAGGAATTTTTAATTATGCCTGTTGTTACAACGAACACTGCCGCCAATACGGCTCTTCGTTTCCTCAATGCCAATGCTGGTGAAGCCGGCCAATCGGTTGGTAAATTGGCTTCCGGTTCTCGAATCGTTCGGGCTTCCGACGATGCGGCCGGTTTGGCCATCTCCACCCGTTTGAGCTCTGATGTCACCACGCTGAACCAAGCCGGCATCAATGCTTCTCAGGGTGCTTCCGTGTTGCAGGTGGCCGATGGCGGCTTGTCGCGGATCAGTGACGTTCTGCAGCGTTTGAAAGCCCTGGCGGCTCAGTCCCTCTCGGGTGTGCCCTCCGATACGGAACGGGCCTTCGTCGATGCGGAATTCCAGGAGCTGCTTTCGGAAATTGACGGTATCGCCGCCAATACTTCCTTCAACGGCACTTCCCTGCTGGACGGTAGCACCACCACCCAGGACTATTTCGTGGGTACGGTGGCCACCGACTTGATCTCGGTGGACTTCTCGGCGCTATCCGGTATCGTCGACTATCGTGCGGCCACTTTGGGTATCGGTGCCCAGGCCGTGGATACGGCTGCCAATGCGACCACCGCCATTCCCTTGTTGGATACGGCTTTGGACAGCATTTCCGAGGCCCGTGCGAACGTGGGTGCTATCATTTCTCGTTTCGAATTCCGCGGTCAGCAGATCGCCACTTCGATCGAGAACATCGATGCTGCGCGTTCGACCATCACGGACGTGGATTTGGCGCAGGAGCAGAGCAATCTGGTTTCCTCGCAGGTCTTGGTGCAGGCCGCCGTTTCGGCTCTGTCCCAGGCCAACCAGATCCCGCAGTCATTGCTGCGAGTCCTGCAGTAAGCCTTTAGGGCGGAAAAGATGGGGCTACGGCCCCATCTTTTCCCTCGCCTTTTTGGGCGATCTTCATTCCAAGCAAAAGGCTTTGGTTAGATGGTTGAAATTGCGCAAGCTGGTGCTTTGGTGGCCGGTGCGGCTCTTGCCCGCCGATCCGCTTTGCCCGATGCGCCAGTCAAAGAATCTCCAAAGACTGTGACGGCCCCTGTTGCTCTCGAGGTTGCCGCCCCAGCGGCGCGCCTGCAAAGTGGCGAGGCGACCCGAGCGGAAATTGTATCCGCTGTGGCGTCGAGCCAAAGGACCAGTTTTACACCCCAGGTGTCAAAAACCCCAGGTGTGACGACTTATCGAGATCAGGAAAGTGGCCGCCTCATTATCCGCGTGTATGACAAAGTGCGGGGCGATGTGCTGGTGGAATTTCCGCCGGAAAACAGCATCAGCGCTGGACCGCCACCGGGAGCGACCGCTGTGTCGGCGCCCAAGCAGTTCATCGACGCCTAGGTCAATTTTTGTCGGGCTCAGACTTTGTCGGTGCGCGGATTTTATCGGGCTGTATAGCTTAACAGTCTTTAAGGGTTTCAATTCTAAACTAGGCTCTAAACGTGGAGTTTAGACGATGGCGCTCGCCGGTACAGGTGGAAATCTTATCATTCAGGACGGCTCGCCGCGCCTGACCGGGTCCTTTTCCGGTTTGGACACCAATGCTTTGGTTGAAGCCGCGGTATCGGTCAAACGCTTGCCCGCCGTTCGGCTGGAAAATAAGATTACCGAAAATGATGCTCAAAACGCGGCCTATGGTGAATTGGTCACGTTACTGGATACTTTTGAAGGCACCTTGAACGGACTGAGGAATCCGCCTGGAATTTCGAGTGTCGCGAGTAATATTTTTGAGCAAAAAACCGCCTTCTTATCAGCCGACAGTACGACCGAGCCTGCGACCTTGCTGGGTGTCACCGCCGATAATTCGGCGGCCTCGGCCACCTATGAGATCGAAATCCTGCAGATCGCCACAGCCCATAAGGTTGCCGGCAGCGCCGTTGCCGATGCCTCGGCGGCGCTTGGCGTTACCGAGACCTTGACGGTCGGTCTGGCCGGTGCTGCGGTTGAGGACACCGTTGATTTGGATATTACCGCCGATTTGACCGCCAATGATGTTGTGGCCCAAATCAATGCCGTGAGTGAGACGACGGGCGTTCGGGCCTCGGTCATTCAGGTTGCTGAAGACGATTTTCGGGTTGTGGTCTCGGCCGAGCAAACCAATCAAGAGGTCTCGTTGGTGGGGACCAGCGGCGCCACGACGGCGGGTCTGGGTCTTTCTGCCGACAATGGCGCGACTTATACGGATGTTTTGGAATTGGCCCAGCCAGCCCAGCTGATCCTGGATGGCATCGGTACGACAATTGAGCGGGATTCAAACGAAATCTCCGATATCCTGCCCGGCGTCACCATCGATCTCTTTAAGGCCGAGCCTGGCACCACTATCACCGTGGAAATTGAGCCGGATCTGTCCGCCGTGCGCCAGCAGATCCTGGATTTCGTGGAGGCCTATAATCAGGTCAAGCTCTTCTTGAACGCGCAACAGGAGATTAACTCCGAAGGCGAGGTTTCAGAGGCGGCTTTGCTGTTCGGCGACAACACACTGCGCAGCCTGAACTTTAATCTGGGTACTGATTTGGCCAGCTTGGTGGATAATGTTGCCGACGGTGCCTTGGCCACCTTGCGTGATATCGGCATTGAGATCGGCAACGACAACCTCCTGAGCGTCGACGAGAGCACGCTGGATTCCGTTCTGGTGGATCGCTTGGACGAAGTCCGCGGCGCGCTGGGTTTCTCCTTCACATCTGATTCAGCAGACGTCGCCCAGGTCAGTCGAACGGAAAAATTAGATCTGGGTGACTTCACGATCAATGTCCCCGCCGGTGCGATTGATGGAACCAATCTTCAGGTGGACGGTGCCGCTGCATTTGAGGTTGACGGGAATACCCTTCGAGGGATTGAAGGGACGGCTTATGAAGGTCTGGTGTTAGCATACTCGAGAGACACAAGCGATGCCGGTGCCCCGGCGGCTACCATCAATATATCCACTTCCCTTGGTGTGGCGGAGCGGCTGTTTCAGACCATTCGCGATCATACCAACCCGGAAGACGGATTGATCACTGAGGCCCGCGAACGTTTAGATGCTCAAAACTCGGATTTTGCCGCGGAGATCGACGATATCGATCAGCGTCTGGTTTTGTTTCGTGAGGCGCAGATTGCCAAGTACGCCCGGCTCGAGGAGGTCTTGGCCCAGGGCCAGGCCATCGCGGATCAGCTTTCAGCCTTCTTGAACAGCGGCAACGATAACTAAGGGCTTTGCGGAAAATAAGGGACCGGCGCTTTTTTTTAGGACAGGTAACGAGGGGATCGTTCATTGGGTAATCCGTACAATGCCATGTCGGCCTATACGGCTGCGTCACAGATGGTGACTTCCATGCAAGCTGTTGTTATGCTTTATGATGGGATGATCCAGGCCGTGCATGCTGCCAAACTGGCTGCTGCGGAAGGGCGAGTTGAAGACCGTTTTATCGCAACGCAAAAAGCCAGCAAAATTCTCCTTGGCTTACAGGCCAATTTGGACTTCGAGCAAGGGGGGGACATCTCGCTGATGCTCGATCGGTTTTATCATACTGTCTTTGCCGATCTCCAAAAAATCAACATGCGCAACTGCCAGGAAACCTGTGCGAGCGTGATTGAGGCCTTGAGCGAGGTACGGACTTCTTGGGCAACCTTGGCCGAACAAGGGGTCGAGCCTAATCAAGCCGTGACTGGCGCGAGTGCTGGGAAAGGGCAGCAAGGCGCGGCAGAGGATGCTGTTAAGCAGGCGCTGACACTGTCCGTCTAATTCATTCCCATCAAAAAACCCCCCAATCTCCAACACCTTGGAGTGGGGGTCTTTGCCACCGTTGCTACCTGCAACGATGAGCCGTTTGCGTTGTTATGGGTTCCTTGCTTGGTTTAGAGCTCGACGGGTTGGCGAACCTGGTAGCTTTCATTGGCAAGGATGTGCTGCCACGCCAGACGGTTGGCGGTGTCCAAGAAGAGGGGTGCACGCAGGTTGACCGTCATGGAAACCTTGCCGTCCCGGTTTTCAAAGCGAACGATGAGCATCATTGCGCAGTCTTCCGGCGCGATCCCTAGATAGCGCTGAGCCTCCGCAATGTCTTCGGCCGTGATGAGTTTGGCCGCGGCGTCATAGCCGATGACGACGAAGGAGAGGTCGCTGGGCTCGATGGATTGCAGCAAGAGTAAATTGCCGTCCTCGTGGCCGGGCAAGCGCGCCAGGGCAAATTCGTTGTAGCCCTTGAATCCGGGTACCCCCTTTGGGAAGTTCAAGGCAAAGTCACGATCAAATTCGATTTGTCCGAATTTTGTGTCAATAACGACGAGATCGCTTGCCTGTCCCGTTGCGGCCTTTCCTTCGGACAAGGGTGGCGCGGCGATTTGCGAGTAGTCCATCAAAGTTGCCGGGTTCATCGTATTACTCCTAAACCGTCTCGGTTAATATTTGCCTCAAAAAATTCGGAATTTTCCGCTAGTTCAAATACTGCAGTAGATTTAGCGATCGGATGCGGGCCAATGCCGCATAAGAGCCCTGTAGCTGAAGCTCGTTAAAGGATAACTCGGTTGTGGCTTGAGCGATGTCCACATCCTCAATGTTGGAGACCAGGTTTTCCGCAAAGGTTTGGAAGTCCTCATGACTTGTTTTTTGTTGTTCCAACACGCCAGCGCTCGAGCCGATTTCGCCGCGCAGGTCGCTCAGTCCGTCAATGGCGCTTTTGAGCAGATCGTAGGCCTCCTCGAGCACCACCTTGTCGCTATTGGCGCCGGCGTACTCCATGTAGGAAAGTCCGCGCAGTAAGGCCTCGAAGGTGGGGTGGTCGGCGGTGACGCCATAGCTCGTCTCGAGGCGGTCGTCAGCGCGCACGGAATAAATGAAATCATCCCCTTGGTAGTAGTCCGTATCGGCAGTGAAAGTACCGGGCAGGCCCGCTTGGGGAGTATAATCCGTGTCGCTTAGATCAACCGGTGCGATATTGGTTCGCGATCCTCCAAATATGTAAAAGCCACTGTTCTGCTTATTCAGCTCTCCCGCCGCTTCGGCGAGAAAAGTATTGGCGAATTGTTGCAGCGGTAGGTCGTCCAGGTTGGTCCCGGATAGACCCTGGGCAATGATGCCCAAGACCTCGGTGGAGCGTTCAACCAGCGTGCCCACAGAGGATTCCATCAGATTGAGCCGGCTGAGCGCGGTATCGATGTTGTCGGTGTATTGGTCCGAGCGGGTAAGGCTTCGCTCGAGGCTGACCAACTGGGTAACGTCGGTTGCGATCTCGGAATAGGTCTGGGCCTTTTTGCCGCTGGCGATCTGAATCTGAGTTTCAGCAATCTCAGTCTGGGTTCGTAAGATATTGGCGTTCGTCAGCTGATACTGAGCGATATTGGAAAAGCGGATCATGACTCAGGTCTTTCCGGATCAGCGCAGGCTTAAGAGCGTGTCGAGCAGCTCGTTAGCGGTTTGGATTACCCGTGCCGACGCGTTATAGGCATTTTGCAGGATCACCATGTTCGAAAGTTCTTCATCCAGGTTTACACCGGATTGGGATTGCACCTTGTTGCGCAGCACCTCCAAGGAGAAGTCCTGAAACTCCAGAGCATTTTCAGCCTCGGCAGCATTGGCCGCATTGAAGGACAGAATGGTGCCCGCATAGCCGGCCAGGGTGGTCGAGACGTTGGAAGGGCCGTTGGTCACTGAGGGAAAATCGATACTCTCGGTAAAGGCGGCTGCTAGGTCCTGGGCAATGGATGAGTCCCCCAGGCCCAATTGCAGGTCTGGCGGTGTACCCCGTAGTTGGCCGCGGGCCAGGGCTTCCGGATTGGTCACGATGTCCTCACGCACGACAATGGTGCTTGAAATACCGAGCTGGTTCCCTTGGTTCTCCAAGGCGAAGCCATTGCCGGACAAGTTTGGCGTCTGATAGAAATCGTTCAGCCCGAAGAAATTGGAAAAGCCCAAATAGGTCTCGGTGGCGGTATCTCCGTCGGCGTCGAAGGTCACGGTGACATCGCCCTGATCGGCGGCTGGTCCATTGTCTTGGATAGCGAGGCGATAGCCGGGCTCCAGCTTGATTTCCAGGCGATCATCGACCCATGCAGCTTCGCCGAAATCGATGCCTGAGTCCAAATAGGCATCGATTTGTCCGCGGATGGTCTCGGGTGTGGTGGCGCCGGCCGAAATGGTGAGGGGGGTGGTTGCCGCTTGGCCGCTGTCATCCAAGATTTGGAGGGTGACGTCGTTGCTCAAGGTGAGGTGATCGCCGGGAGCCGTGATCTCGCGGGTGCCATAGAGGGCGGCCGCATCAAGGGCCCCGGTGCCCGATCCAATAAGGGTATTGGCCCCGCGGTTGTGCACCTGGTTGAGCGTATCCCGCAGACTCGCTGCTAAGACATCCAATTGATCCGTCACGGACGGCAAGGTGGTATCGCGCATCTCGATCAGAGTGGCTAGACGCCCGCCTCGGATCGAGGTGGTGATGTCGTTCAAAGCGGTCGGATTGCCGTTTGCATTGACATGAATGCCGCCGATGTTGGTGGGATAGGTCTGGGCCGGTGTCATGCCCGGTGAGGGCGTGTAGCTGAGCTCGGATGCCACGGTGCTGCTGACCAGAGACCGGCCACTGCGGGTGATCACCTGCATGTGGTTTTCGCTGTTGATGAAACTCTGAACATCCAAGAACTCAGCAATCTCTTTTAAAGAGCGATCGCGCTGATCCTCTAGATCCCCCGTGGGGGTGTTCTGGGCGATGTTTCGCGAGATGGATTGATTCAAATCGGCAATGGCCTGCAGATGGCCATTGATGATCTCCACCCCGGCGGAGATTTCAATGTCGGTTTGGCTGCGCAGATCCTGAATGGTCTGGGCAGTGTCCTTGATATGTTCGGTTAAGGTGACCGCCTGATTGACGGCAGTGAAACGTTGCGCCGCCACTTCGGGTGCGTTCGCCAAATTCTCAAACGCGACGCCCAGGTTGGTGATGGTGTTGTTCAGAGCATTGTTGTTGCCCACCGAGCCAAAGGTTTCTTGAATTTGGTTGAAGAATCGCGAGCGGATCCGTGCTGCCTCGGTCTCGGAGGTTTGCTTGGCGAAATCCGCGACCAGGAAGTTATCCACCTGGCGGGTAATTTCTGATGTTTCAACTCCCGAGCCCTGGCCCGCGAGCACCCGGGTCTCTTGGTTATGGACCTTTCGGCTGTAGCCATCGGTATTCAGATTAGCGATGTTGGTCGAAGTGACCTGCAGTGCGTTCTGATTGACCTGCAGCCCGCTTAAGGCGTTGGAAAGGGTGACGGCCAGACTCATAATCGAATATCGCTCATTAAGAAGGGGGACAGCTTAGGAGACCTGATCGACCTGTACAGATACGGGCGGTGCCGCCGTGTTGGCGGTCATGGCGCCTTCAGGAGAATAGCGGTGATGGGCCGGACTGCCTTGCACGGCTTCGACGATGGCATTGGCAATGCGCTGATTAACCGACTGGGCCGCTTGAATGGCCCTAGCGTTTTGCTCCATGACGCTATGCATGCGCTCAGTGACGTCGCGTAGCTCATCCTTCAGTCGAGGGTCGATGGACTCGGCAAAAGCGGGGCTGCTCTTCAGGTCGCCGGCCAGTTTCTCATAACTTTCCACAAGAGTGTTTTTGCGCTCCTGCATCTGGCCGAACTCTCGGACCTTCATGGCGCGCAAAAGTTCAACCTCGCGGCCCATGATTTCGGTGAGCTCGCGCACCGTGCCGATGACGGCTTTGACGCAGGGAAGAGAATGAGCGGTTCCGCTCTCAAGCGGTGCGCAGGTGTTGGTGTTGTGCATCATTGGGCGACCTCTTGAAGCTTGAGAATTTCCCGATAGACCTGATCGGCAATGCCGACTCCCCCGTTCTTGGCCATGGCTTTGCCGTATTCCTGAACCATGAAGGAGCGATAGACCTGCTCGGAGGAACCGCCGCCGAAGAGGCCGTCTCCGTCCAGACCATCAAAGAGTGGTGCCATCATCTGGGCCAAGAACACTGCCTCGAATTCCTCGGCCGCTTGGCGGGCCGGGTCGGGCTTTTCGCCGCCGTTACCGGGGAACTTGCCGTTCGGCCCCTCGAGTTGGCCGGGCAATGCTTTAGGAAGTTGAACCGAGAATTCCATTACAGCACCTCGATGTCGGCCTGCAGGGCCCCGGCGGCCTTGATGGTCTGCAGGATGGTGATCATATCGCGGGGGCCGATCCCTAAGGCATTCAGGCCGTTGACCAGTTCCTGCAAGCTGATGCCGCTGGAGACGATGGCCAGGCGATTGTCGGCGTCTTCGTCCACCTCGATATCCGTGCGGTCGACCACCTCGGTGGTACCGGTGTTGGAAAAGGCGGTCGGCTGGCTGACCTGGGGTGTTTCGGTGATTCGGATGGTTAGGTTGCCTTGAGCAATGGCAACGGTGCTGATCCTCACGTTCTCGCCCATGACGATCACACCCGAGCGCTCATCGACCACCACGCGGGCAATTTGATCTACCTTCACCGGCAATTGCTCGATGTCGGTTAAAAGCGCCACCGTGTTGCCCCGATAGTTGGCAGGCACGGACAGCTCGACCGTGCCTGAGTCCAAGGACTGAGCCGTGCGCGGTCCGACAAAACGGTTGATCGCCGAGGCAATGCGCCGGGCCGTGGTAAAGTCCGGGTTGCGCAGGGAAATTTTCACTTTGTTCAGATCGTCCAAGGCGAACTCCAGCTCCCGCTCAACAATAGCGCCATTGGCGATGCGCCCCGCGGTGGGCACGCCCTTGGTAATGGTTTCCGCATTGCCCTGGGCGGTAAAGCCGCCCACGGCGATGGGGCCTTGAGCAACGGCGTAGACTTCACCGTCGGCGGCCAGAAGCGGAGTGACCAAAAGGGTCCCGCCCAGCAGGCTTTCCGCATCCCCAAGGGCTGAGATATTCACATCGATACGTGAGCCTTGGCGGGCGAAGGGCGGCAGATCCGCCGTGACCATGACAGCGGCCACGTTATCTGTGTCCAAGTTCGCCTCGCGGGCGTTGACGCCCAGGCGCTGCAGCATACCGATCAGGCTTTCCCGGGTGAACACGGCGGCGTCCAAATCGTCGCCGGTGCCGTTGAGGCCCACTACCAGGCCGTAGCCGACCAACTGATTGTCCCGAACGCCCTCGAATTCCACCACATCCTTGATGCGGGTTTGCGCCCAGGCCGGGGCGGTGGCCAGCGGGGCAAGCACGAGGCCCACAAAGGCCAGGGTCAGGACGAGGCGGGCAAGGGTAAGCTGGGCCAGCTGCCGCGGCAGTGCGTTAAGGGGAAAAGAAATGGATTTACGCATACGACGATCAGGGTCCCATAATCAAAACAGACGTATCTCTGCTCCTATCATGCGAAAGTCATGCCAATCGGGTAAGACAACTAACTATCTGAAATTTATAACCTACTTCCGGCGCAGGGCCTGCCTGAGGTTGCTACTTTTGCCCTGCTGGGCAGAGATGGGCCGCATCTAGGAAAAATCTGCCGGCTTAAATCTTTTACTTAACGTCAAATTAACTCTGGCCGGGCAGGTTGAGCCAGAGATGGGGATGCCAACATGAAAATTGACCGGGTTAATACGGCCAGATCCGGGCCAGTAAAGCGCAGCGACCGGGCAACGGGATCCTCCGGCGCGCGATTTGCCGATAATCTGCCCGATGAGTCGCCGGTCGGTGAGGCCGTTGGCGGCGGCGCAATCGGACCGGTTCAGGCACTGCTCTCCCTACAGGAAGTCCCTGATGCGACCCAGGGTCGCCGGAAATCCATCCAGCGCGCGAAAGGTCTGTTGGACGGATTGGAGGATCTGCACCGGGCTTTGGTGATGGGGAATTTGGATGAGGGTCGGCTTCTCAGCCTGCGTCGGCAGTTGACCCAATCCCGGCCGCAACCCTCGGATCCCGAGTTGGAGGCCCTGGTCACGCAGATCGAAATTAGGGTGGAAGTGGAGCTAGCAACACGCGGGCTATAGCGACTACTGATTGTGTCATTTGGAATAGTTGTTTCTTTTCAGGGTGATGGCATCAAATTTTAAGTTAAATTGGATGCTTGTCGAACGATTGATTTTTAATATACTCCCCGGCGCGTTTTTGGTTTTGCAATGAGATCAAATAATGACAGTGACCATACCGACTGATTACCGACCGCAGGAAGACGAAGCTTTTATGAATCCGACCATGCGGGAGTACTTTCGTCAAAAGCTCCTGAACTGGAAGGACGAGTTAAGGCGGGAATCCGGCGAGACCATTCAACATCTACAGCAAGAATCCTTGCATGAACCGGATATTGCCGATCGGGCCTCTTTGGAAACGGATCGATCCCTAGAGCTTCGGACCCGTGATCGAGAGCGTAAGCTGATCGCCAAAATTGATGATGCCTTGCGGCGCATTGACGAGGCGTCATACGGCTACTGTGAAGAAACGGGTGAGCCCATCAGCTTGCGCCGGCTTGAAGCCCGTCCCATCGCCACCCTATCCATTGAATCGCAGGAACGGCACGAGCGGATGGAACGGACCCATCGGGACGATTGACCGCAGTCGCCCGACACCGCCAATTGGCATATCGATAAAAGGCGGGCAGGGACCAAAAAATTAGGGCCGGCACTCCTAAGGAGGCCGGCCTTTTTAACGTTTTCCCGAGACCGTCATCGCTCTTAGAACGGCCAGATGATGTCAAAGACCTGTTGACCGTAGCGGGGCTGTTGCACGTCGGTAATGTGGCCTCGACCACCGTAAGCGACACGGGCCTCGGCAATTTGGTCATATTGGATGGTATTGGTGGAGGTGATGTCCTCGGGCCGGATGATGCCGGCGACCTGGAGTTCGCGGACCTCGTAGTTAACCCGCACTTCCTGGCGCCCGGAGACCACCAGATTGCCGTTGGGCAGGACCTGGGTGATCAGCCCGGCAACCCGCAGGTTGATGGTTTCATCTCGGTCGACCGCACCGGAGCCTTGCGAGCTGGACTCGCTGTCCAGATCGACCAGGTTGGTGGGATCATAATCGCTGGGGAAAATCTTATCGAGAGCCTGAGGATAGCCGAGCAGGGCACTGGCCGCAGAATCCTCGCTCGCCGTGCGGCTGCGCGTCGAGGTATTGTTGATGGACGCATTGTCCGCGATATCGATGATAACGGTGAGGATATCGCCGACCCGGCTGGCCCTTTGGTCTTTCAGGAATGCCCTTGAGCCGGGCCGCCAAAGGGAGTTGGGCTGACGTTCCACCTGGTCGGGGCGGGGCATTGGCAAGCTGATAGGCTGAACCCCATTGGGGCCGGCGCCCGGATTGTCGATGGTGCTGAGGGCGGGTTCCTCGCCCACATTGGCCAGGCGATCCAGCGCACCGGTGCAGGCCGAGAGACCAAGTCCCATCAAGGCCACCATCGCCGCCCTTACGAAAGGCTTGCAACTGCCGGCTTCCGTCGTGTTGTTTTTTGTCATCGTTGGAATTCCATTAGATGTTTTGAACTTATCCGCAGCTTGCGTTAGTTCACTGCGGCCAGATTGGCACCCGGAAGCTTGACCTCGACACGATCTGCGGCGGCGACCAGGGCGTTGACGACCTTTCGGGAGTTGGTGTTCATGACCCGGATGACGTCACCTTGAGCACCGTTCTCAAGGGCCCGCCCTTGGACGGTTAGGGCCATTTGCCCGCTAACCAGCTGTATGGTGATTAAGCTGTTCTTGCGGACAACCACAGGGGTCTGCAATTGGTTGACCCGGACCATTTGACCGGCGCTCAGGGTGCGGCGCGGTGTCATGCCGATCATGTCATCGGATTTGGTAATGGCGTCGCGGTTGACTTGGTCAGCCCGAAGCTTCATCCATTCGATGTGCTGCGCCGAGATTTCCTCACCGGGCGCCAGGCGCCGGTTTAGCACCGGCACCTCGACCATGCGATGAGCCCGGCCGGACACCCGCAAGGGATCATCGTGGCCAAGGGCGACGACTTGGCCGGAAAAACGGCCGCTGGCCGGATCTAAATGGAGTCCCTTAAGGCTGAGGTTCAAAGGGATCTCGCTGGGCAGGAGCATAAGAGGCGATTGATCGTCGAAGTGGATTTGGACCTCGCCGGAAAATCCGTAGCCGGCAATGGCCTGTTGTATCACCGGTGTGATCTCGCTGGCGCCCACCACCTGGCTAGACCTTTGCACAACAGCTTGATCCAAGGAAGTGCGCGGCTGCCAGGCCACATTATGACGTAGGGCGACCGAAGCTAGCCAATTTGCCGATAGTTTCAAATCTTGGCCCAGATCCGGCGCGCTGGTCACGGGGATCGCCGCCACGTTGGGATTGTCTTCCAATCCCGAGAAGAGGTCACCCAGACGAACCACCTCGCCCGCGACCACCACATTGGGCTTCAAAATCACCGTTTTAGGCAGCAGGCTGGCCATGACC
Source organism: Pseudomonadota bacterium (assembly GCA_039028695.1). Classification (GTDB taxonomy): domain Bacteria; phylum Pseudomonadota; class Alphaproteobacteria; order Kiloniellales; family Kiloniellaceae; genus JANQKX01. The sequence goes on from JBCCHN010000013.1 coordinate 33,684, forward strand.
AATGAAGGTGCCAATAAGGTCATGAGCATGCCGGCCCAAAAGGAGCATCGAGACAGAGGACTATGGTGGAAAAGGGTCATCATGATAAGTGTCCCTCAGGTTACAGGTTGGTGGCGATTTGCATCATTTCATCGGAGCTTTCGATGACTTTCGAGTTCATCTCATAAGCCCGCTGGGCGGTGATCAGGTTGGTGATCTCCTGCACAACGTTCACGTTCGATCCCTCTAGGGCACCCTGTTGAATGGTGCCAAAGCCCGCGGTACCGGGCGCCGCAACAGAGGCTTGACCCGAGGCAGGTGTTTCCAAAAAGAGGTTGCCGCCGATGGCTTCAAGTCCGGCCTCGTTGGCAAAATTGGCAATTTCGAGCTGACCGACTTGGCTGGAGTTCACCTGGCCGTCAATCTCGGCAAAAACTTGGCCGCTGGCGTTGATGGAGATGGAGACTGCATCGCTGGGTACGGTGATGCCCGGCTGAACGATATAGCCGTCACTGGTCACCAGGTCGCCGGTGGGGCTCAGTTGGAAGGCGCCCGAGCGGGTATAGGCGGTCTCGCCGGTGGGGGTCTCCACCAGGAAGTAGCCTTGACCGTTAATCGCCAAATCAAGCGGATTATCGGTGATGGTAAGGCTGCCCTGCTCGGTGATCCGGTACACGGCGGCCGGTTCAACGCCCAGGCCAAGTTGGATGCCCGTGGGCTCGATGGTGCCCGTGTCCGAGGAGTCCGAGCCCACGCGGACCAGGTTCTCGTATAAAAGGTCCTGGAATTCGGCCCGCTGGCGCTTGAAGCCAGTGGTGTTCATGTTGGCTATGTTGTTGGAAATTACTTCCACATTGAGCTGCTGGGCCAGCATGCCCGTGGCGCCGATAGATAGGGAACTCATGGCTTTACTTCCTCATTAAACCGCTTGGCTGCCGCCCAGTTGGCGGATGGCCTGGCGTTGACGTTCATCTTCTTGCTTGATCATTTTGGAGACCGATGTGTAACCGCGCATGGCCTCCATCATTCGAGTGATCTCAGATATGCCGTTCACGTTCGAGCCCTCGAGCATGCCCTGCAGCAACTCGGCGCCGACGGCTTCCTCGGGCGCCTGGTCGCCGGCGTCATAAAGGCCGCCCGCCATCTTTTGCAGTGCGTTTTCCTGCTCGAATTTCACCATTTTAATGCGGCCCAGGGAGCCCTCGCCGGCGGAGATGGTCCCATCTCGGGAAATCTTGATGGATTGGCTGTTCCCCGGAATGATAATCGGGGTTTCTTGATCGCTCATGACCGGGTGGCCGTGCTGGGTCACCAATTCACCGTCCGAATTCAGACGGAAGGCCCCGTTGCGGGTGTAGCGCGCGCCCAGCTCCGTCTCTACCTCGAAGTAGGCGTCGCCCGCAATGGCCAGGTCCAGGCTGTTGGAGGTTTCGAACTTCTTGCCCTCGGTGAGGTCGCGAATAAGGCCGATGTCCTGGGCGAAGGAGATCTGCTCGCCGCTGTCGGTTTCACGAAGGTATTCGACAAAGGCCACTGTCTCGGATTTGTAGGCATTGGTGCTGAGGTTCGCCAAGTTGTTGGCGATGACCTTGATCTCACGCGAGACCGCCATTTGGCGTGACAGGGCAATATGACCGGAATTTTCCATAGCTAGCCGTATCTGTTATCGATCGAATGGAGGACAACGGTGCAAGTGCTATCGTCCCGCAACATCCTATGCAGACCCTGTGCCAAGTTAGGATTTTAGTTAAATCAATGGGTTATAGTATGTAGTCCGGTCCTTCCCCAGGGCAGGTCGGGTTATTTGGCAGGCCTTGCCCGGCAAAAATTACCGCTGGGGCGGATCGGGCCGCCAATCGAGAGACTTCAACAAGATATTAACCATCACGACCTAGTCTATCCCTAGAAAAGCTTTTCAAATGACAGGGGTTTTGAGTTATGGCCGATCAGGCGGTTGCTGAAGATCTGGGTGGTGATGTCGAGGTCGAAGCCACCAAGAAAAAAGGGCTTTCGGGCAAAAAACTGGTTCTTTTCATTGTGTTGCCGCTGCTGTTAATTATTGGCGGTGCGGCAGGGGCTTATTTTGCCGGCCTTTTGGACCCCCTTTTGGGCGTTCAGGAAGAGATGGCCGACCAAGAGCGCCTTCCCGACGTTGTCGAGACCACACCCTCTGCTTACTACGATTTGCCCGAAATGCTGGTCAATCTGAACACGGGCGGGGGCCGCAAGGCCAGTTACTTGAAAATCACCATCTCGCTTGAGTTGTCTGACGAAGAGCACATCATACAGCTGGAACAGGTGTTGCCCCGCGTGATTGACAATTTCCAGGTCTATCTGCGTGAGCTTCGTGTCGACGACTTGAAGGGCTCCGCTGGTTTACAGCGCTTGCGTGAGGAACTGCTCCTAAGGGTCAGCGCGACCTTGCCCGAGGGTGTTGTGCGCGATGTCCTCTTTAAAGAGATGCTGGTGCAATAGGCACCACGATTTGAGGCGGACCTCTCCTAGTGGTCCGCCGAGGCCAATTCACAAAAACAGGGTATGCGACAAATATGTCGGACGAAACTGAAATGGAACAGGAGCCCGAAGTCGACGAAGCCGCCATGTTGGCCGAATGGGAAGCCATGGCGGAAGAGGGCGAAGACGGGGGCGGCGATGCGGACGATGAGGGCGACGGTACGACCCTGCACGGTGGCACGGCCCGGGTTCTGGACCAAAGCGAAATCGACTCCCTCTTGGGTGTGGACGGGGCTGGTGCCGGTGACGGGGACACCTCCGGGATCCACGCCATTCTTAACTCGGCGTTGGTTTCCTACGAGCGTCTTCCAATGCTGGAAGTGGTCTTTGACCGCCTCGTGCGCATGATGTCCACATCGTTGCGCAATTTCACTTCCGACAATGTGGACGTGAGTTTGGACAATATCACATCGGCCCGTTTTGGCGACTATCTCAATTCCATCCCCTTGCCCGCCATGCTGGCGGTCTTCAAGGCCGAGGAGTGGGACAACCATGGCTTGATGGCTGTCGACAGTGCGCTGATCTATTCGATCGTCGATGTTCTTTTGGGCGGTCGGAGGGGCACGGCGGCCATGCGGATCGAGGGACGTCCCTATACGACCATTGAGCGCAACCTAGTAGAGCGCATGATCCATGTGGTTTTGGCGGATCTGTCCGCAGCCTTTGATCCCTTGGCTGCAGTTACTTTCCGCTTTGACCGTTTGGAGACAAACCCCCGCTTCGCCACCATTGCCCGTCAGGCCAATGCAGCGATTGTGGTGACACTACGCATCGACATGGAAGATCGAGGTGGGCGGATCGAGCTGCTTATCCCCTATGCCACCCTGGAGCCCGTCCGCGAGCTTTTGCTACAGATGTTCATGGGCGAAAAATTTGGTCGCGATTCGATCTGGGAAAGCCACTTAACCTCGGAGCTTTGGCAGACCGAGATTGGGTTGCAGGCCGTGTTGGACCAAGTGGAAGTTCCCCTGGGCGATATCTTGTGTTGGCAGCAAGGTAGCCGACTGGAACTTAACTGTACCCCTGATTCCCAGGTTTTGATGCGTTGCGGCGATGTCACCATGTTCAATGGCGTCATGGGGCGAAAGTCCGGCCACATCGCAGTCAAGGTCTCGGACAAGCTTTCTTCCGATAAAGGAATTAGTTGATGGCAGAAGGATTCTCCTATCTGGTGGACGGCATCATTATTTTGTTTTTGGCCGTCACGATCGTCTATGCGGTTATCCTAAACCGCAAGTTGGCTACCTTGCGAAACGCAAAAGAGGAAATGGAGGCTCTTTTCAAGACCTTCACGGACTCAACGAACAAGGCCGGCGAAGGACTGGGAACTTTGAGGGACACAGCGGATGGCGCGGGCCAACAGCTCCAAGAGGCTATCCACTCGGCAAACCGCCTAGCAGACGATCTCGCCTATCTTGCTAAAAAGGGCGAGATTATTGCCGATCGCCTCGATCAAAGTTCGGCCGCCGCACGGCATACCGAGTCCCAATTGAAGGAGACTGAGTTTGCCCGGACGGGAGCGGCGCCAACGGCGGAACGCCCGGATGTCACGCCCTTCTTGAAGGCGCTGAGCGAAAAGCAAGCCGGTAAATCCGGTCCCATGGGCAGTCGCACCGGTCAAGCCGACGGTCCCGATCCACAAGAGGACGCGGGCCCGCAGCGCTCGCCGGAGGAAAGTGCCCTTCTAAAAGCGCTGCAAGGCATGCGCTAAGAGGCAAAACGGGTAAAGACCAGTAAAAAAATAGTCTCATGAAAATTTGGATACCAAAGATAAGACTGCTGCCTGCCCTGATCGGCGTTGCCGCCCTGGTGGCGCTTGCCAAAGGGGGTAGCCTCTGGCTGGAAATCGACCCTGCCGATGAAGCCAGAGCCCAATCGGAACAGGAAACAGTCTCCAGCGCCGAGAGCCAAGTGGCCAGCGAAGGGGCCGGTGATGGCCAGCAAACGACCGCTGCCGACCAGATCGGTGGACAGGTAGCAGCCCTGCCTGATCAGTCAAAGGCCGTAGAGGACAGCTCATCCGATCAAGAGGCACTGGCGGAAAGCGAAGATGTCCTGCCCCTGGATCCGAGGAGCGTGCCGCCGCAAGCCGTCGAGCCGATTAGCCCCACGCCTGATTTCCAAATGGCGGAGCTCCCGACCGATCCCTTCGCCCTGACCGACCAGGAAATCGATGTTTTACAGACCTTGGCCCAGCGTCGAGAAGAGCTGGATCAACGCGCCCGCTCCATTGAGGAACGGGAGATCATGCTGTCTGCCGCGGAGGTGCGCATCGATGAAAAGGTCGCGGAGTTGGAGGACCTTAAAGAGTCCATTGAAGGCCTTCTGGCCCAATACGACTTGAAGGCGGATGAGCAAATCCTCAGCCTTGTAAAGATCTATGGCAGCATGAAGCCAAAAGACGCAGCCCGGATCTTCAATGAACTAGAGATGCCCGTTTTAATTGAAGTTATGGATCAGATGAAGGAACGGTCATCTGCTGCGATCTTGGCCGAGATGGAGCCGCGCCGCGCCAAGGCCGTGACCTTGGAATTGGCGCAACGTGATTCCCTGCCTTTGGCCCGTGAATGAACTTTTGCCTCGACACGGCTATTTTTAAGCCCCTAAGGGCAAACCTTTTACAGTGTCTTAACCGACATTGGTTAGGTTTTCGGTAGGTCCGGGGAGGGTCCGGAGAAGCACCGGAATTAAGGAGTAAGGTGATGTCAGTCGATAAAAACATTCCCATTCTCATCGTTGATGACTACAAGACGATGCTGCGGATTATTCGCAATCTCTTGAAGCAATTGGATTTCAACAATGTGGATGAAGCCACGGATGGTTCCATGGCGCTGCAGAAGTTGCGTGAAAAGAACTACGGCCTGGTTATCTCCGACTGGAATATGGAGCCCATGAGCGGCATGCAACTTTTAACAGAAGTACGTGCCGACTTGAAGTTGAAGGACCTGCCCTTCATCATGGTCACTGCAGAGAGTAAGACCGAGAACGTGGTTGCGGCTAAACAGGCCGGTGTCAACAACTACATCGTCAAGCCCTTTAATGCGGCTACCTTGAAGAGCAAGCTTTCCGCCGTATTGGGCAATTTCTAAGGCGGCATTTCCGCCTAAGAGCTGGTTCGTAAATTCATCAGCGAAGGGTGCATGGCATGACCTCTCTTGCGATCGATCAAGAGATCGAAGAACGCCTCGCCGACATGGATTTGGAAGCGGGGGGATTGGACGCGCGCGAGCTGATTGCCCTGCTCTCGGACATTAAAGGCCGGTTGGGGCAAAATGAAGGTGGGGCCGGATCTGCTCCACCCCAACGCACAGATATGCGCGAGCTTTGCCATGAGTTGACGGACCTGGCCGGTTACATTGCCAACGCACGGGCCGAAATTTCCGAGATCCGGCCGGATGAGATTACCGATGAGCATCTACCCATGGTCGCCGATGAACTGGACGCCATCGTGGGTGCCACAGAACAGGCCACCAACAGAATATTTGAGGCTGTCGAAGGAATTGAGGCCTTGGCTGACCAGATGCCGCCCGAGGTGGCCGAGCAGGTCGTCGCTGGGGCGACTTCAGTCTACGAGGCTTGCGGCTTTCAAGACATCACCGGCCAACGGATTTCGAAGGTTGTCTCGGCCCTTAAGCAAGTTGAGGAAAAAGTAATCGCACTCAGGCAGACCTTCGGCCAAGCTGAAGCGTCCGACATGCCCAGCGCCGCCAAGGTCAGGAAGACCACACCCAGTGGCGCGCCGGCCAGGCCTGATGAACATCTCTTGAATGGCCCGCAAATGGCCGAAGACGCCATCAGTCAGGACGACATTGACGCCTTGCTCGCCGTCGATTGACGGCGCGTGAACTAAGGCTTGGTCAGAGATGACCCCAGAGGCTCCGCTTCCATACGCCGTGACAGAAAAGCCGTCCCTTAAATGGGGTGACGGCAATGCGATCGCATTACTAAGCCTCAAACTGCTGCTGCTTGCCTTTTTCATTCTGCTGAACGCCTTGTCGGCTTTGGAGGCCCACAAGGCCGAAGCTGTTTTGGAAAGCGTCAATAAGGCCTTTAGCGGACGCTTGGTGGTGCAAAGCAATTTCAGCCCGCAGGAAGCGGCCGCCGGGAACCTGGACGGCGCGCGCCTGATGATGGATGAGGTCGGTCAGCTCTTTGAGAGCATGTTGCCGGCGATCTATCGAGAAAAAACCTCAACGGGTGAGGTTCTGGTGATGGAGTTGCCGGCAGATTCGATTTTTAAACCGGGCAAGGTGGGTCTGCAGCCGGGCCGCGGGTTATTATTGGATCGCTTTGTTGCCGCCCTGAACACGGAACGGGATATTCCCATTTACTACGAGTTTGAGTTTCAACACGGTGGCCAAGGAATTGGTCAAGAAGAGCGCGACCTGATCGGCGCGCGGGCGGCCAGCATTGCTCAACAGTTCGTCAAACGCGGTGTGAACCGCAACGTGCTGTCCAGCGGCGTGGCCCCTATTGATAGCGAAAAGCTGCGCTTCGTCCTGCGGATCCAGGATGTCCCCTATGGTAGTTTATTCTTCCAACCCCTGGCGGCGGAGGGTCAACAGTGAGCGAGGCTCCTCCGGCGACGATGGAAAGTGGCCCCTCGAAGCGACACCTTTTCGAACTGGAGTCGGTCGAAGCAGCTGCTCCCGTTGAGGTTTCGAAAAATGGCCAGGTTTGGATTATCACCTTTACCGACTTGGTTGCTTTAATGCTGACTTTTTTTGTCCTCATGTTCTCCATGTCGCGCATCGACCAGGTGCAATGGCAGAACCTGACCGACGCTCTGTCACGCAGTTTGGACCAAATCGCCGAACCGCGGGAGCCCAAACCGGCCAAACAGTTAGATATCCAGCGTATCGCCTACCGGCCGGGTGGCGACTTGGATTATCTCTCCGCGGTGCTGGCCGACCATATGGCCGATCATGATGCCTTGACGTCGGTCTTCCTGGCACGCCGAACGAGACAGCTCATTATCGCCTTGCCGTCCGAACTTTTGTTCAAGCAGGTCGAGGGCACGGAGGTGATTGACCCAGAGGGCCGGCGGGCGCTCTTTGTCATCGGCGGGCTGGTCGGCAAGCTGGGCAATCGCGTTGAGGTGGCGGGCCATCATTTGTCTGATCAAACCCGAAGCAAACGGTCCGATTGGTTGCAGTCCCTGCGCCGAGCCGAAATGGTGGCCGAGGTGCTGACAGCCACCGGCTATGACGAGACAATTCTGGTGCGAGGCTATGGTACCAGCCAGGACCACCAAATCGCCGATCTGGACGAAGAGCAATTTCAACGCCTGGCCGACCGGATCTATATCATCGTACACAGTGACGCGGGAGAGGCCCCATGAGTCTGAAGCGATCTTGGACTTCCTGCTGGGCGGCGGCAATATTTGCGCTTGCTGCCTTTACTCTTCAGATACAAACGTCAAGCGGCGATCTGCGCTCATGGCCGCTGCCGGGCTTGTCCAGCGTCGCGGCGGCTGAGCCGGTGAAGGTACGGGGCGGGCGCCATGACACCTATGCTCGTTTGGTGTTCGAGTGGCCGGCGCCGGTCCCCTATGAGGCTTATATGGACGGTAAACGTCTTATCATTACCTTTGGCAAGCAAGCTCAATTCGATGCCCAGGTCCTGGTTAAGGCGCTGCCCAATGAAATTGCGGCGGCCAGTTTGTCACCAGATGGTGTGGTGGTGACCGTTACCCTGAAAAAGGCCATGGGTCTGAAGGACTTTACTCTGGACAAACGCATCGTCATTGATTTGACGGACGATCCGGCCGATGGGCGATCCACAAAAAAGAAAAAGCCAGGGCGTGAGGCGATCCAGGTGGCTGAAAAATCAGCCTCGGATGAGACCAAGAAGGTAGCAGTGGGGACAAGCAAAGCGGTGCCTCAGGCGGCAAAGAAAAACGGGCGGGCTGAGACCCAAAAGGCGTCGTCCCGGCCGGTTAACTTGGTCGGTGAAGGCACCAGGAAAGAGGCAAAGGCGGCAGTACCGAAAGTATCCGAGGACGAGGTGGAGAAACAAAGTGCGGAGGCGGTGCTGGTGTCCGCCGTGCCTCAGGCTGATTTTGAGATCCGCCGGCGGGCACGGGACGAGGCTCAATCGCCGGTGCTGGGTCGCGCCGCCGCAGCCGTGATGCCATTGGAGCTCCAATTCACGTGGCACCAATCCCAAGATAGGCCCGTTGCGGCGGCCGGTTTCCGGCATGCTGGTTATCTCTGGCTCGTATTCGACCGCCCCGCGCCGCCTGATATTATTGAAAAGATTGCTGCGGCGCGCACGGAAATCGCGGGCGCCACACTGATCCCGGCGCCCCATGCGACGGTTCTGCGTCTCGAGACGAGCCCTTTGATCTCACCGCGTTTTTCGAGGGAAGGGGACTCTTGGGTTGTTGACCTGCGGGCGCGCAGCGACTCACTCGAACAGGTGGCGACGGTTGATCTGGCCAAGGATGGCGCCGACGGTTTGATCCGCATCAGCGCGCCGGACCGGGGCCGCATGATTTGGCTGACCGATCCCCATAGTGGCCAACGATTGGTCGTCATCCCGTCCGCGCAGGCTGGTATCGGATTACCGGCCCGTCACAGCTTCGCGCAATTCGAGGCCTTGACCAGTCAACAAGGCGTGGTTTTGTCGCCCCTCTCGCAGGGGATAGAGGTCGCCAATGCCAAAAGCGGTATATTGGTTCGGGACCAGGCCGGTCTGCGGGTGTCGGGCGAAAGCGCTCGAAACCTAATGCCGCGGGATTTGGCCGCGACGGATCGGGGGCGCCGCCTATTCGATCTGACCAAATGGCGGATCACCGACCGGTCCGGCTTCACCGAGGTTAAGCAAGACTTGCTGCATGACATCGTAGATGTCCCCGGCGAGGATCGAACGATAGCGCGTTGGCGGTTGGCCCGGTTCTACTTCGCCTGGGGTTTGGCGCGGGAGACCTTGGGCCTGTTACGAGTCATCGAAAACACCGCACCCCGGATGGCCAGTGATCCTGAATTTGTGCTGATGCGCGGCGCTAGCCATTTCATGCTGCGTAACTATGATGCGGCGGCGGAACATTTGAACGATCCAGTCTTGAGCAATGAATGGGAAGCCAAGCCCTGGCAGGGTGCCCTGCTGGCAGCGGCCCAGGATTGGGAGCCGGCGGCCGGTTATTTTGCCGAGAGCCACGCGCTTTTTGCGGCTTATCCCCGGCAAGTGCGCAATCGTCTCCGCCTCTTGGCGGCCGAAGCGCGGATCGGGATTCATGACTCTGGCGGGGCCTCGGCACATTTGGTGAAGCTCAGCCGGGACGAACTCGATGAGGCGGAGGCCGCGCAAGCCAAATATCTAACGGGACGCCGCTTTCATTTGGATGGGGAGCGCGATCTGGCCCGTCAGCTTTGGCGCGAGCTGGCAAACGACAACCATCGTGCCTCGCAGGCACGGGCGCGGCTGGGGTTGTTGGACATGGCGTTGGAAGACGAGGAAATTTCAAAAGAAGAGGCGGTCGAGGCCTTGGAACGCCTGCGTTTCGCCTGGCGAGGGGACACCTTTGAGATGGCCTTGCTGTCTAGACTGGCAGCGATTTATCGAAAAAACGGCAATTACCGTAAAGCTCTGATCACCATGCGGCAGACCGCGTCCAACTTTCCCCGAAGCCCCGAAGCGCGAGCCATTACCGAACAGATGAGTGACCTTTTCGCGGAGTTGTTCTTGACCGAGCAAGGAGACAGTGTGCCGCCGCTGAGGGCGCTTTCTCTCTATGAGGAGTTTAAGGAACTCACCCCGCCGGGGGACAGGGGTGATGCGATCATCACCCGTTTGGCCGATCGCTTGGTGGAGGTGGATCTGTTGCCGCAAGCCGCCGAGCTTATGGAGGAGCAGGTGCAGTTTCGCTTGCAGGGAACCGAAAAGGCTCGCGCTGGCAATCGCTTGGCTCTGATTTATCTGATGGACGACAAGGCAGAACAATCACTGGGCGCGCTGGCAGAAAGCGCGGTTGCCGAGATGCCGGCGGAGCTGGCCCAGGAACGACGACTGCTGCGGGCCCGCGGCTTGGCGGCTTTGCAGCAGAATCAGGAGGCCTTGGCCCTTCTTAAGAATGATGACAGCCCCAAGGCTGTGCGCCTGGTGGGCGAAATCAAGTGGCAAATGCGTGATTGGATCGGTGCCGCCAAAGCCCTAGACCGGCAAATTCCGCAAGACCCGCCCGATCGCGCTCTCACCGAAACGGAGAGTCAACGGGTTGTGAACCTGGCCATGGCCTTGACGCTTGCCGATGATCGGGTGCGACTGATCGCCTTGAACAAGCGTTACCAAAACGCCATGGCGCAGGGCCCCCACCGGGATCTCTTTCGCCTGCTCGCCAGCGGGATAGATCCCAACGGTGCCCGGAGTATTGCCGAAGGATTGGGCCAAGTGGATACGGTGCAAGCCTTTCTATCCAGCTACAAAGAAGGGGCGGGCAACGGCGCGACCACTCAATAGGAGGTCATTTGCATCATGAGGTCATTTGCCTCCACCCCGGCCCTTGAGCAAAGGGCGTAAGGATAAAATCCAAATCCTTCAGCAGGTTCTTCTTGTAATCCTCATAAGATAGAGCATCGTTAGAGGCCAGCTCAATGTAATGCATGGTCTCGACCCGGAACAAGATACCCCCAAGCCTTTGGGTATCGCAGTCTTTCCGGAGCAAGGCGTTTTGTTGCATGACATCGAGCATGTGGATAATGCGCTTGAGGAGGTGATCGTTGAATCTGGCAAAGCGATCGCCCAACGTGGTCTGGCGATGGGCAATGGACAGGCCAAAGAGATTGCGCCAGTTTTCTTTGCCCAAATGATCCAAAGAATGACGCGTCATCGCGAAAAAGACGCCACTCACACCATCGATGAGGGATTTTGCCGGGTTATTGATCAGGTCCCTGATCTCGGCTTCGACAAAACGGTCGTGAAGGGTGACAAGCTCTAAAAGCAAGTCGGATTTGTTTTCAAAATAATTGTAAACTGTGCCCACGGAAACGCCGGCGGCTATGGCGATCGCATCGATTTTGGTATCCTCATAGCCGTACCGCCGAAATTCTTCTTCCGCCGCCAGCAGGATGCGCCTTTGCCTGTCCGCCTTTTGCTTTTCCCTTAGGCCGCTCATTTGCTGCCTAACCCCTTACGTTTTTTGGCCCGCAAGAACAGTTTGACTCATTACGGGATCGGAGTCATAAAAAATGAACCGGTTCAACTTTTCAAGGGAAGAAGTGAAATTTTGACGAGATCAGGGGAACCGAACGGGACAATGAAACTGAATTTTGCCTCAAAGGGCATGGTAAGACGAAGAGGGAGGCTTTCATGACATCCAAGGATCATCCGTTTTCAGTGGCACAGTTGATGCGCAGCATTGCGATTGGTCTGCCCCTGGCTGGCGTCTTTAGCGTTGCTTTTAGCCTAACAGACTCCGCGCGTGCGGCGGATGAATTAAACGCGCTGGTATGGTGCGACCATACGGACCCGGCCTTGATCGAACCCTTTGAGAAGGAACATGGGGTCAAGGTGAACCTGAAGGAATATGAGGGCACCGGCGCTGCTTTGGCGATTGTGGAACAGTCCCAACCGGGAGACTGGGACGTTTTTGTGATCGACGGGGTGGATGTCCCCACGGTGGTCGATGCCGGTTTGTTAGCCGAATTGCCGCAAGATCAGATGCCGCTGGACGATGTTTTTGAGGCCGTACAGATGCGCGATGTCACTTTCCGGGATGGCAAGATGTACGCGATCATGGAAAAGTTTGGCTACAACGTGATCAGCTATAACAATGAAAAGGTCGATCCAGAGGACATGCGGGATCTGAATTCCCTCTGGTCGGACAAATATAAGGGGCGCATTGCCGTCTACGACTACTACATCCCCTTGATGGACCTTGTGGCCCTGAAAATGGGAATGAAGCCCTCCGACATCACCGCTGATGTTTTGCCCCAGATGAAGGAAGAGCTGTTCAAGCTTAAGGAAAACTCCGTCATGGTTGGGGATGTGGTCGCGTCTTCCACCGCTTTGGCCGTGGGGGAAGCGGATATCTTGATCGGTGGCGGCGAATGGGCTGTTGCTGTCCTGGCGGCGGAACAGTCGGAGCTGGATTGGGTGTTGCCGGATCAAGGCGGCGTCTTGTGGAGCCAGTCCATCGCGGTCTTTGAAGAGTCAAAGAACAAGGATCTGGCCATTGAGTTCGTGAAGTACATCATGAGCCCAGAAGGCCAAGCACGGCTCGCCACCTCGTCCTGTTTCTGGGGGATGCCGGCCAACGCCAAGGCGGGCGACCACCTGAACGACTTCCAAAAGTCGGCGCTACGCTGGGACGAGCAGCCGGAATTTCAGGCCAAGTCACACCGCTACTTCATCCCCGATGCGGAGTTGGATGGGCAGATGCTCGACGTATGGACCGAATTCCTGCAACATTGAGCAAAGACCAAACCAACGCTCTTTTGAGAAAAAGCGGCTAGACAGCTATGGCAATAGATCTCCCCAGGCCCCGCGGCGAAAGCTTGCGCGCCTGGGGATTTCTTTTGCCGGCGCTGCTGTGGACGGCGGCCTTTTTCCTCCTACCGTTGGCCATTATGGCTGTTTACAGCTTGTGGCGACGGGTGGGACATAAGGTCGAGACGGATATCAGTCTGCAAAACTATGAAAACTTTTTCGCCAAATCCTATTTCTATGAATCACTGATTAACTCGTTGGAGGTCACGGTACTGGTGACCTTTATCAGTATTCTCTTGGCTTATCCATTGGCCTATACCCTGGCCGAGAAGGTGCCGTCCCGTTGGCAACGCATTGCCCTGATCATGGCGATCCTACCTTTTTGGACCTCATATGTTGTGCGCTCCTATAGCTGGCTTCTGGTGCTGTCCGAAGGCGGTATTATCTCCAACTTCCTCTTAGACGTGGGGCTAAGCTCAGAGCCTATTTCCTTGGCCAACAGCCGCAGCGCAACCGTGATCGGTTTCGTGCACTTCTTCGTCATGCTGTTGACCCTGACCATTTTTGCCAATCTGGTGCAACTGCCCAAGAACTACCGGCGCGCGGCGGCGGACTTGGGGGCGGGCCCGCTTCGCACTTTTATCTATATTATCTTTCCGCTGACCCTGCCTGGGATCATGGTGGGCGCCTTTTTGACCTTCGTCTTATGCATCGGTGACTTCATCACCCCCGCCATACTGGGCGGCAAACGCGAGTTGCTGCTGCCCCAAACCATTATGCTGCAGATCGAGCGCCGGTCGGATTTCCCCAGTGCGTCGGCGCTGGCCATGATTTTGATGATGGTGGTGAGTATGGTCTACCTAGGCTGTGCCCGCTGGCTTAGGCTGGATCGGCTTTAAGGGGACGGCATCATGCGAAACCTTCCTGCTTTCCTTTATGCCGGGCTCATTTACGGCTTCATTTTCTTGCCGGTCATTGTCCTTGTGCTTTTTTCCTTTCAAGAGTCCCGCGTGCCGGTTCCGCCCTTCGATGGGCCCAGCCTAAAATGGTACGATGCCTTTTTGAGCGATGACCGGGTGGTCGAGGCGCTTTTGAATTCGGTCATCGTCGCGATGGCTTCATCGGCCGTGTCGGTCGTATTAGGGTTCCTGGCGGCCTTTTCATTAGCCCGGCATCGTGTGCGCATGGGCGGGCTTCTTCAAGGCTTGTTGACCGCGCCCTTGACGGTCAGTTATCTGATTATTGCTATGGGACTGTTGATCACTTTCAATATGCTCGGTATCCCTAAGTCCCTCTTGACCATTGGTATTGGCCATGTGGTGATCAATCTGCCCCTTTGCTTTGCGATCATCTTTAGCCAGATGGGCGCTCATCAAGCCAATATGGAACGTGCGGCGCGGGATTTAGGGGCGCGGGAGTGGCAAGTGCTCGCATTGGTGACGGTGCCCCTTTTATGGCCTGCTTTGTTTGCGGCCTTCTTCCTCTCGGTGACCTTCTCATGGGATGAATTCATCATCGCCTTTATGGTCAGCCGCTTTGAGGTTACTCTGCCAGTGGAGATTTGGAGTATGCTGCGTACGGGCCTCAATCCCCAAACCAATGCGGTGGGCAGCTTTGTTTTCCTGGTCTCCGTGGCCATCGTTTTCTTGCTCGATATGGTCCTCTTCCGAAAGAAAAAGACATGAACGCGCTGGCAGTGGAGTTTCGCGCCATCGGCATGAGTTTTGGCACCAAGGTGGCGGTGAAGGACATTAACTTGTCGGTTCAACGGGGTGATTATGTGGTTTTGCTCGGACCCTCTGGCGGCGGTAAGACGACACTTTTGAATATTCTTGGCGGGTTTCTGACACCCACAGCCGGGCGGGTTTTGATCGATGGCGCGGATGTCACAGACATAGCCCCGGCCAAGCGACCCACGACCACGGTTTTTCAGGACTACGCTCTTTTTCCCCATATGACCGTGGCGGGCAACGTAGGCTTTGGTTTAAAGATGCAAAGCCTGCCAAAAGCTGAGCAATCGCCGCGTATTGCCCAAGCCCTCGAGATGGTTGGGCTGGCTCATCTTGCCGGCCGTCGCATTCACGAGCTTTCCGGTGGACAACGCCAACGCATCGCCTTAGCTCGCGCTCTTGCAGTAGAGCCGACGGTCCTCTTGCTGGACGAGCCCTTGGGCGCTTTGGATATGAAGCTGCGCCGGCAAATGCAGGAAGAGCTGAAGGCCATTCAAAAGCGTGTCGGCACGACCTTTGTCCATGTGACTCATGACCAAGAAGAAGCCATGGCCATCGCCGATGTGATCGTGGTGATGAATGACGGCTTTATCGAGGATCTGGGGCCCCCTGAGCGCATCTACCTTCGCCCGGCGAGCCGCTTTACCGCGACCTTCATGGGGGAGAGCAACCTCTTTGACGGGAAGGTCACGGCGGTCAATGGAGACCGCTTGACGGTGGAAGCGGCGTTCGGGCAGTTTGAGATAACGGGGCCGGGAGAAGAAGGCCAAGAGGTTTGCCTTGTGGTGAGGCCGGAGCATCTTTCCAGCTCATCAGATGAGAATAGAAGCGGTCGCCAACTCTTGCTGGGTCAGGGTCGCATAGAGGAAACGGGCTTTTTTGGGACTCACCACCAGTGCCTTGTTCAGCTCGCGGGGCATGGGGCGCTGATCCGGCTACGTTTGCCCCAACGGGCAGCCCCTCAGATTGGGGACAGCTTAGAGCTTTTTGCCGATCCCTCGGATATCGCTGTGGTGCCGCGATAAACACCTTCGGCCCGCACCCCCTGGCCCTTTACTCCACAATGATGACCTGACCGGTAACCGCACCTTCTACGGATTTGGCATAGGCGCGCCCGACACGGTCGGATGGGACCCTTTCATGTCCGGGGAAGAAGGCCCCGTAGCGGGCTTCAGAAACTTCCAACAAACCGGGGCTCACCACGTTGAGCCTCATGCCACGGGGCATCTCGATGGCGGCTCCCGTCACGAAACCGGCCAGCGCGCCGTTGGCCGTGGCCGCGCCCACACCGGATCTCACGGGGTCCCGGTCCAAGACGCCGCTGGTCAGAGTGAAGGAGCCCCCATCCGTCACGGAACTCAGCCCGGTCAAGACCACGTTAATCTGCCCCATCACTTTGTTTTTCAGGCCCACCATCATCTGGTCCTCGCTAAAATCGACCAGGGGGCCAAAGTGGACCGAGCCCACGGCAGAGATTACCGCATCTACCTGACCGGTCTTTTTGTAGAGGGCCACGAGAGAATCACGGTCACCAATATCCGCGCGAAGGTCGCCGCTGTTACGGCCCACGGTGATAAGGTCATGGCGCGAACCCAACTCGTCACAAAGAGCCGCACCAATGTCGCCTGTTGCTCCAAACACAACAATTTTCATTTCATCATCTCCTTCAAGTTTCACGCCAAGGCCTTGTAATGCCCGTGCTGGGCAAGCTAGGGGAAGCCACTGGCAACCTCAATGCCCAGCATAGGGGATGGGGGTGACAGGTAGCTCGGCCCCCGCCTTTCCAAATTCGCCGCAGCGTGGCCAGATTCATCCATGCGATACGGCTCACCGACAAATTCCATCTCAATCCAGTCAGTTGACAGTTATAAAAATATCAAATATTCATGAAATATGGATATAAAAACAGCAACGTCTGGCTTTGGTGCTTTAAGCCAGGAAACCCGATTAGAAGTTATTCGTCGGCTGATTCGTGCCGGGTCGCGGGGCATGTTGTCCGGCGAGATCGGCGATGCCCTGGGGGTGCGGCAAAACACCATGTCGGCCAATCTGACAGTGCTGCTCAACGCGGGACTAATCCGAAATGAGCGGGAAGGGCGGACTATCCGCTATTTTGTCGATCTGGACGGTTTAGGGGGCCTTTTGGAATTTTTAATGCGGGATTGCTGCGGCGGGCGTCCCGAGCTTTGCCGAGGTCTTATAGATCAGATTGCCCAGCAGGCGGAAGGAGCGACAACGTGACAGATCGGCCTTTTTGCGTCCTCTTCCTTTGCACGGGCAACTCCGCCCGCTCCATTTTGGCCGAGGGCCTTCTAAGAGCCCGGGGCGGGCCGGGCTTCCAAGCATTCTCGGCAGGTTCCCAACCAAAGGGCGCACCTCATCCCATGGCGCTGGAGGTTCTGCGGGACGCCGGCATTCCAACCGATTTTGCGGTTTCAAAATCCTGGGAGATGTTTGCCGGGCCGAGCGCGCAACCCTTGGACTTGATCGTGACGGTTTGCGATAGCGCGGCGGCCGAGCAGTGTCCCATCTGGCCCGGCCATCCCTTAACCGTGCATTGGGGCCTGCCTGATCCGGCCACCGTGGAAGGGTCGGATGACGTTGTGCGAGAGGCCTTTCAAGAAACCTGTCGCGCCATGAGAAGTCGCATCGACGCTCTCTTGGCGTTGCCATTGGCTGGGCTATCGCAAGGGGACGCCAAGCATCGCCTGTCCCAGATTGGGAAAATGGAGCTATGAGTTATTCGTCGGCACAGAAATATTCGGCGGAATTGGTGGGTACGGCCTTCCTGCTGGCGACAGTCGTGGGCTCGGGCATCATGGCCGAAAGCTTGGCGGGAGGGAACGTCGCCCTCGCCTTGTTGGGCAATACCATTCCCACCGGTGCGATTTTGGTGGTGCTCATCATCATGCTGGGGCCGATCTCGGGGGCTCATTTTAACCCGGCGGTCACCTTGGTCTTTTGCCTGCGACGGGAGATCGCCGCTGTTCCGGCGGTCGTCTACGTGGTCATGCAGATTGTCGGTGGCATCTTGGGTGTTTGGGCGGCCCACCTGATGTTCGATCTGTCGGTGGTTCAGTTTTCCGATAAGGTGCGCAACGGCGGAGCGCAATGGTTTGCGGAAGGGATGGCGACCTTTGGCCTGGTCTTTACCATTTTGGCGACCTTGCGGGCCAGGGAGAGCGCGGTCGCCATGGCGGTAGGGCTTTACATTACCGCCGCCTATTGGTTCACCGCTTCGACCTCCTTTGCCAATCCTGCGGTGACCATCGCCCGCGGTTTGACCGATAGCTTTTCCGGCATTCGGCCGCCGGACGTACCGGCATTCATCCTGGCCCAATTGGCGGGTGCGGTGCTGGCTTGGCTCTTTTGCCGTTGGCTGCTGGCAAATCGGGAAAAGGCGGCCGCTTAGCCGCCGCGCCTAACCACCGTAGCTTTTTACCAGCGATCCGGCGACCAGGTACCAGCCGTCCACCAGGACAAAAAAGATCAGCTTAAAGGGCAGGGAGATCATAATCGGCGGCAGCATCATCATGCCCATGGACATAAGAATCGAGGCCACCGTCATATCGATGATGATAAAGGGCAGGAACATCAAAAAGCCGATCTCGAAGGCCCGGCGCAGCTCGCTGATCATGAAGGCCGGGATCAAGGCCCTGAGGGGTGTATCCTCCGGTGCGGTTACCGACTGCTCCTGAGATAATTCCATAAAAAGTCCCAGGTCTTGTTCACGCACATGCTCGAGCATAAATTGGCGCACCGGCTGGGCGGCCACTTCCATGGCCTGTTCCTCGCTGATTTCTTCATTCATTAAGGGCTCAAGGGCCTCGTCGTACACCCGCTCCAGGGTCGGCATCATTATAAAAGCGGTCAGAAAAAGGGCTAAGCTGACAATCACCGTGTTGGGGGGCGTTTGCTGAACGCCCAGGGCACTGCGCAGGAGGGAGAGCACCACCACGATCCGGGTGAAGGAGGTCATCATGACCAGGATGGACGGAGCCAGGCTGATCACCGTGACAAGGGCGATCAGTTGCAAGATGCGCCCGGTCTGGCTCCCCCCGCCGTCGCCCAGGTCGAGGGACAAACTTTGTGCTTGGACAGAGTCTGCGAACACCATGATCAGGAGAGTCGCAAGGCCGCCGATCAGAAGGCGGCGGACCATCGCGGAGGTGACGACGAGCGGAGTCAATCGGCCTCCTTGCTGCCACGTAGGCTGCGCACGGCTGATTTTAAGGACACCACATCGGGAATATCGCTGTCGGTGATATCGGTTGTTTTGTGAGCGGTGATGCCGGCCTCGACCAGCAGTTCCTGATTGGGGCCAAGCAGTATGAGGTGCTCAACGTCGTCCCGGCGCACCAGCACCAACTTGCGGCGGGCGTCCAGGGATTTGAATTCGATCACCGACAGGCGAGTGCCGGGGCCGGCCCGTCGGGCGATCCGGCCCTGCACGGAATAACGCTTAAGCCCCCAGGCCAAAACGGCAATAAGGGCCAGGACCAGCGCCAGTGCGGCGACAAAACGGAAGTAGGTTTCGAATTCCATGGCGATCCGGTGCGCTCGATCGAAGGGATCAGCCCTTAGGCTTGCTGTAGGCGAGATGGGCCTGCCCGCGACGGCTGGCTTCGCCAATTTGGCCTTCCAGGTCCTTCAGGCCCTGCTTGACGGTTTTGGTTAAAAGGTCCAACTCGTCCATGACTCCAACCAGCTTCTTTTTGTAGTCGGCGGCCTCGCCCCCGGGCAGGCCGTCGATGGTGGCGCAAAGGGCGGTCAGGCGCGGATGCATGGGCGTCAGGTCCAGCAACTTGCCCTGCTTGATGTCGTGGCGGGCCTGGGTCAGGCCGTTTATTAACGACTGAATTTCGCTCGCCAATTCCGGGTGTTGCGTCACGTCAGTTGTCTCCGCTGGACCGCGGGGCTTCATTGGACGGAACCGCCGGGTCTTTAATTTGATAAAGGTAGGTTAGGATCTCGGCCACTGCGGCCAAGGCCGGCAGGGGAATGTCGCTGTCCAGCTCCACCGTATCGAGCAAGCTGGCCAGGTCGGCATCTTGTCGGACAGGCACACCGTGACTCAGGGCCAATGCTAGAATTTCCTCGGCCAGCTCGCCTTCGCCCCGGGCGACCAAGCGGGTTGTTTCGGCCCTGCCGTCGGCGGACTGAAGGGCAAAGGCGATCTCCAAATCGTCTGGATCGCCGGACTTGTCGTTAACAGCCAAAACCTGGGAAGCCGTTGTGGCAAGCGGGTGAGGCAAGGGTTTCTCCTGAGGTGATCGCCGCCGATTATTGTTCTTTTGCCGAACCAGGGATCACGGGATCTTCGGTCCGGTCCATCACGGGGGATGATCCTGGACGATTATGCTTAATGAAAAGTTTAATCGCTGATGATTCGAAGGTTCATTCTGGCCGCTGATCGGCCTCCTCATCAGGCGGATCGTCCAAGCTGGGTTTGGAGCGTAAGGTACCGTGATCCTTGGAGTTTTCCGACGTTTGAGCGCTACTCGCCGTCACTCTGAGCCTTGAGGGTCCGACCCTTGATAGCATCTGCTAGGGAATCGCTGCCTATGGCGGCGGCCCGGTTTTCCTCTTGAATGCGCTCGTAGATCTCGCGCCGCAAGACGCTGGCGTCCTGGGGAAAGGTGAAGCCCAGTTTGATCGATTTGCCGCGGATATCCACCACAGTCACCTCGATGTCGTCATTAATAATGACGGATTCCCCAATTTTTCGGGTCAAATAAAGCATGGGCCCCCAGAAATTCCCTTAAGTTCAATCGACCGTCCAGGTCGTGTTATTTTTTCGAATCAATTTAAGACCAATTTAGCTCGTTTTACGTAATTTTAACAAGACGCGCATCACAATACATCTATAAGGATAGGCAATTTATCCGATTTGTGTCGATAAACCCACTTAATTAAACGATAGATTCATGCTTAACAAACCGGGTCTTTTAACTGCGCTCGCCCAACGAATGGATTGGCTTGGGCAACGACAAGGTGTAGTTGCAGATAATATTGCAAATGCAGATACGCAGGACTATCGGGCTCGGGATCTGGATGAGGCCTCCTTTCATCGCGCCTTAACGCGTCAGGTGGGAACGCCCCTGGCGGCCCGGCAAACCCATGTTGGCCATCTGGTCGGCTCAAAAAATGCCGATACCTCTGGTGCCAAAGTGGTGGAGGCGGCAGGAGCCTACGAGATCTCGCCAACCGGAAACTCGGTGGTGCTCGAAGAGCAGCTCATCATGATGAATCAGGTTCAAGCGGACCACAACATGATGGTCCGCCTGTACAAAAAACACGCGGCCATGATCAGGCTGGCGCTGAAAGGGTCCCGATGAGCGGGCAGCGCGTGGTGCCGCCTCTGCTTTTTGCCGCCTCGGGCCAGCATGGCTCTCTAAGGTAAGGAATGGATGCCGATGGATCTGGAAAAGTCACTTCACCTTTCCGCAGCGGGCTTGCGGGCCCAGGGGACGCGCTTGCGGGTGATTTCGGAAAACCTTGCCAATGCTAACTCCACAGCCCGAGAGGCGGGTGGTGAGCCCTACCGGCGGAAGTTGGTGGCCTTTGCCAATGAAATGAACCGTGCCCTTGGTGTCCAGACCGTTCGGGTCAGTGACATTCTGACTGACAAAGGCTCTTTCGGGCGCCAGTTCCAGCCCGGCCATCCTGCTGCGGATGAAGACGGCTATGTGCTGCTGCCCAATGTCAATCCCTTGATGGAGATGTCGGACATGCGCGAGGCCCAGCGAACCTATGAAGCCAATCTGCGGGCCATTCAGGCGGCCCGGACCATGTTGCAGGGCACCATCGATCTACTTCGCTAAGATTTTACCGGCTGCCAGGAAGGCGGCTTTCATCGTGCCAGGAGATAGGCCGTCTAAAATGTGAGTCCCCAAGAGGGTAGAATGACAGTCAATCTTACCAATGCCGTCCATGCCTACGACAAGATGCTGCGGCAATCGGGATCAGCCGGCCTCGAGGCGCGGGACGTAAAGGGTGGCGGGTTTTCCGAAGCGCTTCAAGAAGCGGCAAAGACCACCGTTGAGAGTTTGCGCGAAGCGGAAAGCAAGAGTCTTGAGGCAGCCGTCGGGCGAGCCGATTTGAACGATGTCGTGCTGGCGGTCTCGAGCGCCGAGCTGACCTTAGAGACCGTAGTCTCTGTCCGTGACAGGGTGATCCAGGCCTATCAAGACATCCTGCGGATGCCCATCTGACCGGCCGCATGGGCCTGAGCCGGTCCCTCATCGTGCCATTCCGCCGCCGTTTTTTGACCTTTCCAACGAGAGATGCCCGATGAATGAAGTTGAAGCCATCGAGTTGGGCCGGGATGCTGTCTTTATCATGCTCAAGATATCCGGTCCGGTCATGGCGATGGCGCTGATTGTGGGCTTGGCCATTTCCTTGTTTCAAGCCCTAACGTCGGTCCAGGAAATGACGCTGACCTTCGTGCCCAAGATTGTGGTGATCTTTGTGAGCATCATGTTGCTGTTGCCATTTATGCTGACCAGCTTGTCTCAGTTCACCCTGGTGCTCTTTGACCGAATGATCGCTTTGGGCTGACGGGCATGCTCGCAGCCCTGCTATCCATTGAAATTTTTGCGGTGGCGATGATCTTCGTGCGGGTCGGCACTGCCTTGATTTTTTTGCCGGGGTTCGGCGAGGCCTTTATCCCCATTCGGATTCGCTTGGCTGCCGCTTTGTTGATCACCCTTGTCGTGTCGCCGGTTGTGGGGACAGCGATTCCCCCGATGCCCGCCCAGGTCTCATTAATTGTCCTGCTGATTCTGGGCGAGTCTTTTGTGGGCCTGTTTCTGGGTCTTGTGGCCCGGATCATCATGTCGGCCCTGTCGGTGGCGGGTATGGTGATTTCCAACATGAGCGCCTTGGCTAATGCCCTGACGAACGATCCTACCGCTGCCCAACAGGGCTCGATCATCAGCTCCTTTCTAACCATGCTCGGATTGCTGTTGATCATGGTGTTGAACATCCACCACCTCCTGCTCATGGCGGTGATCGACAGTTATGCCCTTTTTGTGCCGGGTGCGCCGATCATGGTTGGGGATTTTGCCGATGTGATAGCCCAGGTGGTCTCCAAGTCCTTCATCCTGGGCTTTCAATTGGCCTCTCCTTTTGTTGCCTTTGGCATCGTCTTTTACCTGGCATTGGGATTGCTCTCGCGCTTGATGCCGCAAATGCAGGTCTTTTTTATCGCCATGCCCTTGCAGATCGCCATGGGCCTGGTGGTGCTGTTTTTTGCCTTGCCGGTGATGATCCGTTGGTTCCTGAGTAGCTTTGAGGAAATCATGCTGCCCGTTCTGCCCTTTTAATGACACGCCGAACCGCAAAGGAACGCACCGGTGGCTGACGATACCGACCAATCAGAAAAGACAGAAGAGCCGACAAGCCGAAAGCTTGAAAAGGCCCGCGAACAGGGTCAGGTTGCCAAATCGCAGGAGGTCTCGCACTGGTTCATGCTGCTGGGCCTGGCCATCTTTGTCGGCCTTTTCATGCAGCAAACCTTTGCGGGCATGGGCGAGGTTTTGGTCAGCTTCTTGGCCCAGCCTGAGGCCTTCTCCATGGATGCCGCCCAACTTAGTGAAACCGCCCTTGAGACGACCTTGCAGTTGGCCCTGGTGTTGGCTGTACCCATGACAATTATCTTTTTCAGCGGCATCCTGTCAGGCGTTATCCAAAACGGCCTGCTCTTCACGCCCGAGCAGATCAAACCCAAACTTTCCAACATCGGTTTCAAGCGCGGCTTTAAGAAGATTTTCTCACTCAATGCCCTGATGGAGTTTACCAAGGGCATCATTAAGCTGATCATTGTTTCTGTTGTCGTGGGTATTTTGGTGTGGCCCGACAAGGACCATCTCATGACCATCGCAACGATGGAGACCGGAAGCTTCCTTCTTTTGCTTCAGTCCATCTCGTTTAAGGTGGTGCTGGCGGTTTTGGCGATCATGACGGTGATCACCATCGCGGATGTGCTCTATCAACGCTTTCAGCATCACAAGCAGCAGCGCATGTCCAAGCAGGAAATCAAGGACGAAAACAAGCAAGCCGAAGGGGATCCCATTGCCAAAAGCCGCCTGCGTCAAATTCGCCTGGAACGGGCCCGGCAGCGTATGATGGCCGCCGTGCCCGAAGCGGATGTGGTGGTGACCAACCCGACCCACTTTGCCGTCGCTCTGAAATATGAACAGGAATCGATGGAAGCGCCGCGTTTGGTGGCCAAGGGCGTGGACACTCTGGCTTTTAAGATTCGCGAGGTGGCCAAAGAAAATGATGTGCCCGTGGTGGAAAACCCGCCTCTGGCGCGAGCGCTTTACAGCGGTGTGGAATTGGATCAGGAAATCCCCCCCGAACACTATAAGGCCGTGGCCGAGGTCATCAGCTACGTCATGCGTCTGAAAGGCAAGCTCCGCTCTGCCGCTGCCCGGCGTTAGGGTGAGCAGGTTATTTTCTTTACCGGTTTATGACAGTAGAATTGCTTGTTCGACTCGACTGGGGAGAGTCGTTCAAAGTCGGGGATTTTTTTGGAGCCGGGGGAACTCTATTGGGGAAAGACAGATTTTTGACCCATGTGATTTGGCGAGCCGTTAGCCTGGTAGGGCCCCCGGCATTGGGCTGCTTGATGAGCGCCAAGGCGGCCTTGGCGCAAGCGCCGGTGGAAACGGCCGGGGGGGTCAGTACCGTTGTGGCGGCCCTAGTGTCCATGGCGCTCGGTGCGGCTGTGGCGGCCTTTGGATTTATTCTCTGGGGACGACGCCGGCCGAAAGAGTCTTGGGCCGTGGTGGAGGCTATGCCCCAGCCCCGGCAAATTGTCACCGGTGCCGGAACGGTCGCCTTTACCAATTCCGCTGCAAAGGCGGCCTTTGGCAACAGCGCCTTGGCGCTACCCCAATTGCTGCGGGACAGTTTGGCCCACGACCCGGCGCAGCTCGAGGCGCTCACCCAACTTCAGCAGTCCGCCCGTCAAGGCCAATCCGGCCAACTAACCTTGGCCTTAGCGTCCTCGTTGAGCGACATGTCGAGTGAGGACCAGAGCCGGGAGTTGGAATGGGTGATCCTGTCAGCGGCTCCGTTGCGTGATGGGGAGGGTCATGTTTGCTGGGGCTTGGATGAGCTGTCCCCCCATCGTCAGGTTGAGCAAGTCGCTTATGATGAACAGGAGCGCTTTGTGGACCTGCTTGAGCACGCGCCGATCGGCTTCTTTTCCGTTGACGAACAGGGCCAGTTCCTCTTTGTCAACCGGACCCTCATGGAATGGCTTTCTCTGCCTCACGAGGATTTAGAGGCGGGACGCATCCGCTTGCATGATGTTATCGCCAATCCCTTGCCCCGGGGGACCTTGCCCTTTGATCCTTTCGGCATGCCGGGAGCCACCCATGGGGAGATGGTGCTGAAAAGCGCCACTGGGGTGCGCTTCGATGCTTCTATAACTCAGGACATTGTCCGCGGTGAGGATGGGCAAAGCCTGCGTACCCGATCGGTGGTGCGGGATCTATCCCGTGAGCGGGCCATGGCCGAGGCGTTGGAGCGATCCGAGGAACGTTTCGGCCGCTTTTTCCAAGAGGCGCCCGTGGGCATCGCCCTAGTGAGCGAAGCCGGCGAAATCGCCGAGTGCAACGCGGCCTTTTGCGAGTTGGTGGGCACCGACTATGCCCAGGTGAAAAAGGGTACGCTCTTTGATTTTCTGAGCCCCAATGACGGCGCTTTGGTGCGCGAGGCCTTCGGCGGAGAGGATGAAAACGCGGTCCGTCACCAAAAGGTGCCCATTGAGGTGCGTTTTGGGGCCGATCAGGACACCATCTGTTCCATGTACATCACGCGCCTGGCCGGGGATGCCCTGATGCCGGCGGCCTATATATTACACTTTATCGACAGCACCGAGCAGCGGCGTTTGGAGGTGCAGTTCACCCAGTCTCAAAAAATGCAGGCGGTGGGGCAATTGGCCGGCGGCATTGCCCATGACTTTAACAATCTGCTGACCGCTATGATCGGCTTTTCAGATCTCTTGCTGCTGCGCCACCAGCCCGGCGATCAGTCCTTTGGCGATATCATGCAGATCAAGCAAAACGCCAATCGGGCCGCCAACTTAGTGCGTCAGCTTTTGGCCTTTTCCCGTCAGCAAACTCTTCAGCCTCGGCACCTTGTGGTGACCGATATCCTGGCGGAATTGGCCCACCTGCTGCGGCGTCTCATCGGCGAAAGCATTGAGTTGAAAATGATCCATGGGCGGGATCTGGGCATGGTCAAGGCGGACCAGGGCCAACTAGAGCAGGTGATTATCAACCTGGCGGTCAATGCCCGTGATGCCATGGTCCAGGATGGGGTGGAACGGGCAGGGCGCCTGACCATCCGCACCGAGAGTAAAACCCTGCATCGGGAATCCAAACTCAAGGGTGAAACCCTACCGGCCGGGGAATATGTGGTTGTCGAGGTGGCTGATAACGGCTGCGGCATCCCGCCGGAGAACCTGAACCGTATCTTCGAGCCGTTTTTCTCCACCAAAGAGGTTGGGGCGGGCACTGGGCTCGGCCTCTCCACCGTCTATGGCATCGTGCGCCAATCCGGCGGTTACCTGGCGGTGGAAAGCCGTTTGGGTGGGGGCACGACCTTTTCCATCTACCTGCCCTGCTTGGCTGAAGATGCCGAGCAATCCCAGGAGGTGGAGGAAATCGAAAAGGGCCGGGACCTCTCCGGACGGGGTCGGCTGTTGCTGGTGGAAGATGAGGACGCGGTGCGTTCGTTTGGTGCGCGCGCCCTGCGCAACAAGGGCTATCAGGTCCTGGAGGCGGATTCCGGCGAGGCAGCCCTTGAGGTGTTGGCCCAGGAGGAAAAGGAGATCGACCTTCTGGTCACCGATGTGGTGATGCCCCAAATGGATGGGCCGGGCCTGGTGCGCGAGGTCCGCAAAGAGCGGCCGGAA
Organism: Pseudomonadota bacterium; assembly: GCA_039028695.1. Taxonomy (GTDB): domain Bacteria; phylum Pseudomonadota; class Alphaproteobacteria; order Kiloniellales; family Kiloniellaceae; genus JANQKX01. The sequence continues at coordinate 60,267 of JBCCHN010000013.1, forward strand.
CTCAAGGTCATCTTCATCTCCGGTTATGCCGAGGACTCCTTCCGCAAACGCCTGGATAAGGACGCGGCCATACACTTCCTGCCAAAGCCCTTTAGTCTCAAGCAGTTGGCGGGCAAAGTTAAAGAAGTTTTAGATGGCCCAGGGGCATAGGCCTCCCGGAGTCCAAATCTGCGATGTTGGCCGCTTAGGGCCATGGTGTTCATAGGGCCCACAGCCCTGACACAGGTATTCGGCCAAATTATTGCAACAAGCGTCAAATAGGCCTTGCCCGGACTCCGTTCTTGCCGGTCGCTTGAGGCAGCAGGTTGGACTTTCGGTTGCAAAACCGTTGCCGATCCGAGACGACGGGTGATCTTTTTCCAATTGACGTGATCGACCTTTCGGTGAACCGAAGCGAGGTCATACTAGGGCAACAGAGCGGGAATTCACTTTTTGTTCTATTTTTTGGTTGATAGATGAGAACAAAGAGGGTACGTTCGGCCTCATAGACGTTGATTGGCTCCTTTTTGGGAGCCCTTTGGGAGAAGGATCGCTGGTCATGGCACAGAACCATTTGCGTGTGGTTGAGAGGGAAAACGTGGACAAACAAAAGGCTTTGGAAGCGGCTTTGGGTCAGATCGAGCGGGCATTCGGCAAGGGCTCCATCATGCGCCTGGGTGAAGATCAGGTGGTCGAGACCGAGGTCATTTCCACCGGGTCTCTGGGACTGGATATTGGCTTGGGCATCGGTGGCCTGCCCCGCGGGCGGATTGTGGAGATCTACGGACCGGAAAGTTCGGGTAAGACCACCTTGGCCCTCCATGTGGTGGCTGAGGCCCAGAAGATCGGCGGCACCTGCGCTTTTGTGGATGCGGAGCACGCCCTGGACCCGGTTTATGCCAATAAGCTGGGTGTCAACGTGGAAGAATTGCTGATTTCCCAGCCGGATGCGGGGGAACAGGCTCTGGAGATCGCCGATACTCTGGTGCGATCGGGGGCCATTGACGTGCTGGTGATCGATTCCGTGGCGGCTCTGGTGCCTCGGGCCGAGTTGGAGGGAGATATGGGTGACTCCTTGCCGGGCCTGCAGGCTCGCCTCATGAGCCAGGCCCTGCGCAAACTGACCGCCTCCATTTCCAAATCCAGGACCTTGGTGATTTTCATCAACCAGATCCGCATGAAGATCGGGGTCATGTTCGGCAATCCAGAGACCACGACTGGCGGCAATGCCTTGAAGTTCTATTCTTCGGTTCGGTTGGATATTCGCCGCATTGGCGCCATTAAGGATCGGGACACTATTGTCGGCAACCAGACCAAGGTGAAGGTGGTCAAGAACAAGATGGCGCCACCTTTTAGGGTCATCGAATTTGACATTATGTATGGTCAGGGCATTTCAAAGACCGGCGAGCTCTTGGATTTGGGGGTACAGGCCAACATTGTCGACAAGTCCGGCGCTTGGTTTTCCTGCGACGGTCAGCGCATTGGCCAGGGCCGGGAAAACGCCAAGACTTTCCTGCGGGAGAATCCGGATTTGGCCAACCAGATTGAGAACCGGGTCCGCGAAAATGCCGGCCTCGTGGCCACCGCTATGCTCGAGGGTCCGGCCCCCGGCGAGGCGGAGGAGGATTCCTAGGCCAAAGCGGGATCTGTAAAGAGATCCGCATAGCAGGTCATTTTGGGCTTGCCAGATAGATCGTTCATCGCTTTTTGATCCGCTTGGTTGCGTTTGATGCGATCAAGCGGCCCCCGGCTCGGCCCCATTCCCCCCATTCGGGGCCGTGCGCGGTGTCCCATCGCGGAAGCAGTCCTCAGTTCCGCGTGACACGAAGCCTAAAGGGCGCCCACGGGGCGCCCTTCTTTTTGTCAGAGCCTGACACTTGCATTTTTAGCCCTTCAGACCGAGGGCTAAGGTCGGACCGCCGATCGAAAGGTCCCGGTTTGAAGGAGGGATGCGGAGCTCTTTCGGAGTCCGTTTTATTTTACCTCGGCGAAGCCGGCGGTGAAGCCGCGCAAGGAGAAGGGAACGGTTACGGGACGGCGACGGGAGTCGTGCAGGTTGACCGATCCGGCGTTGCCCGCCTTAAAGGCTTGCAAGAGCGCATCATCCATACGGTAGGTGGCTTGGCAAGCCGAGGGAACACATTGGATGTAAGGGAATTCTGCTCGGTTTTGGCCGTCTACCCCGATCACGATTCCAGGGGGCAGGGTCACCCCCAGGGGCGTCGTCACCACCAGGCCGCGGGTCTTGTCAGGCGGCCAAAGGCCCACCGCAACCTGCAGCATGGGCTGGCCGTTGTTGGGGTTGATAACATCCTGAAACATAAAGCAGGCTTCCTCGGTAGCGCCCGGCGCCACCTCGCAACGCAGATTCCAGTCACCGAAGGACTTAGGCGGGAGGACCTGGGGCGCCGCCTGACTTGCCGCGGCGCCCGAGTCGGTCGATTCAGGTTGACTTGGTTGCTGATCCTGCTGAACCGGCTCTTGCAGCGGCGTTAGGTCCAAGTTTTCGAAGCTTTGAGCGGATGCCGGCTGCGAAGCAAAGGCAATGAAAAGGGCGATGGTCGCTGTCGCGCCGATCTTAAGGCTCTTGTTAATCCTCTGCCAGGCCCGGACGGGCGGGCCGCTGGCGGATTGGCCAGCGGCATGCTTTGCCTGATCCCAGGTCTGAATTGAGCTTAGCACTGAATTGAGGGTCCCCATAGGAATTGGGTTGCGGGATGGCGCGGAAACGTGGGCTCGGGGGTTTTTGGTCATTCGCTCGGCACACTCACAATAAGACCCAAAGCCGCAAAGTTCTCTCGGCCATTTACAAGCGCGCCATTCATGACCTGGCTGGTCAAGAGGTGGCGCTGGTGGCCACGAGGTCGACCTCCGGGTCGACGCTTAGCTTTATAGACTTGGGTCTATGGTTATATTCACAGACGGCTTAGCAGCAGTCTCGGATTTGCCACAAGCAGTACTTCTCCCGTTTAATGTGCGGCCTTTTGTCCCGACTGGAAATCAAGTTGTGGTGAAGGCCGTTGGGCCGCTTGCCGAAGGGGTCCTTGAGAGGGTGTATAAATGCCGCTTTAAGCTGACTTCGCGCTGGCACTGGACGCCGCTTCACCTTAGATATATGCGATACCTGAGAGGGAGTCTTTGGTTGGCCCTTTGGGCGGCTCAGGCGGTCGGCCCGAATAGGCAGCCTGTTCGGCGAGGAATGCCCAAGCCCATAGGTCGCCGATCAGCCGTTGTGCCGGGCGGGAGTTTGGGCGCCCAGAATTGTTTTGGATACCCGGGTTTCGGACGCCCCGGATATTGTGCATTCCAAGTTTTGAATGCCTCAGATTGCGGATGAGTGAGATGACAAGCGGTAACGAGATTAGAACAGCGTTTTTGGATTATTTCGGTAAAAACGGGCATGAGATCGTGGCGTCTTCGCCCCTGGTTCCCCGCAACGATCCCACATTGCTGTTCACCAACGCCGGTATGGTGCAGTTCAAGAACGTCTTCACGGGAAACGAAGAGCGGCCCTACCGTCGGGCCGTCACCTCTCAGAAATGCGTACGCGCCGGCGGTAAGCACAATGATCTTGAAAACGTGGGCTATACGGCGCGCCACCACACCTTCTTCGAGATGCTGGGGAATTTTTCCTTTGGCGATTATTTCAAGGATTTGGCCATTGAATTGGCTTGGACCCTAATCACCAAGGATTTCGGCCTTCCCAAGGACCGGCTGTTGGTCACTGTTTATGCCGAGGATGACGCGGCGGCCAACCTGTGGAAAAAAATCGCCGGCTTGCCTGATGATCGGATCATCCGCATTGCCACGTCGGACAACTTTTGGGCCATGGGCGATACGGGACCCTGCGGTCCCTGCTCGGAGATTTTTTTCGATCACGGCGACCATATCCCCGGCGGACCGCCCGGCAGCTCCGACGAGGACGGGGACCGTTTCGTCGAGATTTGGAATCTGGTCTTTATGCAGTTCGAGCAACTGGCGCCAGGCGAGCGGCTGGATCTGCCCAAGCCTTCCATCGACACAGGCATGGGCCTGGAGCGCATTACGGCGGTCCTGCAGGGTAAACACGATAACTATGATACGGACCTTTTGCGGGCCATCATTGAGGCCTCGGCTGAGGCCAGCGAAACAGCGCCAGACGGCCCTCACGGCGTTTCCCACCGGGTGATCGCCGATCACCTGCGCGCCAGTTCCTTTTTGATCGCTGACGGCGTTTTGCCCTCTAACGATGGGCGCGGCTATGTGCTGCGCCGGATCATGCGTCGGGCCATGCGCCATGCCCATAAATTGGGTTGCGAGGAGCCTTTGATGTGGCGTCTGGTGCCGTCTCTGGTGGGCATGATGGCCAGTGCCTTTCCCGAGTTGGCGCGAGCCCAGGCTCTGATTTCGGAAACCCTCAAGCTGGAAGAAACCCGCTTTCAAAAGACACTGGCACGGGGCCTGCGTCTGCTGTCGGACGAAACCGACAGGCTGGGCGAAGGGGGGACCTTGGATGGGGAGGTCGCCTTTAAGCTTTACGATACCTATGGCTTCCCTCTGGATCTGACCCAGGACATTCTGCGCGGCCAAGGACGTCACGTCGACGAGGACGGTTTCCAATCGGCCATGGCCCGCCAGCGCGAGGCAGCGCGCAAGGCCTGGTCCGGCTCCGGCGAGGCAGCCACGGAATCACTCTGGTTCGAGTTGCGCGAGGAATTGGGCGCCACCGAGTTTCTAGGCTACGAGACCGAAGTGGCCGAGGGCCAGATCGTCGCCTTGGTGCGCGACGGCGCGCGGGTCGACAACGTTGAGTCCGGTCAGGACGTTTTGCTTCTGGTCAACCAGACCCCCTTTTACGGTGAATCGGGTGGCCAAATGGGTGACAGCGGGATCGTCTTTTCCGCAGATGGCGGTGAATTGACCGTGACCGATACCCAGAAGAAACTGGGTGATCTTCATGTCCATATCGGCCGGGTCAGCAAGGGTAAGCTGACCCTTAATGAGGCTGTGGAACTGCGAGTAGAACATAGCCGGCGCCGAGGATTGCGAGCGCATCACTCCGTCACCCATTTGCTCCACGAGGCCCTACGCCGCCGATTAGGCGATCATGTGACCCAAAAGGGCTCGTTGGTGGCGCCGGACCGGCTGCGCTTTGATATCTCCCATCCGCAGCCTTTGGCCCCCGAGGACATCGTTGCGGTGGAGCGGGAAGTAAACCAGCGCATCCGGGATAATGCGGCGGTTTCCACCCGTTACATGACGCCGGACGACGCGATCGAGGCGGGTGCCTTGGCGCTCTTCGGCGAGAAGTATGGGGATGAGGTACGTGTGGTCTCCATGGGTGGTGAGTCGCCTGAGCGGACCGGCGGTATCTATTCCACCGAGCTGTGCGGCGGCACTCATGTGGGGCAGGTGGGCGACATCGGCTATTTTAAGATCACCGGCGAATCCGCGCTGGCCTCGGGCGTGCGTCGCATTGAGGCCGTAGCGGCCGGTGCGGCAGTGGATCACGCCGAGCGGCAGGACCGGCTGTTGGGCCAAAGCGCGGCGGCCCTTAAGGTGGCGCCGGGAGACCTGCCCGAGCGGGTCGCGAGCCTTTTGGAGGACCGGCGGCGCCTTGAGCGCGAGCTTTCCGAGTTGCGGCGCAAGCTGGCGGCCGGTGGGGGCGCGGGCGGTGCTCCCGAGCAAGCGGTCAAGGAGGTGGGCGGGGTCAAGCTTGCCAGCCGGGTCCTGGAAGATATTTCGCCCAAGGACCTAAAGCCCCTGGCCGACGACCTGAAAAAACAGGTGGGTAGCGGGGTCGTGGTCTTGGTCGCAGCCAACGACGGCAAGGCCTCCCTGGTGGTGGGCGTGACCGACGATCTGACCGACCGACTGAGCGCGGTTGATCTTGTGCGGGCCGGGGCTCAGGCCCTGGGCGGCAAGGGCGGAGGCGGCCGCCCCGACATGGCCCAGGCCGGTGGACCCAATGGCGGTGCCGGAGATGAGGCGGTGAGCGCCATCGAAAGCCTTTTGGCCGGCTAGGCGGATTGCCGCAGCGGTGCGGACTCCTATAGGTCGCAAATACAAGGCCTACCCTGAGACCTATTTGACCTCCGGGGACGGGCTCTAGCGTCTCCCGGAAGTCAAAAAGTCTGGCTTAACCTGTTATCCCGACAGGACGCCGGTGATGCAATTAGGTTGAAGCGGATTCTTGGGTAATGTGCACATCCCGCTGCGGGAAGGGGATGGTGATGCCCCCGCCGTCCATGGCCAATTTTGAGGCCTTGGTCATGTCGAACAACAGGGCCCAATAGTCGTCAGCTGAACACCAAAAGCGGAGATTGACGTCCACCGAACTCTCGCCCAGGGTTTTGACCATGACCTGAGGTTCGGGATCTTTGTGGACCCGCGGATCGTTGGTTGCCAGATCCATCAAGAGGCCTTGGGCCTTCTCAATGTCATCGCCGTACCCGATGCCA